>JAQUDN010000146.1 GCA_028685665.1 Burkholderiaceae bacterium | reverse complement strand
AGAAAGGCTCTTGCCAGAGCGCCTCCAGCAGCGCGGGCAGCACCTGGCCGCGGGCCGCCCAGGCGCCGGCGTCGTCAAAGGGCTGGCCGGTGTGCTGCTGGCACCAGTGGTCCATGAGGGCGTTGCCCGGGCCGCAGTCAAAGCCGCGCACGCTGCCATCGGCGGCCAGCACGCTCAGGTTCGAGATGCCCCCGATGTTGACCACCCACACCGTCTCGCCGGCGCGGCCAAACACGCCTTGGTGGAAGGCGGGCACCAAGGGGGCTCCCTGTCCTCCGGCGGCCACGTCGCGGCTGCGGAAATCGGCCACCACGGCAATGCCGCTGCGCTCGGCCAGCAGGGCGGGGTTGTTCAGTTGCAGGGTGTAGCCCGTGCCATCGAATTCGCGGGGGCGGTGGCGCACGGTCTGGCCATGGGCCCCAATGGCGCGCACGGCGCTGGGTGGCACCCCGCTGCGGTCCAGCAGCGACTGCACGAGCGCCGCATAGGCCTCGGCCAGGGCATTGCCGGCCAGCGCGGCGCGGTGCAGTTCATCGCTGCCGGGGGTGTTCAGGGCCAGCAGTTCGGCGCGCAAGGCCGGTGCCAGCGGCGCCGAGGCGTGCGTGCGCACCTGGAGTGGTCCGCCGGCAAAGTCGGCCAGGACGGCATCGATGCCGTCGAGCGAGGTGCCCGACATCAGCCCGATGAACAGCTCGGACGACGGGCCTGGGGCCGGGGCCGCCAGGGCGGGGGCTGCGGCGGAGCCCGCCAGCGGCGCCTGGATCACTCCGCGCTGGCTTGTTCGATCAGCGCGCTGGAGGCCAGTTGCAGGCGCATGCTGGCGGCCACGCGCTGGAAGGCAGGGCGCGCTGCGGCCGCCACGGGGGCCGCGGCCTCGCTCTGCTTGGCGATGGTCATGGGGTCCTGGTGCTGGCCGTTCACCCGCAGCTCGAAGTGCAGGTGCGGTCCGGTGGCCCAGCCGGTGGCGCCCACGGCGCCCAGGGTCTGGCCTTGGCTGATCGATTGGCCCTTGCGCACATCGATGCGGCTCAGGTGGGCATAGACAGTGACGTACTGGTTGCGGTGCTTGATGAAGACCACATTGCCATAGCCGTTCTGGGTGCCGGCAAACTCCACGGTGCCATCGCCAATCGTGCGCACGGCCGTGCCGGACGGGGCCGCGTAATCGGTGCCCAGGTGGGCCATGGTGCGCTGGTGGATGGGGTGGAAGCGGTTGCCAAAGCCACTGGACACGCGGGTGAACTCCAGGGGCGAGCTCAGGTAGGCGCGGCGCAGGCTCTGGCCTTCCAGCGAGAAGTAGGCCCCGTTGCGTCCGGGTTCCTGGAACCACACGGCCTGGTGGGCCTTGCCGTCGTTGACGAATTCGGCGCTCAGCACCCGGCCGCTGCGCAGCGGTTCGCCATCGGCTTCGAGGGTTTCATAGACCACCGAGAAGCGGTCGCCCTTGCGCAGGGAGCGGCGGAAGTCGACGTCGCCCGAGAACAGCTCGGCCATCTGCACCGCGACCGCGTCGGGGATGTTGGCGCTGTCGGTGGCGGCAAACAGCGAGCTCTGGATCACGCCGCCGGCCAGCCGGGTGGCGACTTTCATGGGGGCGGTTTCCACGCGGGTGCTGAATTCCTTGCCCGACTTTTCGATCACCAGGCGCTTGAACTGGCCGCTGTCGTCCGGCACCCAGCGGGCCGTCAGGCGCACCAGGCGGTGGTTGTCGGTGGTTTCGATGGACACCGTGCGGCCTGTGCGGCCCATCAGGTTTTGCTGCACCTGCGGGTCGCGGCGCAAGAAGGCGGCGGCTTCGGGGTCGGCCACGCCCATGCGGCGCAGCAGCGATTCTGCGGTGTCCGTGCTGCGCAGCTGGTCAGAGCGGAACAGCGAAAACACCGGCCAATCGGTCAGTTCGGCCAGCGTGGCCTGGCTGGCCAGGGATTCGACGTTCTGCTCGATCAGGCGCACCGGCAGGTCGGCTGCGTCCGGGGCCAGCGAGGCCACGGCAAAGGCGCCGCCGCCGCCGGTCAGCAGCAAAGCCGCCAGGGCGGCGGTGATACGACGGGGGTGTTGTTGAAGTCCGCGTGAGAGCTGTTCCAGCAAAGCCTTGCTGGCGGTGGTCAAGCCGTTGATCAATTTCGGTTCCCGGTGTGAATGCGCATCCGGTGCGGTTCCCCTGCGGGCAGACGGGGCGGTGCAAGATACACATGGCTGTCAGGCTGCAGGCCTCCGGGGCGGGGCCTCCGGGAGAAACGGCGGTCCCACTAGAATCCGCCTCTGCAATGTGGGCTGGAGTATAGCGGCGCATGTGGCCCAGACATCCCAAAAAACCCTTATGAATCAATCTGTTGTTACAAATAGCCCGCCGTCGGACAGCGTTCGCCGGGCCCTGGAAGTGTCCCTGCGCGGCGTGGACGAACTGCTGCCGCAAGACGAATGGGTCCGAAAACTCACCCGCTCCGAGGCCACCGGCCAGCCGCTGCGCATCAAGCTGGGCCTGGACCCGACCGCGCCCGACATCCACATCGGCCATACCGTGGTGCTCAACAAGATGCGCCAGCTGCAGGACCTGGGCCACCAGGTGATCTTCCTGATTGGCGACTTCACCAGCCTGATCGGCGACCCCTCCGGCCGCAACAACACCCGCCCACCGCTGACGCCCGAGCAGATCAAGGTCAACGCCGAGACTTATTACAAACAGGCCAGCCTGGTGCTGGACCCGGCGCGCACCGAAATTCGTTACAACAGTGAGTGGTGCGAGCCCCTGGGCGCCACCGGCATGATCCAGCTGGCCTCCCGCTACACCGTGGCCCGCATGATGGAGCGCAACGATTTCCACGACCGTTTCAAGGCCGGCAACCCCATCGCGGTGCACGAGTTCCTCTACCCGCTGATGCAGGGCTATGACTCGGTGGCCCTCAAGAGCGACCTGGAGCTGGGCGGAACCGACCAGAAATTCAACCTGCTCATGGGCCGCCACCTGCAGCAGGAATACGGCCAGGAGCCCCAGTGCATCCTGACCATGCCGCTGCTGGAAGGCCTGGACGGCATCGAGAAGATGTCCAAGTCCAAGAACAACTACATCGGCATCAGCGAAGACGCCAACACCATGTTTGCCAAGGTGCTGAGCATTTCGGACGTGCTGATGTGGCGCTGGTTCACGCTGCTCTCCTTCAAGTCCCTGGCCGAGATCGCGGCGCTCAAGGCCGAGGTCGAGGGCGGGCGCAATCCCAAGGACGCCAAGGTGCTGCTGGCCAAGGAGATCACCGCGCGCTTTCACAGCGCTGCGGCGGCCGATGCGGCCGAGCAGGACTTCATCAACCGCAGCAAGGGCGGCGTGCCGGACGAGATTCCGGAGCTGAACCTGGCGCTGGCCGACGGCGCCCCCCTGGGCATCGGGGCCCTGCTAAAGCAGGCCAACCTGGCCCCTTCGGGCAGCGAAGCCAACCGCCTGATCGACGGCGGCGGCGTGCGCGTGGACTCGGCCGTGGTCAGCGACAAGGGCCTGAAGCTGGGCGCCGGCACCTACGTGGTGCAGGTCGGCAAGCGCAAGTTTGCGCGGGTGACCCTGGGCTGATTGCAAGGCCAAAATGGCCTCAAGCGCTTGTCAATAAAGCGCTGGTAGCTATAAAAATAAAAGCGCTGGGTCTGCAGGAGGGCCCGCGCTTTTTTCATGATCCGTCCAGGTGGTCGTTCAAGTCCGGGTCGGGCACATCGCCAATCGCCTGGTGGGTGGCCTCGGCCTGCACCGGCAGCCAGGCGCAGAACGATCAGGGCCCACTGCGCCACATCGGCGGGGGGCGCCGCAGGTAAAGCACCGCGCAAAACATGTCGTACCGCTCAGCGGTGCGTGGGCGAGTGGTTTTGCGGGCACTCTCCAGCAAGGGGCGGATGCGTTCGAGCTTCTCTGGGCTGATGCCGCTGGGGCCATGGGCGCTCACGGGGCCCGCAAGCCAGCAAGGGGGACGGATCTTGGGCCGCTTAGGAGGCCGGCGGCGTGTCCAGCAGGCGGATCAGCTGACCTTGCAAGGTGGCCAGAATTTCCTCTGACAACCCAGGCTGCGCCGCTGCCGTGGCGCGTGCCAGCACCAGACCGCCGACCAGGGTGGCCAGGACTTCCATGGCGCGTGCGCGGTGTGCGGCGGCTGTGGCGGCCGCGTCTGTGGTGTCCGCGGTGGCGGCCGGGGGGCTGGATGCGCGCGCTGCGGGGGGGGACGGTGTGGGTGGGTGGTCGGCCAGCAACTGCGCAAAGCGCTGGATATTGCGCTCGATGCCCTCGGCAAACACCTGCGACAACGCGCCGCCCGCGCGCGCGGCGTCCACCGCGAGGGCGGCGACAAGGCAGCCGTTGCCGGGGGCGTCGCGGTGCTGGCGTGAGAGGTAGCTCTGGATGCGCTCGGCCACGCTGGCGTTGGGCGTGTTGCCGTCCAGCGGGGCGATGGACCAGTCGAACGCGCGGGCGCAGGCTTCGCGCACCAGCGCATCCTTGGACTCGAAATGCCGGTACAGCCCGCCATGGGTGAGCCCCGCCTCGCGCGTGATGTCGGCCACCCCCACCCCGGTGAGACCGCGCTCGCGGTACAGCCGTGCGGCGGCGTCCAGGATGCCCTGGCGGTTCTCGGCGGCCTGTGCTTTGGAAACCTTCATGGGCAAAGCCTTGTATTGATTGCAGTCGTACGCAAAATGCGATTTTGTGCTTATGATGACGACCCCAATCATAAACGCCCGACTCCTCTGCGGCGGTGTGACCGCGTGCTAGGCCACCGGGCTGCCGCTGGCCCCTGCCAGCCCCGGGGCCGCAGGGGGCCGGGCGGCAACCAGCGAGGTGATTCCATGACGCCCACCCCTCTTTTCTCCTGCGCCACCCCGGCGTCCACCATGCCCGGAGCGGCCCGCTGATGCGCCGCGTCGTTATCACCGGCATGGGCCTGGTGTCGCCCCTGGGCTGCAAGGTCGAGCTGGCCTGGCAGCGCCTGCTGGCGGGGCGCTCGGGCATCACCCTCTTGCCCGAGGCGATGAGCGAAGGCGTGCCCGCCAAGGTGGCTGGGCAGGTGCTGTCGCTGTCCGAAGACCCCGAAGGCGGCTGGGATGTGGACGCCATCGTTTCGCCCAAGGACCAGCGCAAGATGGACCGCTTCATCCCCTTTGCGCTGGGTGCTGCGGACCAGGCGCTGGCCCAGGCGGGCTGGCCGGCTGCAGGGCGGGGCGGTGGCGATCAGGCCGCGCTCGCGCGCACGGCCACGGTCATCGCCTCGGGCATTGGCGGATTTGGCGCGATTGCCGACGCGGTGCGCACCACGGAGACGCGCGGGCCGCAGCGCCTGTCGCCGTTCACCGTGCCGTCCTTCCTGGTCAACCTGGCGGCGGGGCAGGTGTCCATCCGCTACGGGCTCAAGGGGCCGCTGGGCGCGCCGGTCACGGCCTGCGCCGCTAGCGTGCAGGCGCTGGGCGATGCGACCCGGCTGATCCGCGCGGGCGAGGCCGACATCGCCATTTGCGGCGGCACAGAGGCCGCCATCGACCGCGTGAGCCTGGGCGCCTTTGCGGCGGCCAAGACCTTGGCGACCCGTTTCAACGATGCGCCTGCGCTGGCCTCGCGCCCGTTCGATGCGCAGCGCGATGGCTTTGTGATGGGCGAGGGGGCGGGCATGCTGGTGATCGAGGCGCTGGAGCATGCGCTCGCACGCGGCGCGCAGCCGCTGGCCGAACTGGTGGGCTACGGCACCTCGGCCGATGCGCACCACATCACCTCCGGGCCGGAAGATGGCGACGGCGCCGCGCGCAGCATGGCCGCGGCCCTGGCGCAGGCGGGGCTCCGGGCCAACGAGGTGCAGCACCTCAATGCCCATGCAACCTCCACCCTGGTGGGCGACCGGGGCGAGCTTGCCGCCATCCGCCGCGTGTTCGGCGTGGGGGCGGGGCCGGCCATCGTCTCCACCAAGTCGGCCACGGGCCACCTGCTGGGTGCGGCGGGCGCGGTGGCCACCCTCTTTACGGTGTTGGCCCTGCGCGACCAGGTGGTGCCCGGCACGCTGAATCTGCACGAGCCCGACGAGCAGGCGCGGGGCCTGGACCTGGTGGCGCTGGCGCCACGCCCCATGGCGCTCACGCACGCCATGGTCAACGGCTTTGGGTTTGGCGGGGTGAATGCGACGCTGGTGCTGCGGCGCTGGCCGTCTGGGGCGGTTTGATGGGGGGGGGCTGGCGGCCGGCGGTGCAACCGATAATCCCGCAATGGCCCGCGCGGAGCACCGCCCAGGGCCTCCTCTCTCCAGAACCATTCCATGATCCCACTCGACATCCTCATCATGGCGGCCGGCAAGGGCACGCGCATGAAAAGCCGCATTCCCAAAGTCCTGCAGCGCCTGGCGGGCCGCCCGCTGCTGGCGCATGTGCTGGACCAGGCCCGTGCTTTGCAGGCCCGCCGCGCGGTGGTCATCACAGGCCACGGTGCTATCGAAGTCGAAGCAGCTGTCGACCGCCTGGCGGGCGCTGAAGACGCTTTTGACCTGAAGTTCGTCCGCCAGGAGCCCCAGCTGGGCACCGGCCATGCCGTGCAGCAGGCGGTGCCGGCGCTGGCCGGCGACGGCACGGTGCTGGTGCTCTCGGGCGATGTGCCCCTGACCCGCGCCGACACCCTGCGCGCGCTGGTCGCGGCCTCTGAAGCGGAGCCGGGCGGGGCGCTGGCCTTGCTCACCGTGGTGCTGCCCGACCCCACGGGCTACGGCCGCATCCTGCGCAACGGGGCGGGTGCGGTCCAGGGCATCGTCGAGCACAAGGACGCCAGCGAGGCCCAGCGCGCCATCCCCGAGGTCTACAGCGGCATCCTCGCCGTGCCCGCCGCGCGCCTGGCCCCCTGGCTGGCCGCGCTGCGCAACGACAACGCCCAGGGCGAGTACTACCTGACCGACATCGTGGCCATGGCCGTGCAGGACGGCGTGCCCGTGCGGGCGCACCGCATCACCGAGGCCCTGCAGGTCGAGGGCGTGAACAGCCCCTTGCAACTGGCCCAGCTGGAGCGCGCCCACCAGCGCCGCCAGGCCGAGGCCCTGATGGAGCAGGGCGTGCGCCTGGCCGACCCGGCCCGCTTTGACCTGCGCGACGACCCCCGCAGCGGCCAGCGCGCCGCCCTGCTGTGCGGCCAGGACGTGGAGATCGACATCAACGGCGTCTTCACCGGCCAGGTCGAGCTGGGCGATGGCGTGCAGGTGGGCGCCAACTGCTGCATCGCCAATGTGCGCATTGCGGCGGGCGCGGTGATCCACCCCTACACCCACATCGATGGCGAACAGCTCGGCGCCACGGTGGGCGAGGGCGCCCTGGTCGGCCCCTTTGCCCGCCTGCGCCCCGGCGCCCAGCTGGGCCGCGCGGTGCACATCGGCAACTTTGTCGAGGTCAAGAATTCCACCCTGGCCGACGGCGCCAAGGCCAACCACCTGGCGTACCTGGGCGACGCCACCGTGGGCGAGCGCGTGAACTACGGCGCCGGCAGCATCACCGCCAACTACGACGGCGCCAACAAGCACCGCACCGTGATCGAGGCCGACGTGCATGTCGGCAGCAACTGCGTGCTGGTGGCGCCCGTCACCCTGGGCGCCGGCGCCACCGTGGGCGGCGGCTCCACCATCACCAAAGACCTGGCCCCTGGCAGCCTGGGCGTGGCCCGTGGCAAGCAACTGACCATTGCCCACTGGCAGCGTCCCGCCAAGCAGCCCAAGGCCTGAGCCGCCCCAGACATGAGCTTGCCCCCTGTGACCCCCGAGGCCGACGACCCCTACCTCGCCCTGTCGGCCCAGGCCCTGCGCGCCGAACTGTGGCGGCGCGACCAGCAAGCGGCCGCGCAGACGGCGGCCCACGAAGAGTTCTTGCGCGCCGTCTCGCACGACCTGCGTGCGCCGCTGCGCCACATCACCTCGTATGGCCCGCTGGTGCGTGAGTTGCTCGAAGAAGCCGGTCTGGCCGGCGAAGCCCTGCAAGAGGCGCAATCGTTTCTGGGCACCATGGACCGCTCGGCCCGGCGCATGGGCGGCATGCTCGATGCCTTGCTGGCCCTGGCCCAGATCGCCCGCGCGCCGCTGCACCCGCAGCCCGTGGACCTGGGGGGGCTGCTCGAAGACGTGCGCCGCACCCTGGCCCCGGCCGCTGGGGCGCGTGCGGTGGAATGGCTGTGGGCCCCCGATCTGCCCCGCGTGCAGGCCGACCCCGCCTTGCTGCGCCAGCTGTTCACCGAGCTGCTGGCCAACGCGCTCAAGTTCACCCGGGGCCGCGAACCCGCGCAGATCCGCGTCACCGGTGCGCGCCTGGCCGAGGGCCGCACCACCCTGCGCGTGCAGGACAACGGCGTCGGCTTCAACCCCGCCCAATCGCAGGGCCTGTTTGGCCTGTTCCAGCGCCTGCACCGCGAGGGCGAATTCGAGGGCGTGGGGGCGGGCCTGGCCCGGGTGCAGGCCATCGCCCAGCGCCACGGCGCCCACGTGCAGGCCCAGGCCGTGCCGGGGGAGGGCTGCACCCTCACCCTCGATTGGCCTGCGGCCGAAACTGCTATCGAATAAAGAGCTGCTGGCGCACGCCCCCAGGGCAATCGCATCTAAATTGCCAGCCCCATAACCCCCTCCAGATAAGCCAAGTCCCAGCCTGCACGTTTGCGCTTGGCCTTGAGTCCCACCTTCAGGCTGGTGTCGGCCTGCAGCATCTGCTG
>JAQUDN010000145.1 GCA_028685665.1 Burkholderiaceae bacterium | reverse complement strand
ATTTGCACCAGCGCAAAGAAAACCGCTAACCAACCCAGCATCGGGTGCAGGAAGAAGAGCACCGCCAGGTAAATCGGCGCCCAAGGGGCATCGAAGAACGCAAAAATCCCGTTGCCTGTGACGAACGGGCGTATCTGGATCAAATCATTGAATGCACGCGCAGGCCCGGAGCTTGCCTGCCCCAGATACGACTCAAAACTGGCATTGAACACACGGGTGCCTAAAGCCGCATCCAGCCGGACACCCGAACGCACCAGAACACGCGAGCGCATCCACTCCGCAAATGCCATCACACCAAACAGAAACAAGGTAATGAGGGAGACCGCCAAGAGCGTCAACTCACTGCGGCTGACCATCACACGGTCGTACACCTGCAGCATGTAGATCGTCGGAGAGAGCATGAGGACATTCGCCACCATGCTGAAAATACCGACGATGAAGAACTCACGCCGAAAGCTCCACAGCACCTGCGTCAGTTCGCTGCGATTGAAAAAAGATGGGGTTTTCATGGAATTTCTCTTTGACAGGCCTCAGGCCGCCGCCACGCTGACAGCGCCCGCGGCAGGCTGTGGTTGAGGCTGCTGCGCTTGTTGGGCCGCTTTTTGCAACGCAGCCAGCACTTCATCGCGGGGACCGAAGGCCTGCGCCTGGCCATCGCGCAACACCAGCATCTTGTCGGCCACGGCCAGCACGCTGGTTCGGTGGGTCATCACGACAAACGTCGTACCACGCGCCTTCAGCCCCACGATGGCACGGGCCAGAGCGGCATCCCCCTCCTCGTCTAGGCTGGAATTGGGCTCATCCAACACCACGTACACAGGATCACCGTACAAGGCACGCGCCAGACCCACGCGCTGGCGCTGGCCTCCGGAAAGCATGGCACCGTCACGGCCCACGGGGCTGTCATAGCCTTGGGGCAAAGCCAGAATGAATTCATGCAAACCCACCGCCCGCGCCGCAGCCTCGACCTTGGCCTGGTCAACATCACCAAAGCGGGCGATGTTTTCGGCCAGGGTCCCGTCAAACAATTCCACCCCCTGAGGCAGGTAGCCCACGTAAGGACCGAGCTCGGATTTGTTCCAGGCAAACACATCGGCTCCGTCAAGCCGGACCTTGCCGGCCATGGCGGGCCATAAACCCGTCAGCAGACGGGCCAAGGTGGTCTTGCCAGAGGCAGAGGGCCCTACCACGGCGAGCACTTCCCCGGGTGCCAGCGCAAAGCCAACCCCCCGCAGGATATTGGCCTGGGTACCAGGAGCTCCCGCGACCAGAGGCTCCACCTGCAAGACACCGCGCGGGGCGGGAAGAGGCATGTTCTCGGGCCGCGCTGGCACGACCGCCAACAGTTGATCTAAACGGGCCCAGGCAT
Organism: Burkholderiaceae bacterium; assembly: GCA_028685665.1. Taxonomy (GTDB): domain Bacteria; phylum Pseudomonadota; class Gammaproteobacteria; order Burkholderiales; family Burkholderiaceae_C; genus JAQUDN01. The sequence continues at coordinate 7,333 of JAQUDN010000145.1, read as the reverse complement.
CCCGCACATTGATCACCGTCTGCCATTGCGCAACCACCTGCACCAGGGGGGCCAACACGCGCCCCCCCAAAACCGAGGCAATGATCATCATGCCGCTCCCACCATTCAAGGCGTTGTAGAGCAACAACCAGCACCCCAGGCCGAGCAACAAGGAACTGAGGGTGTTCTGCAGAAACTTCGAAAGCGCCTGGTACCCCCCCGCGCTTTCCGAAGCTTTGGCCTGCAGGTTCAGAAACTCGCGCTGCTTTTCCATCCAACGCTGGTGGATATGGCGCAACATGCCCATCGACTCGATCACCTGGGCGTTGCGCAGCGAGCCATCGGCATATTGCTGAGCAGCAATCGCACTGCGGTTGGCGGCCATCAAGGGCGGCTTGGTACTGCGCTCATTGAACCAACCCACCACGGTCAAAACGACCGAAAAAGCCACAGAAGACCATCCCAGCACGGGACTGATCAGAAAAAGCAAAATCAGAAAAACGATGGAGACAGGCGCCTCCATCATGGCCAACAAGGCAGGAGAGGACAGGAAATCACGGACGAGCTTGAAATCATTCAAGGGCTGCTGCGTCCCCCCAGGCATCCGCTTGAGATTGGCTTCGAAAATGGCATGAAAAATACGGTGCGACATGCGGGCATCCAGCGCCAGCCCGGCCTCGTGCATGACCTCACTGCGCGCCCACTCCAGGATTTCCATCACGACATAGACGCACAGAATAAGCACAGTCAACATGACCAAGGTCATGTGATTGCGGCTATTGACGACCCGGTCATAGACCTCCAGCATGTAGCCCGATGGCGCCAAAACAAGAAGGCTCGAAAGCAAACTGAACCAGCCCGCCCGTACGAAGAAAGGACGTAGATCGGCCAAGGCCGCGCGTAATTCAGAGGGGGGTTTGTTGGGATTCATACTGCTTCTTCAACCATCACATATTCGGGAATCTCCGCTTCCGCGGAGGCTGTAGCCACAGGGGTTTGCTCGTTTTCGTCGGGGTCGGCCATCCAGAAAGAAAGCTCATAAACCCCATCGGGACGACAGGTGAGCACAATCTCACGCAACTTGCGGGCATGGAACATCGCTTCATCCTCGGGGCGCAGTGCCAACTGAAAACGCATGCGTCCATCCAGCGTAAACATTGACAACTGCCCGTCCTTGAGGCTCAAGGTGTGCCGATCAAAGTACACAGGGCAACTATCGGCAAAGCGCAGCAGAGGCAGCGGCTTGCCCTCCAGGCGCGCCACATTGAAGGGGCTACGGGGGTGCTGGTATATCAAGCGACAAGTGCGCGACACCGAATAGATGGCATTGCAGACCATCTGCGAGCCCATCCCAGGAAATTGTTCGCGCAAGCCCCTGTAGGCCAGGTGGTGCAAAGCCACACGATTCCAGACACGCGTCTGCTGCACGAGTGGGGCCAGGGCATTGCAGACCTGCGCAAAACCGCATTGCAAGCTGCGCAAACGAAGCACCTGCTCCGGCGAAGCATTCAAGGGGATACGCAACAAGGAATTCATATGGTCGGGGAGTGTAACCCCTTCCTATATGAAGTTCATATAGGAGAAATTATTTTTCAACCATGCAGGGGGCGAACAACATGACCGCCGGGGCGGAAGGACATGGCCACACCCGCATCTTTAGGCACAGACGGTGCGGATGGACAAAGATGCACACAAAGCCCAGACCCACAAAGGCACATCCAAGCACTCTGCCCCCATGAGCCCATCGCTGCGGGCACAGCCACCCCAAATCTCACACCATCAAGCGAGGCCTTGCACTGCCAAGATACCGTACAGAGTGGAAATTTACCGACAAGTAAGCACCAGAGCTCTCCCCAAGACCCTCAAAGTGTAGAATTTAGTCAAGTATTGGTTTCTTTAACGGACAAGGGAGTTTGAAATGGCCACCGCAAAAAGTATCGCAGACGTGCAGAAAAGCTATGTAGCGTTCTATCATCGCCCCGCCGACTCGGCAGGCCTGATTTACTGGGCAGACCGCCTGGATGCGACCGGTGGCAGCCTGCAAGAAATCATCAATGATTTCGCCAACTCCAAGGAGGCAGCCCAGCGCTACTTCCCGGGCAGTGCAGCCAATCTGACGCTGAATGATCTGGTGAACAAAGATACGATTTCTGGAGTCATCAACGAAATCTACAAGAGCCTGTTGAACCGGGAAGCAGACTCCGGCGGCATGACTTTTTACAGAGACGGCTTCAACAACGGCGTCTTCACTCCTGGCACGATCGCACTGGCCGTTATCAATGGTGTGCAAGGCGATGACGCCGCCACGATTGCTGGCAAGCTCACCACCGCACAGGCATTCTCGGAAGTCGTTGATGGTCACGTCGCAGCAGACCCCCTGTTTGGACGGAGCACATCGTTCAACGCGACCTATGCTGGCGATGCAGACGCCCAAGCCGCACGCGAATTCCTGAAGGCGAGCACAGGAGCCACGACACTGGAGCAGACCACGCAGTTTATTGTCTCCAACATTGCGGATCCAGGGGATCGAATCCTGCAGAAGGTACTCATTGGTGGCCCTGGCGGCGATGCACTGATTGGCGGCGCAGGCAACGACAGCCTGATCGGTGGCGATGGTAATGACAGCATTGTCGGCGGTGCAGGCAACGACACACTGGATGGGGGTGCCGACAATGATTCACTGAGCGGTGGCGTGGGCGACGACAGCCTGATTGGCGGCAGTGGCAACGACACCCTCATCGGAGGCAGTGGTAACGACACCATTGATGGAGGCAACGGCACAGATACCGTGGTTTTTGAAAGCACGGCCCTCGCCAATGGCGTGGATACGATCAAGAATTTCACGGCAGGCTCTGGCGGCGACGTTCTTGATTTTCGGGCTTTCCTGGGCGCGACAACCCTCAAGGCAGATGCGCCTCTGCTGGGTGTCGCGGCTGGCGGTGGTGGCATTTTGGGCGATTTGCTCGGTGGCGCAACCACAACGCTGACCGACAACGATACCGCCCCGAACGACGACATGGATGCCTATTTGAGCCAAGGTGGAACCGTAGAGCAATTGACCACACAGTTGACACCCATCTTGGGCAATGTGACTGGAGCGACGCTGAACTCTACCGTCAACAGCTTGGCCAGTGACGTAGCCAAATCGAATCTGGCCAATGCCACTATCGCGACCCTGAAGGTTTTGCCAACAGAGGCCACCAATGGCGTTGTCACGGTTTCGTTTATCGACAGCCAATTTGGTGGATCCACAGGTGTGTTCACCGCACCAGAAACTGGCGAAAAGTTTGTCATCTTGGCCAGTGTGGACGCCGACCCGACAAATACCGGCGCACTTCCCGCCAATCCATTGACCTACATTTTCTATGTAGAGCATGATGCAAACGATGCAGTCAACCAAGCCAAAGTGACCTTGGTCGGCACCATGGATGTGGGCGCAGGCAATGATGTAGATAACTTGATCGCTGCCAATTTTGCCTGATCTGATATAGAAAATAGATTCTGTATTTCTGAATATTGATTAAGCCAACTCAAGCCATCGCGCCTGGGTTGGCTTTTCAACTTTCCACCACACACCCAGAAAAAATGTAATCTTTCTGGAGTTGTGGAAATTTACTGCCAGCGCTAGCATTAAATTTTATTAAATTAACCCTCAGATTTTAAATACTGGAGATCATCATGGCCGTTTCTGATCGCTTGGATATCGTTCAAAAGATTTATGTTGCCTTTTATCAACGACCTGCAGATTCAGCAGGCCAGTTGTACTGGGCCACCGACCTGGAACTGAAGGCAGGGAACCTGGACCAGGTGATCAATGCTTTTGCCAATTCACCTGAAGCAGCACAGCTTTATTTCCCCGGAAGCCCCGCAGGACAAAATCTTTACAGCCTCATCAATGACAACAATATTGCCTTGGTTGTCAATAAGATTTATGTCGGTCTTTTCGGACGCGATGCAGATTCTGCAGGCTTGAATTTTTATGTGGATGGATTCAAGGCAAAGCAGTTTACGGCAGGCTCGATTGCCTTGGCAGTCCTGCAAGGTGCACAAAACTCTGACCTGACACTCATCAATGGTAAGGTTTCTGCTGCGAATATTTTCACAGGGATTGTGGACGGCAATTCACCCTCTGTTTCGGGGATTGCCAATGGCTTCGGAACGGCACCTTTCGAAGCCACCTATGCAGGCGATGTAGACGCAGAAAAAGCACGTACCTTCCTCAAGACTGCGACAGCCAATACAACGCCCGAAGCCGTTGTCGACTTCATCAAAACCAATATTGCCAATCCCGGCGACCCGATTCTGATGATTGCGGCGACTGCCCCAGTCATTACAAGCAATGGTGGCGGCGACACAGCCACCATCTCTTATGCAGAAAATGGAACCGCCGCCGTGACCACAGTCACGGCCACCGACATCAATATCGGCGACACACTGGCATACACCATTTCGGGTGGTACCGACGCCAACCTATTCGACATCAACAGCACCAACGGCGCACTGAGCTTCAAGGTTTCCCCCAATTTTGAGAGCCCGCGCTCGCCTGCCTATGCTGTGACCGTCAAAGTGACGGACAGCACAGGCAAGTTTGACGAACAGGCCATCACCATCAACGTCACGGATGTCCCTGAAGGCAACAACGGCACACCCGGCAACGACACCCTCACAGGCACCCCTGGCGCAGACACGTTGAGCGGCGGTCCAGGCAACGACAGCCTGTCGGGCGGAGACGGCAACGACAACCTGAGTGGTGACGGCGGTGACGATACGATCGACGGTGGCGCAGGCAATGACACCCTTGATGGCGGCTCGGGCAACGATGTACTCACAGGCGGCGCTGGAGATGACAGTCTCGTGGGCGGGGATGGCAACGACACCCTGGTGGGGGGTGCTGGCAATGACACATTGACGGGCGGCGCAGGCGTCGACAGCGTGGATGGCGGCGACGGTGACGACACCATCATCATCAGTTCAGCCAACGATAGCGGCAACGAAACCCTGATCGGCGGCAACGGCACCGACACCCTGCGTGTTCTGGATACCACCACCCTTCCAGCAGGAGCCGTCATCAGCGGCTTCGAAATCATTAGCCTGGCTGAAGGCGCCGGCTTGGTTCTTCCCGCCTCGGCACTGCAAACCAATACGATCACCACGGTGCGGGGCACGAATGGTGGCGTGGTTGAGGCGGTGGTGTTTACAGGCACGACCGCTGCAGACAACATTTCACTGGCAGGCATCACGACACTGACCGACGCACAACTGGCCGTGACTGCCGGGGATGGCGATGACAGCGTGACAGGCTCGGGTTTTTCAGATGTTCTGGCGGGAGAGTCGGGCAATGACACCTTGGCAGGCGGCGCGGGCGACGACATCCTGCTCGGCGGCCTTGGAAACGACTCCTTGGTTGGCGGTGCAGGTATCGACAGTGTCGATGGCGGCGATGGCGATGACACCATCACGATCAGCAATGCCAACGATAGCGGCAATGAGACCCTTGTGGGCGGCAACGGTACAGACACCTTGCTTGTCCTGGACACCATGACCCTTGCAGCAGGAGCTGTGGTCAGCGGCTTCGAAACCATCAGCCTCGCTGAAGGTGCCGGATTGGTTTTGTCGGCATCCGAACTCCTGGACAATTCCATCACCACCGTGAAGGGCACCAATGGCGGGCAAACCGAGGCACTCCTGATCACGGGAACAGATGGAGCAGACACCATCTCCCTGGCAGGAATCACCACAGTGACCGATGCCCAGACGGCAGTGACGGCAGGTGGTGGCAACGACAGCGTGACAGGCTCCAACTTCGCGGATGTACTGCTGGGCGGCGCTGGAGACGACACACTCGTTGGCGGCGGTGGCAATGATGTTCTACAAGGTGATGCAGGCTCTGATACCTTTGTCTTCGCTGGAACAGCCGTCAACAATGGCGTAGACACCATTGTTGACTTTGTGGCAGGGGCTGCAGGGGATAAATTGGATTTCCGCAACTTCCTGGGCGGCACCACGATCAAGGCGGATGCACCTGCGCTGACGGTCACCGGCGGTGGCGGTGGCATCCTCGGAAACCTGCTGGGATCGTTGACCACGACACTCACAGATGTGGATACGGCACCCAACGATGATATGGATGCTTATTTGAGCAGGGCTGGATTGTTGAATCAACTTTCGGGACAAGTTACTGGCCTGCTCGGCAATGTGACGGGCTCTACGCTGAACAATACCGTCAACACCTTGATTACCGATGCACAACAAACCAACTTGACAAACGGGACTATTGTTACGCTTAAAGCACTTCCGACAGATACTACGGATGGTGTCTCGGTGATCAGTGCATCCTTTGTTGATAGTCAGTTTGGCGCCACTACCGGCGTATTTACCGCTACGGAAGCGGGCGAGCGCTATGTGATGCTGGCGAGCGTAGATGCCACCCCCGCCAACACAGGCACCCTTCCCAATGGCCCCACCGTTTACATTTTCTATGTCGAGTATGACGGCACCGATGCGGTGAACCAAACGAAGGTCACCTTGGTTGGAACAACGTCGCTGGGCGGAGCGAACGATGTGGATAACTTGGTAGCCGCCAATTTCTTGTAAATAGCACCTCTTACCCCGGAAGTACGGCGACTGCACTGAGATCCGATTGGACGGAAGCCCGCTTCAGTCCAATCGGTCGCCTGTCGAAGGAAACTGGGGAAGCCAGTGCTGCAGCTACTTTCCGCAGACGAGTCACATTGATGGACTCATAAAAAAACCCAGCACACTTCAAGAAGTCTGCTGGGTTTTTTATGCCAAATTCAATCACTCAGGGAGTGGCCTGCCCGGAGGGACTCGAACCCCCGACCTATAGCTTAGAAGGCTATTGCTCTATCCAGTTGAGCTACGGGCAGATGGATTTGCTGGGCGCCTGGGGCAGCGCCTGACGTGCAGTGAGTCAGATTGACTCCAAGGGTGCGAATCATACCCGCCGCACGGCTTGGTTCTGGTGGTTGGGTGGCATTTTGCCGCTGAGTCGTGATTGCAGTTATAACAACTCTTCTCCCCCACCTTTGGCCACTCTGGCCGCATGGACCATGCCGCACAGCCTGAACCTCATCAACACCATTGCTGCCGCGCTGGGCCTGGCGCTGGTGTTGGGTTTTCTGGCCACGCGTGTGCGGCTGCCGGCGCTGGTGGGCTACCTGTTGGCGGGTGTGGTGATTGGCCCGTATACCCCCGGTTTTGTGGCCGATGCCGCCATGGCCAGCCAGCTGGCCGAAATTGGCGTGATGCTGCTGATGTTCGGGGTGGGGCTGCATTTCTCGCTGGGCGATCTGTTGGCGGTGCGCAAGATTGCGGTGCCCGGGGCAGTGGTGCA
>JAQUDN010000144.1 GCA_028685665.1 Burkholderiaceae bacterium | reverse complement strand
TGGGGTCTTGAACACCCATTTCTTCACGGGCTCGATCACCACCACCGCGCCGGCCAGCGAAATGAATGGCACCTCGGCCTTGGTCATCAGGGGCACCATGGACATGGTGGCGCCGGTGGTCGTGCCGCCGATCACCACGTCCACCTTGTCGTTGTCCAGCAGGCGCTTGGTGAAGCCATTGGCTTTGTTGGCATCGCTGCCATCGTCGTAGTGCACCAGCTCCAGCTTGCGGCCGAGCACGCCGCCTTTGGTGTTGAGCTCTTCCACGTACATCTGCAGGGTCTTAAGTTCCGGGTCTCCCAGGAAGGCCGCAGGCCCGGTGGCCGACAGCACGGCCCCGATGCGGATCGGTTCGTTGGCCTGCGCGGCCAGGGTGCCCAGGGCCAGCGCGGCGCCGGCGGCGAGGTGTGTCAGTCGGAAGTTCATGGCGTTCTCCTTGGGTGGGTGGGGGCTCAGCGTGCTTTGGGGCGTTCGTCGAAGACCCGGCGGGCCTTGCCGGTCAGGGTGCGGGGGATGGCGTTGGCGGGTAGGACCGTGACCTGGGTAGAAATGCCCACGATCGTCTTGATGTGGTGCTGCAGTTCCCGCGCCAGTTGCTGCACCTCGCTGTCGCCGAGCTGGCCGCTGACGCTGGGCTGCAGCTCGCAGCGGATTTCCACGTTGTCCAGGTGCCCGTCGCGCGTGAGGTGGATCTGGTAATTGCCCGACAGACGGGGGTCGCGCAGGATCTGCTCCTCCACCTGGGTGGGGAACAGGTTCACGCCGCGCACGATCAGCATGTCGTCGGAGCGGCCGGTGATCTTGCCGATGCGGCGGAAGGCCCGGGATGTGGGCGGCAGCAGCCGCGTGAGGTCGCGCGTGCGGTAGCGGATCACCGGGAAGGCTTCCTTGCTCAGCGAGGTGAAGACCAGCTCGCCCTGTGCGCCGTCGGGCAGCACCTCGCCGGTGTCGGGGTCGATGATCTCGGGATAGAAATGGTCTTCCCAGATGACGGGGCCGTCCTTGCTTTCAAGGCACTCGCAGGCCACGCCCGGCCCCATGACCTCGGTCAGGCCGTAGATGTCGATCGCATCCAGGCCCAGCTTGCGCTCGATCTCGGCGCGCATGCCCTCGCCCCAGGGTTCGGCGCCGAAGATGCCGACCTTGAGCGAGATGTCCTGCGGGGTCACGCCCAGGCGCTCGAACTCCTCGGCAATCACCAGCGAGTAGGACGGCGTGACCATGATCGCCTCGGGGCGGAAGTCCAGGATCTGCTGCACCTGCTTTTCGGTCTGCCCGCCCGACATCGGCACCACGGTGCAGCCCAGGCGCTCGATGCCGTAATGGGCCCCCAGGCCGCCGGTGAACATGCCGTAGCCATAGGCGTTGTGCACCATCTGGCCCGGGCGCACGCCGGCGGCGCGCAGGCTGCGGGCCATCAGGTCGGCCCAGGTGTCGATGTCGCGCCGGGTGTAGCCCACCACGATGGATTTGCCCGTGGTGCCGCTGGAGGCGTGCAGGCGCACCACCTGCTCGCGCGGTACGGCCAGCAGGCCGAAGGGGTAGTGGTCGCGCAGGTCCAGCTTGGTCATGAATGGGAAGCGCGCCAGGTCGCCCAGCTGGCGCAGGTCGTCCGGATGCACCCCCTGGGCCTGGCATTTGGCGCGGTACGGCGCCACGTGCTCGTAGGTGTGGCGCAGCGACCATTGCAGGCGCTGCAGCTGCAAGGCGGCGATTTCATCGCGGCTGGCGGTCTCGATGGGCTCCAGCCTGCCGGGGTCGGTGGGCGTGAGGGGCATGGTGGTCTCCTGGATCTGGGGGGAATGCGGCCGGGGTTTACGGCGCTGGCGGGACGCTGGCGGTGACTTCGCCCGGGATGCGGTGGCTCTTGCCGCGGAACAGCGCCACGGTGGCTCCGCCCACTACCCCCACGGCCACGTCATAGACCCCGCTACGGCCGGCCAGGGCCCGTTCGGTCGCGGTGGCCTCGAGCACCTCGCCCTCGCGCGCCGGGGCCAGGAAATCGATGTGGCAGGCCGAGGCCACGCTGTTCTGGTTGTGGCTGTTGCAGGCGTAGGCAAAGGCGGTGTCGGCCAGCGTGAAGATCAGGCCGCCGTGGCAAATGCCATGGCCATTGACCATGTCGCCGCGCACGGGCATGCGCAGCGTGGCCTGGCCGGGGGCGACGGCGATGCGCTGCATGCCCAGGGCGTGAGCGGCATGGTCGCGCGACCACATGGCCTGGCTGGCGGCCTCGGCCAGGGCTTGGGGGGGCAGGGTGGGGGTGTCCAGGTCCATGCTCAGGCTCCGGTGAAGCGCGGTGCGCGTTTTTCCAGGAAGGCGGCCACGCCTTCCACGTAGTCGCTGCTGCGGCCCAGCTCGCGCATGTAGCTGCCTTCGAGCGTGAGCTGTTGTTCCAGGGTGTGGGTGCGGCCCTGCTGCATGGCCTGGCGAGTGCGCACCAGGGCGCGGGTGGGCATCTGGGCCAGTTGCTGGGCGAGCGCATCGACCGCGCCTGCAAAGGCTTCGTCGGCCACCACGTCCCAGATCAGGCCCCACTGCGCGGCCTGGGTGGCTGGCAGCTTCTGGCCGGTCATGGCCAGGCCCAGCGCGCGGGCCTGGCCCAGGCGCTGCGGCACCAGCCAGGAGCAGGCGGTGTCGGGGATCAGCCCGATCTTGGCGAAGGGCAGCAGGAAGGCGGCCGATTCTGCCGCCAGCACCATGTCGCAGGCCAGGGCCAGGCTGGCGCCAGCGCCCGCCGCGATGCCGTTGACGGCGGCGATCGTCGGCACGCGCAGGTTCGCCAGGCGCAGCACCAGGGGCTTGTAGTGGCGCTCCACCACCTCGCCCAGGTCTGGGGGCGTTTCGCCGGGAACGAAACGGACTTCCTCATCCGCCAGGTCCTGGCCGGCGCAAAAGCCGCGGCCGGCGCCGGTCAGCACCAGCACGCGCACCGCCGGGTCGGCCTGGAGGGCGTCGAGCGCATCGCGCAGCTCGGCGTGCATCGCGGCGTGGAAGCTGTTCATCTTGTCCGGGCGGTTCAGCGTGATGCGGGCGATGCCGCGGTCGCTCACCTCGAACCGCAGGTGCTGGTAGGCCATGCCGGACTCCTTACACGTGGTAGCGGCGCTGCACGACGCGGAAGCGGTTGGCGACGAAGGCCGAGTCCGCGTAGGCGGCGTTGGCCGCCGGGTTGCCCCCGGTGCCGTGGTAGTCGGAGAAGGCACTGGACTGGTTGACGAACACGCCGCTGGTGAGGTTGATGGACAGCGCCACCTTGCCGCGCCAGGTGGCCTGGGTCATGGCCTCGATCACTTCCGCGCGGGTGGAGTACACCCCCGCCGTCAAGGCGCCGTGCTGGCGGACGATGCGTTCGGACAAGGCGATGCCGGCGGCGGTGTCCGCCACCTTCACGACCAGGCTGATCGGGCCGAAGCGTTCTTCCATGTACGCGGCTTCGTCGGCCGCATCGCAGGCCAGCAGCACGGGCGTGTGCACCCGGGCGGCGGGGAAGTCGGGGTGCTCCAGGCGCTGCGAGGCTAGTACCACGCGGCCCAGCTGCCCGCTGTGGGCATGCGCGATGCGGTCGACGGTGGCATCGGACTGGATGGCGCCCAGCACCGCGCAGGCCACCTCGGTCTTGGACAGGAAGCGGGCGATGGCCTGGCCCAGATCCTCGCAGACCGCGTCGTAGCTTTTGTGGCCCTCGTCGGTGTCGATGCCGCCGGCAGGCACCAGGATGGCCTGGGTGGTGGTGCACATCTGGCCCGAATACAGCGACAGGGTGAACGCCAGGTTGCCCAGCATGGCCTGGTAGGCGTCGGTCGAGTCGATCAGGAGGTGGTTCACCCCCGCCAGCTCGGCATAGACCTGGGCTTGCTGGCAGTGGGTGATCAGCCATTGGCCAAAGGCGTTGCCGCCGGTGAAGTCCACCGACTTGACGTCCGGATGGGTGGCCAGGGCCTGGGTGGTGCGGTGCTCGTCGGTGACGCAGAGCGTGACCAGGTTGGGGTCGATGCCGTTCTCCGCCAGCACGGCGCGGAGGGTGCGCACGGTGATGGCGGCGGGCAGGATGGCGTTGCTGTGGGGCTTGACGATGACCGCATTGCCCGTGGCGAGCGCGGCGAACAGGCCCGGGTAGGTGTTCCAGGTCGGGAAGGTGCCGCAGCCGATCACCAGGCCTACGCCCCGGCCCACCACCTCAAAATGCTTTTTCATGCGCAGCGGCGGGTTCTTGCCCTGGGGCTTTTCCCAGGTGGCCTCGGCGGGCACGAAGCTTTGTTCGCGCCAGGCGTAGGCCACGGCCTCCAGGCCCCGGTCCTGGGCATGGGGTGCGCCGGCTTGGAAGGCCATCATCCAGCCCTGGCCGGTGGTCTGCATCACGGCGTGGCCCAGCTCAAAGCTCTGGCGGTTCAGCCGTGCCAGCATTTCCAGGCAGAGGCCGGTGCGGCCCTCGGCGCCCACGGCCTGCCAGCCGGGCATCGCGGCCAGGCCGGCGGCCACCAGGGCCTCGGGATGGCACAGCGGGTAGCGCACGTCCAGCGGGCTGCCGTAGGGCGAGACCTCTTTCCCGCCCCAGCCGGTCTGGCCGGGCTGGTCTAGCACGAAGTCCTGGCCCAGGTGGGCTGCGTAGGCGCGTTGGCCTTCTGCGGCGGCCGTCTCGCCATAGGCCTTGGGGCTGGGCATTTCGCTGTACGGCGACCAGTAGCCGCGCGTGGCAATCGCATGCAGGGCGCCGTCGAGGGTGGCACGGTGTTTGTCGAGCAGGGGATGGGACATTGAAAGCAATACAAAAAAATTGATTAACTAAAGAAAAGTGTATCAATTTTGGGTGGATGAACACCTCGGGAAAACCCGGGGGCGTGGCGTGTGCCGGGGAGGCTTACATGCCCAGGTACGCCGCGCGCACCTGGGGGTTGTGGATCAGGTCCTGGCCCGAGCCCGTCAAGGTGATCTCGCCGGTTTCGAGCACATAGCCCCGGTCGGCCAGGGCCAGTGCGGCAAAGGCGTTCTGTTCGGCCAGCACGATGGTCATGCCCTGGGCCTTGAGGGTCCGGACCACGTTGAACACTTCCTGCACCAGCAGCGGGGCCAGGCCCATGGAGGGCTCGTCCAGCAGCAGCAGCCGGGGGCGGCCCATGAGGGCGCGGCCAATCGCCAGCATCTGCTGCTGCCCGCCCGACAGCGTGCCGGCCGGCAGGCGGCGCTTTTCCTGGAGGATGGGGAACAGGGCATACACCTGGTCCAGGGCGCCGGGCACCTCCTGGCGGGGGCGGGTGTAGGCGCCCAGGCGCAGGTTGTCCTCGATGCTGAGCGGCCCGAACACCTGCCGCCCCTCCGGGCTCTGGCAGATGCCCTGGCGCATCCGCTGGTCGGAGCGCAGCCGTGAAATGTCCTGGCCGTTCCAATGGATCTGGCCCCGGCCCATGGGCTGCACGCCCGACAGCGTGCGCAGGAAGGTGGTCTTGCCGGCCCCGTTGGCGCCCACCAGGGCCACGGTCTCGCCCGGGTGAATTTCCAGGTCCAGGCCTTTGAGGGCCTGGATGCGGCCGTAGCTGCTTTCCAGTCCGCGCACCTGCAGCAGGGGCGTGCCTGTGGGGGCCGTGGCCCGGGGGATGGGAGGGGTCATGGGGGTGCGGATATGGGGCTCAGGCATGGGTGCCCAGGTAGGCGGCGATCACGTCGGGGTTCTGGCGGACCTGGGCGCCCGTGCCTTCGGCCAGCTTTTTGCCGTAGTCCAGCACGAGGATGCGGTCGGAGAGGTTCATCACCATCTTCATGTCGTGCTCCACCAGCACCACGGTGATGCCGGAATCCGCCACCTTGCGCACCAGGGCATCGACCTCGATGGTCTCTTTGGGGTTGAGGCCTGCGGCCGGCTCATCAAGAAAGACCAGCCGGGGCTTCATCGCCAGGGCGCGGGCGATTTCCAGGCGCTTGAGCATGCCGTAGGACATGGTGTCCGCCCGGGCGTGCAGGTAGGGACCCAGGCCCACGAAGTCCATCAGCCCTGCGGCTTCGTCGCGCAGGGCCCGGTCGCGCTGGCGCAGGCGGGGCCAGCGCAGCGCGGCCTTGAACAGGTTGCGGTCCAGGCGTAGGTGGGCGCCGACCATCACGTTCTCCAGCGCGCTCATGTTCATGCAGACCTGCAGGTTCTGGAAGGTGCGCGCCACGCCGCGTTCCGCCAGCTGGTTGGGCGATTTGCCCTGGATGGATTCGCCGTCCAGGCGGATGTCCCCGGCGGTGGGTCGGTACACGCCCGTGATCAGGTTGAACAGCGTGGTCTTGCCCGCGCCGTTGGGGCCGATCACCGCATAGACGATGCCGGCATCGATGTCGAAGGACACGTTCTGCACCGCCTTCACGCCACCGAAATGGATTGACAGGTCCCGCACTTCCAGTAGCGCCATCGTCACTCTCCCCGGCCGAACTTGGCCGCCAGCGTGGGCACCAGGCCCTTGGGCATGAACACCATGCACAGCATCAGCACGGCGCCGAAGACCACGGTTTCCCAGCCTTCGAAGGTGGCCAGCGCCTGGGGCAGGGCCGTGAGCAGCACCGCGCCGACGAGGGAGCCGAACACCGAGGCCATGCCGCCAACCACCACCATCGTGACCAGCTCGACCGAGTGGAAGAAGTCGGCGAAGTTGGGCGTGACGAAGGCCAGGTAATGCGCGGTGATGCTGCCCATCAGGCTGGCGAAGGCGGCGGACATCACGAACACCGTCACCTTGTAGCGCACCACGTTCACGCCCACCACCTGGGCGGCGACTTCCGAGCCGTGCAGGGCGCGCAGCGCGCGGCCAAACGGCGAATCGATCAGGCTCAGCGAGGCCCAGGCGCTGAAGGCCAGCAGGGTGGCGACCACCGCGTACCACTGCCGGTCGCTGTTCAGCTCCAGCCCGAAAAGCACCATCGGCGGGACGACCATGCCGTCGGGGCCGCCCGTCCATTGCGCCTCGTTGCGCAGGGCGATGTGGATGATGATCCCCAGGCCCAGCGTGGCCATCGCCAGGTAGTTGCCCTTGAGCTTGAAGATGGGCCGCGCCACCAGGCCGGCGATCAGCGCGGTGGCGGCCACCCCGGCCCCCATGGCCAGCAGCGGATGCCAGCCGAAATGCGTGGGCAGCACGGCCGAGGCATAGGCGCCGATGCCCAGGAACCCCGCGTGGCCCAGGCTGATCTGCCCGGCGTAGCCGATCAGCAGGTTCAGTCCGAGGACGGTGATGGCGTTGATGCCGATGCGGATCGCCAGGTCCATGTAGTAGCTGTTGGGCAGCAGCCAGGGCAGGGCCAGCAGCACGGCCACGAGCAGGCCCAGTCCGGTCAGGGAAGTGCGCGACATGTGTTCAGACCCGGTCGGTGGAGGCGCCGCCGAACAGGCCGCGCGGCATGAAGAACAGCACCAGCAAGATCAGCGCGAACGGGATGGCGTCCTTGTAGGCGGAAGAGATGTAGCCCGCGCCCATGGCTTCCAGCACGCCGACCAGCAGGCCTCCCACCACCGCGCCCAGCCCATGGCCCAGACCACCGACCACCACCGCCACGAAGCCCTTGAGGCCCAGCATGATGCCCACGTCGTACGAGGTCATGGTGATGGGCGTGATCAGGATGCCACCCAGCGCCCCCAACCCGGCGGCCAAGGCAAAGCTCAGCAGCAGCACCCCGTTGGTATGGATGCCCACCAGCTCTGCGGCGGTGCGGTTGACCGAGGTGGCCAGCATCGCTTTGCCGCTGAGCGTGCGGGTGAAGAAATACCACAGCCCCAGCACCACCAGGGCCGTCACCCCCAGCACCCACAGGCTTTGCGGCAGCAAGGTGGCGCCCAGCACGACCAGGGGGGTGTCGCCCGAGAAGGCCGGCAGGCTGTGCGTGGCCTTGCCCAGCCACACCTGCACCAGGCCCCGGATCACCAGCGAGGCGCCAATCGTGATGATGATCAGCGACACCGTCTCGGCCCCCTTGACGGGCTCGATCACCAGCTTTTCCATGGCCACGCCCACCAGGGCCGGCAGCGCTGTCGCCACGACCAGCGCCACGGGCAGGGGCCAGCCCTGCTGGCTGAAGGACACGGCCAGCATGCCGCCCAGCATGATGAATTCGCCTTGGGCGAAGTTGATGACGTGGCTGGCGTTGTAGATCAGGGTAAAGCCCAGCGCCGCCAGCGCATAGGTGGCACCCACCGTGATGCCCGAGAACAGGAATTGCAGGAATTCGGCCAGCATCAGGTGGTCCTTTCAGGCGCCCAGCAGGCGCACTGCGGGCAAGGGGGCTGTGGCATCGGTGTCTCCGGTAGGGGGCGTGCCAGTGTGGGTTCCTGGCCCCGCGGGCAACGCGACAAGGGCGTTGCTTTCATCTTGTGTTGATGTTTAATATGATACTTAGAATTTTATTTTTATAAAGTTTTGTATCTATATTTGCCTTGAAACCAAGGGTAATCCCCCAAGACTTGTCCTCAGCCCCTGAGGGGGCGCCGCTACCATTGCGTCCCATATGAACGAACAGAATGCATCGCAGGCCTTGGAGACCTTGCTGGAGGACTTTCGCCAAAAAAGCCGGGTGCAGGCCAGCTCGCTCATCACCTCGGTGTTTGGCGATGCGATCCTGCCGCGCGGCGGGCGGGTCTGGCTGGGCAGCCTGATTCGGCTCTTGCAGCCCCTGAACATCAATGAACGGCTGGTGCGCACCACGGTGTTTCGCCTGGTCAAGGACGAATGGCCGCAGACCGAGGCCTTGGGGCGGCGCACCGACTACATGCTCAAGATCG
>JAQUDN010000143.1 GCA_028685665.1 Burkholderiaceae bacterium | reverse complement strand
CACCTGGAGCGCAAGCTCACCCCCGAGCGCGCGGCCATGTGCAAGCTCAACGCCACGGCCCTGCAGAACAAGCTGCTCGACGAATTCCTGCAGCTGCACGGCGGCTACGGCTACATGAGCGAGTACCTGATCGGCCGCGCCTGGGTCGATGCCCGCGTGGGCCGCATCTATGGCGGCAGCGACGAGATCATGAAAGAAATCATCTCGCGCACGCTGTGAGCCCCACGATGCGTGCAATCGGCTGCATGGCCCACGCACCGGGCGCCAGTGCCGACGCCCTGGTGGCGCTCGAATTACCCCGCCCCGAACCCGGACCGGGCGACCTGCGGGTGCGGGTGCGCGCGGTGGGCATGAACCCGCTGGACACGCGCCTGCGCGGCGCGGCCAAGGCCGCGCCGGACAAGCCCCGCATCCTGGGCTGGGACGCGGCCGGCGTGGTGGACGCCATCGGCCCTGGCGTACAGGGCTTCGCGCTGGGCGACCGCGTGCTCTACGCCGGCAGCGTGCTGCGCCCGGGCTGCAACAGCGAGTGGCAATGCGTGGACGCACGCCTGGTGGGCAAGATGCCCGAGGACCTGTCCTTTGCCGAAGCCGCCGCCCTGCCCGTGGCCGGACTCACGGCCTGGGAGATGCTGTTCGACCGCTTCGGCCTGGTCCCCGGTGCCGGGGCCGGCCAATGCCTGCTGGTGCTCGGCGGTGCCGGCGGCGTGGCGTCGATGGCGATCGCCCTCGCACGGCACGACACCCGCTTGCAGGTGGTGGCCACCGCCTCCCGCCCCGAAAGCCAGGCCTGGGTGCGGGCCATGGGCGCGCACGCCGTGCTGTCGCATGCGCAAGACCTGGTGCCCCAATGCCAGGCGCTGGGGCTGCCGCCCTTTGACTACGCCTTCTCGATGGCCACCCGGCCGGCAGTCTGGCAGGCACTGACGGAGTGGGCCACGCCCCAGGGCAAGATCGGTTTCATCGACGAACCCGGGGCCCTCGACCTGAACCGGCTGCGCGGCAAAAGCCTGTCGGTGCATGCCGAGGGGCTGTTCACCCGCGGGCTGCACCAGACGCCCGACATGGCCCGGCAAGGCGCCATCCTGACGGAGCTGGCACAGCGGCGGGCGCAGAACCGGCTGCCTTCCTCGGTCGGCGCCCACCTGGGGCCTCTGAGCGTGGCCACGCTGCGCGAAGCCCACCGCCTGCAGGAAAGCCGCCAGGTCTGCGGAAAGATCGTTCTCGGCGGTTGGCCGGACGCCTGATCAGGCGTCCGCGCCCCGCACCTCGGACAAGGCGGGGCAGGCCCAGCCCAGCAGCTCGGCCAGCCGCGACACCACCCAGGTCGCCTCGGCGGGCGAGACCACCGCCCCCGGCCCCTGCAAGCCCCGGTGCATCTCGCGCAGGATGCCTTCCTCGGAGGGCAGTTGCACGTGGTACAGGGTTTGCGCCTGGTCCACGAGCAGGGTGGCCAGGTCTTCGCACAGCCCATAGCGCTCACGGACCTCCTCGGCGGGCGCGCGCAGGCGCTGGCGCGCATCGGTGTAGAGCGCGATGAAGGAAGGGGGCACAAAAATCTGGTTGTCGTCCGGCATGGGGGCATTGTGGCGCCTGGCACGGGCCCGCCCCGCTCCATAGACGATTCACGCATATCAAAATGAATAAACCGTCGTTGTCCTGCGGGGCCTCGGGGGCTAGCATCGCGCCCTCATGGGTTTCCCCCGCCTGCGCTGCTGCGCGCCCTCGACCATGCCCCACCGCCAAGATCGTCTGATTCAGTGGCTGCTCGGCAGCCTGGACCTGCAAACCACCCTGTTCCATGTCGGCCAGTACTGCGGCTCGTGGCAGGCCTCCACCACGGGGCTGGCCCGTGCGGGCTTTCACGTGCTGCTGAACGGCGATTGCTGGCTGCACCTGCCCGCCACCGGGCAAAAGCATGCGCTGCAAGCGGGGGACGCGGTTTTTTTCCTGCGCGATGTGCCGCACCTGCTCAGCCCGCACGCCGAGGTGCCGCAGGCCACGCAGGCGCCCCGGGTGGCCATGCAAGCGCTCGACACCCGCGTGCCCTGCAGCACGGCCCTGGCCTGCGGTTTTTTTGAATTCCGGGCGCCGCTGAACCGGGTGTTTCTGAGCTCTTTTCCGGATTACGTGATCGTTTCGGGCCAGAGCCAGGACTTGCAGGAAGTCCGCCCCCTGTTCGAGCTGATCCTGGCCGAAGCCCGGCGCAGCGGCGCAGAGCCCTCCCCACTGATCACGCGCCTGGTCGATCTGATGTTCTTTTACGTGGTCCGCCACCTCTGCCAGCGCCAGGACGTGAGCGCCGGGCTGTGGGCGGTGCTGGCACGCCCCGAGTTCACGCCCTTGCTCGAAGCCATCGTGCTCCAGCCCGGGCACGACTGGACGGTGGAAGCGATGGCCGGCCTGTCCTGCATGTCGCGCACGCGGTTTTTCAAATGCTTTTCGGCCACGGCAGGCACCTCGCCCAGCCATTTCCTGGCCCAGATCCGGATGAAGCTGGCCACGCAGAGGATCGAAGAAGGCATGTCGCTGTCCAAGGCCGCAGAGTCGGTCGGCTACCAATCGGACGCGGCGTTCTCGCGGGCCTTCAAAAAAATCACCGGCACCTTGCCCGGCACGCTGCGCCGGTCGCAGCAGGCCGCGGAACGGCTGACCGCCTGAGCGCCCCCCGGGCCTGTGGAACGTTTGAGCAAGAGAACGGGATGTTTGCGCATTGAGGCCCGCCGCCCCGGACGGGACAATTCCGGGGACTTGCCCCTGCCTTGTTTTGTCTTCATTACGGAGTTTCCATGTCGCGCCTGACCGTCCAAACCCTTGAGTCCGCCCCCGCCGCCAGCGTCCCCTATCTGGAAGCGGCCAAGGCCAAGAACGGCTTCGTGCCCAACCTGCTGGGCGTGCTGGCGAATGCCCCGACGGCCATCGAGATGTACGTGAAGGTCTCGGAAATCAACAGCCGCAGCAGCTTCACCCTCGAAGAGCGCGAAACCGTGCAGATCACGGCCGCCCACCACCACGGTTGCGCCTTCTGTGTGGCCGGCCACACCGCGATTTGCTACAAGCAGGGCAAGCTGGATGCCGACCTGGTCAATGCCATGCGCGACCAGACCCCCCTGCCCCAGCCCAAGCTCGAAGCCCTGGCCGAATTCACCCGCGCCGTGATCCGCACCAAGGGTGCCGTCCCGCAGGACGCCCTGCAGGCCTTCCTGGCCGCCGGCTACGCCGAACAGCAGGTGCTCGAAGTGATCCTGGGCGTGGCCCTGGCCACGCTGTGCAATTTCTCCAACACCCTGGCGGGCACCGAGCTGAACCCCGAGCTGGCCGCCTACCGCTGGGAACCCCAGAAGGCCTGAGCGCCCCACGCCCCCGAAGTGCGCCCCATGTCTGCCGACCCGACCCGTGAGCTGACCCCCTCCCACGCCGAGGCCTTGCTGGCCTCCGTGCGCGCTTTTGCCGAGGGGCCGCTGGCCGCCCAGGTCGAAGCCATCGACCGCACCGGCTACTACCCCCAGACCGAACTCCAGGCGCTGGCCCGCCTGGGGGCCATGAGCGCCCACCTCGACGCGCCGCACGGCACGGCGGATTTCGGGCTGGCCATCCGGGCCATGGCCGAGGTCTCGCGGGTGTGTGGCGCCACCGGCTTCATGCACTGGTGCCAGGCGGTCTGCGGCCTGTACCTGCAGCAATCGGGCAACCCGGCCTTGACCGGCGAGGTCTTGCAGCGCCATGTGGCCGGCCAGGCCCTGGGCGGCACGGCGCTGTCCAACCCGATGAAGACCTATGCCCAGATCGAGACCCTGCTGCTGAAGGCCGTGCCGGTCGAGGGCGGCTACCTCGTCAACGGCAACCTCCCCTGGGTCAGCAACCTGGGCCCCGGGCAATACTGCGGCGCGATCGCTGGCGTGAGCGATGGCACGCAAGGGCCGGGCCGCGAAGTCATGTTCCTGGTGCGCTGCGATGCGCCCGGCGTGGCGCTGCAGGAATGCCCGAGTTTTTCCGGAATGGAGGGCACGGGCACTTACGCGCTGCGCCTGAAAGACCATTTCGTCGGCACCGACCAGCTCATTGCCGACCCGGCCAAACCCTTCATTGGGCGGGTGCGGGCGGCGTTTGTGATGCTGCAGTGCGGCATGGCCCTGGGCGTGGTCCAGGGGGCCATCGACTCCATCTGGGCCGTGGAGCAGCCACTGGGCCATGTCAACCAGTTCCTGGACGAACGGCCTACGGCCTTGCAGGCCGAACTCGACGACCTGCAGGCCCGCGTGCTGGAACTGGCCCGAACGCCCTTTGACAGTTCCAACGACTTTTTCCTGCGGGTGCTCGATGCCCGGGCCCATGGGGCCGAACTGTCCCTGCGCGCGGCCCAATCGGCCCTGCTGCACCAGGGTGCGCGCGGCTACCTGCTCAGCTCCGAAGTGCAGCGGCGGGTGCGCGAGTCGCATTTCGTGGCCATCGTCACGCCGGCCATCAAGCACCTGCGCAAGGAAATGGCGCGCCTGAGCACCCCCGAGATGCCGGCATGAGGCTTCCCGATCCGCACGGTGCGCACTGGCAGCAATACCTTTGCGACGCCTGTGGCTACATCTACGACGAGGCCCTGGGCGATCCCGACGGCGGGCTGCCCCCCGGCACGCGCTATGCCGACATTCCGGACGACTGGGTCTGCCCCCTGTGCGGGGTCACCAAGGCCGACTTCACGCTCTACCAGGCCCCTTGCCTGGACACCCTCAAGGCCCAGGCCCGCGCCACGGCCTGGACGCCGCCCGCGGCGCCCGGCCGCGCGGCGCCAGGGGTGGTGATCGTGGGCGCCGGCCGCGCGGGCTGGACGCTGGCCGAGGCGCTGCGCACCCGCGACGCCCAGGTGCCGATCACCCTCGTCACCGCCTGCACCGGCGATGTGTACGACAAACCCCTGCTCTCGGTGGCGCTGGCCCGCCGGATCGCGCTGGCGGCGCTGGTCAAAGAAACCGGCGCCGCCGCCGCACGGCGCCTGAACCTGCAGCTCTGGGCCCATACCCACGCCATCGGCATCCATGCCCCGGGCCGCCAGTTGCGCACCACCCGTGGCACCCTGGCCTACGCCCAGCTGGTGCTGGCCCATGGGGCCGAAGCGGCCTTGCCCGCCCCGCTGTCCGCCAGCACCTGCTGGCGCATCAACCACCTGGACGCCTACCAGCGCTTGCGCGCCGCCATCGACGGCCGCAGCCAGGCGCTGGTGGTCATCGGCGCGGGACTGATCGGCGCGGAACTGGCCAACGACCTCGCGCTGGGCGGCCACCGCGTCACGCTGCTGGACACGCAGGCCACCCCACTGGCCCGCTGGCAAGACCAAGGCGCCGGCGCCCAGGTGCTGGCCGCCTGGCAGGCGCTGCCGATCCGGTTCCTGGGCAACACCCAGGTGACCCAGGTCACCCAGGTGCTGCGGCAAGACACCGCCCAGGGGCCGCGCTACCGCGTGCGCACCGCCTGCGGGCAGGACCTGGAGGCCGACCAGGTGATCGCGGCCACAGGCCTGCAAGCCCCCAGCCGCCTGGCCGAGAGCGCCGGACTGGCCTGGGACCAGGGCATTGCCGTGGATGCGCAGACCCTGCAGACCAGCCAGGCCGGGATTTACGCCCTGGGCGACTGCATCACCGTCGCCGGACAGGCCAGCCGCTTCATCGAACCGATCACCCGCCAGGCGCAGACGCTGGCGGCCGCCCTGTGCGGCGGCGATCCCCTGCCCTACCAGAACCGCCCGGCCGTCGTGCGGGTCAAAACCACCTCCTGCCCCCTCACGCTGCATGGCGTGCCCTTGGAACCCTGCCGACCATGAACCCGACCACCGTGCTGCAAGCCCAGGGCCTCGCTCTGGCCTATGCCCAGGCCGACGGCCAGCGCCGCCGGGTGCTGGAGAACTTCTCGCTGCGCATTGCCGCCGGTGAAATCATTGCCGTGCTCGGGCCCAGCGGGGTCGGCAAATCGTCCTTGCTGCGCGTGCTCGCCGGCCTGCAGACCGCCGAGCAGGGCACGGTGCAGGTGCATGGCGAAACCCTGAGCGGGCCGCACCCGCGCCTGAGCATGGTGTTCCAGGACCCCTGCCTGCTGCCCTGGCTGTCCCTGGAGCAGAACGTGGCGTTTGGCCTCGACTTCAAGCACCAGCCCCTGCTGAGCGCCGCACAGCGCAAGCAGCGCGTGGCCGAGGCGATTGCCGAGGTCGGCCTGGGCGAGGCCCGCAAGCGCTACCCCGCCGAGCTCTCGGGCGGCATGGCGCAGCGCACCGCGCTGGCACGCAGCCTGTCGCGCCAGCCGGAAATCCTGCTGCTCGACGAACCCTTCAGCGCCCTCGACGAGGTCACGCGCGGCGAGATGCAAAACCTGCTGCGCGGCGTCTGCCGCCGCCACCACACCGCCGCGGTGCTCGTGACGCACGACATCGACGAAGCCCTGCTGCTGGCCGACCGGGTGGTGCTGATCGGCGGCGCCCCAGGGCGCGAGGTCGGCAGCTGGACCGTCACCCTCCCCGAACCCCGCGCCGACCATGTGCGCGAGCTGGCCGCCTTGCGCCTGGCCGTGGTCGAGGCGCTGCACCAGGCCCGCGCACCCGCCCCGCCGTCTTCCGAACCCTTGCTCTACGAGATCTGACCATGTCCCAAGACCTGCTGAACCACCGCCGCGAATGGCTGAAACTGTCGGCCCTGCTGACCGCCGGCGGCGCCCTGCCCCTGCTGCAAGCGTTCAACGCCCGCGCGGCGACCGAGGCCAATGCCCCCGTGCGCATTGGCTACCTGCCCATCACCGACGCCACGCCGCTGCTGGTCGCCCACCACAACAAGACCTACGAAGCCCAGGGGCTGCAGGTCGAAGCGCCGCGCATGTTCCGCAGCTGGGCGCAGCTGGTCGAGGCCTTCATCGCCGGCCAGGTCAACGTGGTGCACCTGCTCTCGCCCATCACCGTGTGGGCGCGCTACGGGAGCAAGGTGCCCGCCAAGGTCGTGGCCTGGAACCATGTCGGCGGCTCGGCCCTGACCGTGGCCCCCGAAATCAACGACATCAAGCAACTGGGCGGCAAGACGGTGGCCGTGCCCTTCTGGTACTCGATGCACAACGTGGTGGTGCAGCACCTGCTGCGCGAAGGCGGCCTCGAAGCCATCACCAAGGGCGAGCCCGGCGCCAAACAGGTCAAGCTGGTGGTGATGGCCCCGTCCGACATGACGCCCGCGCTGGCCGCCAAGCAGATCGCCGGCTTCATCGTGGCCGAACCCTTCAACGCCGGTGCCGAGCTGCTCAAGGTCGGCAAGGTGCTGCGCTTTACCGGCGATGTCTGGAAAAACCACGCCTGCTGCGTCGTCTTCATGCACGAACGCGACCTGAACCAGCGCCCCGAATGGGCCCAGAAAGTGGTCACCAGCATCGTGCAGGCCCAGGCCTGGACCCAGGACAACCGCGCCGCCACCGCCCGCCTGCTGGCCAAGGACGGCCCCCACCGCTACACGCCCCACAGCGTCGAAACCCTGCTGCGGGTGCTCGAACCCAATGCCGACCAGGCCAAGCTCTACCAGGCCAGCGGGGCCATCCGCAACCCGTCCTGGAACGAAGAGCGCATCGACTTCCAGCCCTATCCCTTCCCCAGCTACACCGAAAAAATGGTCGAGCTGCTCAAGGTCACCAAGGTCGAGGGCGACCACGGCTTCATCGGCACGCTCGACCCCAAGAAGACCGCCGCCGACCTGGTGGACGACCGCTTCGTGAAGCAGGCCCTCAAGCAGGTCGGCGGGCTGAAGGCCTTCGGCTTTCCCGAATCCTTCGGGCGCACCGAAGTCTTTGGCAGCTGAACGCAGCCGATGGCCTCGTCTGTCAAAACCCTGGGCCGGGGTGCCCGCTGGTCCCTGGGCCTGAGCGGCCTGGCCCTGCTGGTCGCGCTGTGGTGGGCCGGCACCCTCTGGCTGCAGGCCGATGTGCCGCTGGCCGCCACGCTGGCGCCCGACCAGACCCTGGCCAGCCTGTGGCAGTTGCTCACGGACCACCAGCTGACCGAGCACATTCTGGTCAGCCTGCGCCGGGTGCTGGTGGGGCTGCTGATCGCTCTGGCCGTGGGCGTGCCGCTGGGCCTGGCCGTGGGGGCCTCGCGGCATGTCGAGGCCGGGACGGGCATGGCGTTCCAGTTTTTGCGCATGATTTCGCCGCTGTCCTGGATGCCGATCGCGGTGATGGTGCTGGGCGTGGGCGATGCGCCCATCTACTTCTTGCTGGCCTTTGCCGCCGTCTGGCCCATCCTGCTGAACACCGTGGCCGGCGTGCACCAGCTGGACAAGCGCTGGATGATGCTGGGCAAAAGCCTGAGCGCCACGCGCTGGGAGCTGCTGCGCAGCATCGTGCTGCCCGGCGTGCTGGGGCATATCCTGACCGGCATCCGGCTGGCCATCGGCATCGTCTGGATCGTGCTGGTGCCCTGCGAGATGCTGGGCGTGAGCGCCGGCCTGGGCTATTTCATCCTGGACACCCGCGACCGCCTGGCCTATTCGGAGCTGATGGCCGTCATCCTGCTGATCGGCGCCCTGGGCTTCGCCCTGGATGCCACCGCCCGCGCACTGCACCGCCGCTGGACGCACAGCGCTTGAAGGGCGCGGGGCACCAGGCCCCACCGCGCGCAATACCCGCCCCAAAGGCCTCCAAGGCAGACCCCTTCGGCCTTTACAGCTATTGATTCAATAGCACACCATGCCCTGCCGCAGGGCAATCGCATCTAAATTGCCAGCCCCATAACCCCCTCCAGATAAGCTAAGTCCCAGCCTGCACGTTTGCGCTTGGCCTTGAGTCCCACCTTCAGGCTGGTGTCGGCCTGCAGCATCTGCTG
>JAQUDN010000011.1 GCA_028685665.1 Burkholderiaceae bacterium | reverse complement strand
GTCTGCTTTCGTTCCTACCAACGTGACCTCGATCACCGACGGTCAGATCTTTCTGGAAACCAGCCTGTTCAACGCCGGTATCCGTCCCGCGATCAACGCCGGTATCTCGGTGTCCCGCGTGGGTGGTGCTGCACAGACCAAGTTCGTCAAGAACCTGTCTGGCGGTATCCGTACCGACCTCGCACAGTACCGCGAGTTGGCTGCTTTCGCGCAGTTTGCTTCCGATCTGGACGAAGCCACCCGCAAGCAACTGGACCGTGGTGCCCGTGTGACGGAACTGCTCAAGCAAGCCCAGTACTCTCCTCTGTCGATTTCCTTGATGGGCGCTACGTTGTTTGCGGTCAACAAGGGTTTCATGGACGACATCGATGTCAAGAAGGTCTTGGACTTCGAGCATGGTTTGCACCAGTTCCTGAAGACCAGCCATGCGGCTTTGCTGGCCAAGCTGGAACAAGCCAAGGCCATGGACAAGGATGCTGAAGCTGAATTGACCGCTGCCGTGGGCGCGTTCAAGAAGTCGTTCGCTTAAACCGGACGAGGAACCATCATGGCAGCAGGCAAGGAAATACGCGGCAAGATCAAATCGGTGGAAAACACCAAGAAGATCACCAAAGCCATGGAGATGGTGGCTGCATCCAAAATGCGCAAAGCGCAAGACCGGATGCGTGCTGCCCGTCCCTATAGCGAAAAGATCCGCAATATTGCGGTCAACCTCGGTTGTGCCAACCCCGAATACACGCATCCGTTCATGCAAGTGAACGATGCCAAGGCGGCTGGCATTATCGTGGTCACGACCGACAAGGGCCTGTGCGGTGGCATGAACACCAACGTTTTGCGTGCCGTAACGACCAAGTTGCGTGAAATGCAGGATGCGGGTGTTTCTGCTGAAGCAGTGGCCATTGGCAACAAGGGTCTGGGCTTTCTGAATCGTGTCGGTGCCAAGGTGGTTTCGCATGTGACGGGTCTCGGTGATACGCCGCATTTGGACAAGCTGATTGGTCCCGTCAAGGTTTTGCTGGATGCATACGCTGAAGGCAAGATCAATGCGGTGTACATCAGCTACACCAAATTCATCAACACGATGAAGCAGGAATCGGTGGTTGAGCAGTTGCTCCCACTGTCCTCCGAGCAGATGCAGTCCGAGAAGACGGAGCATGGATGGGACTACATCTATGAACCGGACGCCCAGACAGTGATCGACGAATTGTTGATTCGATACGTCGAATCCCTGATTTACCAGGCTGTTGCAGAAAACATGGCGTCCGAGCAATCGGCGCGCATGGTGGCCATGAAGGCTGCGACTGACAACGCTGGCAGTGTCATCGGCGAGTTGAAGCTGGTCTACAACAAGACGCGTCAGGCAGCGATCACGAAAGAACTTTCGGAAATCGTGGCAGGCGCCGCTGCTGTGTAAGCAGCTCAACCAACATCTTTATTGGAGCAAAAAATGGCTCAAGTGCAAGGCAAGATTGTTCAATGTATTGGCGCCGTGGTGGACGTTGAGTTCCCACGCGACCAGATGCCCAAAATTTACGACGCTTTGAAGCTCGAAGGTTCTGCGCTGACACTGGAAGTGCAACAACAGCTGGGTGACGGCGTGGTGCGTACCATTGCGCTGGGTTCTTCCGATGGTCTGCGTCGCGGCCTGATGGTCAGCAACACGGCAAACCCCATCACCGTGCCCGTGGGCAAGGCGACACTGGGTCGCATCATGGACGTGCTGGGTGCTCCTATCGACGAGCGTGGTCCTGTGAGCCAAGAGCTGACAGCCTCCATCCACCGCAAGGCCCCCGCGTACGACGAACTGTCGCCCTCGCAAGAGCTGCTGGAAACAGGCATCAAGGTGATCGATCTGGTCTGTCCGTTTGCCAAGGGCGGCAAGGTGGGTCTGTTCGGTGGCGCCGGTGTGGGCAAGACCGTGAACATGATGGAACTCATCAACAACATCGCCAAGGCGCACTCGGGTCTGTCCGTGTTTGCCGGTGTGGGTGAACGTACCCGTGAAGGGAACGACTTTTACCACGAAATGGCTGACTCTGGCGTGGTGAACCTCGAGAAGCTCGAAGAGTCCAAGGTCGCCATGGTGTACGGTCAGATGAACGAGCCTCCAGGCAACCGTCTGCGCGTGGCCCTGACCGGTCTGACCATCGCTGAGTCTTTCCGTGACGAAGGCCGTGACGTGTTGTTCTTCGTGGACAACATCTACCGCTACACGCTGGCTGGTACGGAAGTGTCTGCTCTGCTGGGTCGTATGCCTTCCGCTGTGGGCTACCAGCCGACGCTGGCTGAAGAAATGGGCCGCCTGCAAGAGCGTATTACCTCGACCAAGGTGGGTTCGATCACTTCCATCCAGGCCGTTTACGTGCCAGCCGATGACTTGACCGATCCTTCGCCTGCGACCACCTTCGCTCACTTGGACTCCACCGTGGTGTTGTCCCGTGATATCGCTTCGCTGGGTATCTACCCTGCCGTGGATCCCCTGGACTCGACCAGCCGCCAGCTGGACCCGAACGTGGTGGGTGAAGACCACTACGCTACGGCCCGTGCCGTGCAAGGGACTCTGCAACGCTACAAGGAATTGCGCGACATTATCGCGATTCTGGGTATGGACGAACTGGCGCCAGACGACAAGCTGGCGGTGGCCCGCGCACGCAAGATCCAGCGTTTCCTGTCCCAGCCTTTCCACGTGGCAGAAGTGTTCACGGGCTCGCCAGGCAAGTACGTGCCTCTGTCTGAAACCATCCGTGGTTTCAAGATGATCGTGAGCGGTGAGTGCGATCACCTGCCCGAGCAGGCGTTCTACATGGTCGGTACGATCGACGAAGCCTTCGAAAAGGCAAAGAAGGTCGCCTGATTGACACGGGCCTGACCGGGTAGCCGGTCGGCCACGTGCCAGCATGCAATCCATCTTTTCCCAGGAGCAATGATGAACACCATCCACGTTGATGTGGTCAGTGCCGAAGAGTCCATCTTCTCCGGTGAAGCGCGGTTTGTTGCGCTGCCCGGCGAAGTGGGCGAGTTGGGTATCTTTCCCCGCCACATTCCACTCATTACCCGTATCAAGCCGGGTTCGGTGCGCATTGAAATGGCCGATGGCTCCGAAGAGTTCGTCTTCGTGGCCGGTGGCATTCTTGAAGTGCAGCCCCACTGTGTGACCGTTCTGTCGGATACGGCCATTCGCGGCAAGGATCTGGACGATGAGAAGGCCAATGCCGCCAAGGCAGCCGCCGAAGAAGCCATCAAGAACGCCAAGAGCGATCTGGATCTGGCCAAGGCCCAGTCTGAGCTGGCTGTCATGGCGGCCCAGATTGCTGCTCTGCGCAAATACCGCCAGAAGAAGTGACCCTTCACCCGCGTTGTGCGCATCTGCGCAGCGACACCAAGCCAGTCAAGGCCACTTGACTGGCTTTTTTCTTGCCCCGAGGGCTGAGGGGACGGGCGATTGCCGATTCCGATCGGTCGCCGGGCGGAAAGCTGCCACATGAGGGCAAATCCCTGGGCATGGCAAAGTACATGCCCGTAGCAAGGTGGGCAGCGCGGGTGTTGTGGGGGAGGCATGGGCCGGGCGCGTGCATCGCACTGGAGCGGCATGCGTTCAGGATGCCGGACAGCATACACATGGCGCGGCGCTGACGTTGGGCGCGCGAGGCCGTGCTCCAGAGGGGCTGTCGTGCTTGCCGCGCACCGCTTGGCGCGGCAAGACGCCAAAGAATGGTGCGGCTGGCGGGGATCGAACCCACGACCCTTGGCTTCGGAGGCCAATACTCTATCCACTGAGCTACAGCCGCACAGCTGTCACTAGCAACTTCCGATTATCGCATGGCTGATCTGTGCCGAATCGTTTATCGAGCCGAGATCTGCATGCGATCGCAACCAGGGATGCGATGCCCCCTGAGTCCGTTCCGTGAAAATAACAGGACGTAATCGATATAATTGAAGGTTGATTTCATTCAAGCCCCCGTTAAACCAGAGGACGTCATGAGCGACAACCATCACGAAGAAGCACATACCGGCCCGATCAAGAACCCTAAGCAGTTGCTGGTCGCGGTACTTTTCTCGTTTGTGATTCCAATTTTTGCCATCATTGGCCTGGTGATGTACGTCACCTCGGACAACAAGCCCGCCGCAGGTGCGGTCAGTCCTGAAAAAGCCACCGCCGAGCGCATTCAGAAGGTCGGCATGGTGGAAATCCGTGATGCCAATCGCCCCCTGAAGAATGGCGAAGATGTCTACAAAGGCCAGTGCGCGGCTTGCCACGCCAGTGGCGCTGCCGGCGCACCCAAGTTCTCCGATACGGGGGCTTGGTCTGCGCGCATCAAGACAGGTTTTGAAACCCTGGTGCAATCGGCCCTGAAAGGCAAGGGGGCCATGGCGCCGCAAGGCGGGGGTGATTTCAACGACACTGAAATCGCACGTGCCGTGGCCTTCATGGCCAATGCGGCGGGCGGCAAATTTGCGGAACCCGCTGCGCCCGCCAAATAAGCGTTCTGGATCGCTGCTGCGGTCTGCAGTGGCGCACCAAGCCTTGTCGGGGCATGGCTTTTCTGTTCTTGGCTCCTGCGCTTTGGTGGTGAGGTGAGCTACCTTGCTCCAGTGCCGCCCCGCTTGCACCACCTCGCGGGCATTGCGGCCTGCGAGCAGACCTCCGGGCTCCGTGGGGGGCGGAGGATCTCTCTGTCCGGTTCTCCCTCTCTGGGGGCTCCAGAGTCGACCGTGGCCAAGGGCTACAATGCGTGCAAGATTCGTGCCTTATGAAACAACGCTTTGTCCCCCTTTTCTTGCTGGCCGCCTTGGCGGGTGCTTCAGCCCATGTCCATGCTGAAAAGGCAGACCGCAGCAAGCCGATGAATATCGAGGCCGATGCCCTGCGCCACGATGAGCTTCAGCAGATCAGTGTCTTCACAGGACGGGTGGTCATGACCAAAGGCAGCATCGTGCTGCGTGGCGCCCGTCTGGACGTTCGCCAGGATGCCGAGGGCTACCAGTCTGGCGTTGTGACCGCAGAGGCCGGCAAACGGGCTTTTTTCCGCCAAAAGCGTGACACCCCCGCAGGGGCGCCTGAAGAATACGTCGAGGGCGAAAGCGAAACCATCGAATACGACGGTCGCACCGACAACGTGCGCTTCATCCGCCATGCTGAACTGCGGCGCTATCGCAGCGCCGTAGTGACCGATGAGCTGTCGGGCAGCACCATCGTCTACAACAACCTGACCGATGTCTTTACGGTGGATGGCCAGAAAAAGACCGCCGGCAGCGCCGATTCGAATTCGGCGGGTGGCCGGGT
Source organism: Burkholderiaceae bacterium (assembly GCA_028685665.1). Lineage (GTDB taxonomy): Bacteria > Pseudomonadota > Gammaproteobacteria > Burkholderiales > Burkholderiaceae_C > JAQUDN01. The sequence continues at coordinate 30,275 of JAQUDN010000011.1, read as the reverse complement.
CCGCGCCGTGCTGTTTCCCAAAGGCTCGGTGGTGGGGGCCCCCACCACATCGGTACCGGCCCCTGCGCCGGCGCTGCGCCCCAGCAATGTCCTGAGCGGTCCCGCCAAGTGAGTGGTGCGTCTGTGAGTGTGGGTGATCCTGTCTTGGCCCCAAGCCGTCTCGAGGTGCTGCACCTGCAGAAAGCCTATGGCAGCCGCAAGGTGGTCAAGGATGTCTCGCTGGAGGTCCAGAAAGGGGAGGTCGTCGGGCTGCTCGGTCCGAATGGTGCGGGCAAGACCACGTCCTTTTACATGATCGTGGGATTGGTGCGCTGCGATGGCGGAGACATCCGGATCGACGGCCAGTCGGTCGCCCAGATGCCCATCCACCGCCGCTCGCGCCTGGGCCTGTCCTATTTGCCCCAAGAGGCTTCGATCTTCCGCAAATTGACCGTCGAGGAAAACGTGCGGGCGGTGCTGGAACTGCAGCATGACGAGAGCGGTCGACCGCTTTCCCGCGTGGTGATCGAAGAGCGCCTCACGGAGTTGCTGCAGGAGCTGCGCGTGGACCACCTGCGGGCCTCTCCCGCCATTGCCTTGTCGGGCGGTGAGCGCCGTCGGGTCGAAATTGCACGCGCCTTGGCCACACAGCCCCGTTTCATCCTGCTGGACGAGCCTTTTGCCGGCATCGATCCGATTGCGGTCATCGAGATCCAGCGCATCATCGGTTTTCTGAAGGCGCGCGGCATCGGGGTGCTCATCACGGACCACAACGTGCGTGAAACCCTCGGGATTTGTGACCACGCCTTCATCATCAGCGATGGCCGTGTCCTGGCCCAGGGAACGCCCGCCGAAATCGTTGACAACGCCGAAGTGCGCCGGGTGTACCTGGGCGAACATTTCAGGATGTAGGGCCATGTCTCGCACCCATAGCCTGCCCATCGGAGGCCGGTGGTGACGCCCGGCCTGTCCCTGCGTGTCTCGCAGCATCTGGCGCTGACGCCCCAGCTGCAGCAGTCCATCCGTCTGCTGCAGCTGTCCACCCTCGAACTGTCGCAGGAAGTGGGGCAGATGCTCGATGACAACCCCTTTCTGGAGCTGAGCCAGGACGAAGCGCCGCGCGAGGAGTTTGGTCTCGCCCAGGCCGATGCCCCTGTTCAGGGGGACGATTACCGTGCCGAAGAGGCGTTGTATGCGGGCGCCGACAGCGCCAGCAAGGCCAGCGTGGACGTGCCGAACGAGGCCGAGTCCTCGGCGGGATCGGACGAGCCCGACTGGAGCGGTGATGGCAGCAGCGACCTGGCGCCCAACGACGGGGAGTGGGGCGGAGAGGCGCCGGCGCGCAACGCCCGGGGGGGCGAAGGCGACGAAGCCGATGCCACGGACCTGGCGCACGGCCATGAATCGCTCACGGCGTATTTGCACCGCCAGGCCCTGGCGCTGCGCTTGTCCGAGATCGACCGTGCCGCCCTGCGCTTTCTGATCGAGTCGCTGAATGACGATGGGTACCTGGAAGATGCCCTGGAAACCCTGGCGGCCGGTCTGGCCGGGGAAGACGCCGCCGAACAGATCGAAGAGCTGGTCCACCGCTTCACGGTGGCCCTGCGCCTGCTGCAAAGCCTGGAGCCCGTGGGCGTGGGCGCAGCAGGGCTGTCGGAGTGCCTCTCCCTGCAGCTCAAGGCCTTGCTCCACGACGGCCCGGCCGCCGCAGACCCCGACACCGTGCAGACCGCCTTGCGCATCTGCCAACAGCCGCTGGAACTGCTGGCCCGGCGCGACGTGAAACGCCTGGTGCAGGCCTGCGGCGATTCCGAGGAGCGCATCCGCGCGGCCATGGCGCTGATTGCCCGCCTGGAGCCCCGGCCCGGGCGCCGCTTTGTCGAGGTCGAACGCAACATCATCGTGCCCGATGTCATCGTGCGAAAAGCCGGCCGCAGCCAGGGCCAGCCGCAATTCAGCGTGCAGCTCAATCCCGAGGTGATGCCCCGCCTGCGGGTGCACGATGTGTACGCCGGGGCCCTGCGTGGCCACAAGGGCGAAGGGGGCCACCAGGCCCTGCAGCAGCGCCTGCAAGAGGCGCGCTGGTTCATCAAGAACATCCAGCAGCGCTTTGACACCATCCTGCGGGTTTCGCGGGCCATCGTGGAGCGGCAAAAGAACTTTTTCGTCCATGGCGAGCTGGCCATGCGCCCGATGGTGCTGCGGGAAATCGCCGACGAACTGGGCCTGCACGAATCCACCATCAGCCGCGTGACCACGGCCAAATACATGGCCACGCCGATTGGCACCTACGAGCTCAAATACTTCTTTGGCTCGGGCCTGGGGACCGACACCGGGGGCAGTGCCTCCAGCACCGCGGTGCGCGCCCTGATCAAACAGTTCGTGGCCGCTGAAAACCCCGCCAAGCCCCTGTCCGACAGCCAGCTCGCCGAGATGCTCAAAGAGCAGGGCATTGAATGCGCCCGCCGGACGGTGGCCAAATACCGCGAGGCGCTCAAGATTGCGCCTGCCAACTTGCGCAAGGCCTTGTAGGCTGGACGCCGCGCCGGGGGTGTCCACCGCAGGCCATCCCGGGCCCTTGTTTTTTGGGAATTTTTCTATCCATGGCCCGACTCATTTTCGACCTCCCTTCGCAGTTTTCCTTCACCACCGAGCTGCAGGTCTATATCAGCCACGTCAACGTCGGGGGACACCTCGACAACGCGCAACTGCTCTCCCTGGTGTCCGAGGCCCGGCTGCGCTTTTTCCAGTCGCTCGGGTACGCCGAGGCCGATGTCAGCGGCTTGTCCACGGTGGTCGGTGACATCGTGGCCCAGTACAAATCCGAGGCCTTCCATGGCGAGACCCTGCGCGTGGACATGGTGCCCGCCGACCTGAACCCCTACGGCTTCGACCTCGTCTTCCGGATGAGCGAGAAACACCAGGGGCGCGAGATTGCCCGGGGCAAGGTCGGCATGGTCTTCATCGACAAGCAAAGCCGCAAGGTCGCGCCCCTGCCCTTGGCGATCCGCGCACGCCTGGTCCCCGTGCCGGCCTGACGCCGCTGGGGTGCCCCCTTCTTTTTTGCTGCTTCCATGAACCAACTCCAACTCTTTCTGCCCTGCGCCGCCGGCGTCGAGGGCTTTCTGGCCGACGAAGTGCACGCCATCACCGGCCTGGCGGGCAACGACCTGCTCGTGGGCCGTGGCGGTGTGCTGCTGCGGGCGTCCTGGCGCCAGGCCCTGTTGCTGAACCTGCACAGCCGGCTGGCCCAGCGCGTGCTGGTGCAGCTGGCACAAGGCCTGTACCGCAGCGAAAACGACCTGTACCAGCTGGCCAGCGGGGTGGCCTGGGAGATCTGGTTCACCACGCGCCAGAGCTTCAAGATCGACGTCACCGCGCAGCACAGCCCGCTGACCAGCCTCAACTTTGCCGCCCTGCGCGTCAAGGATGCCGTGGCCGACCGCTTCCGCGCCAAGAGCGGCGTGCGCCCCGACGTCAACACCCAGTGGCCCGATGTGCGCATCCACCTGCACCTGACCACCGACGAGGCCACCGTCTACATCGACACCTCGGGCGAACCCCTGTTCAAGCGCGGCTGGCGCGAGGACAAGGGCGACGCCCCGCTCAAGGAAACCCTGGCCGCCGCCATGATCGCCGCCAGCGGCTGGGACCCGCATGGCCCCACGCCCATGCCGCTGTACGACCCCTGCTGCGGCAGCGGCACCGTGCTGATCGAGGCCGCGCAAATCGCCTGCCGTATTCCGGCCGGCATGCTCCGCCGTTTTGCCTTCGAGAAACTGCTACCCTTCCAGGGCCATGTCTGGTCTGCTATCAAAGAAGAAGCTGAAAAGGCAATACAGGCAAGCCCTGTAGGCATTTTTGGCAGTGATGTTTCGCACCGCATGGTGGACTTTGCCCTGCGCAACGCCGAACGCGCGGGCGTGGCCGAGGCCGTGCACTTGCGCGGCGGCGATGCCCTGCAGCGCATGCCCCCCTGCGAACAGCCGGGGGTGATGGTGCTGAACCCGCCCTATGGCGAGCGGATTGCGGCCGCCGGTGCGGCCGGCCAGAACGCCAGCGAGCGGGCCGCCCAGCGCGCCCAGGGCGATGCCGTGGGCCGGGAAGCGGCGCACACCGATGATGGCGGCGAGTTTTTCAGCCAGCTGGCCTCGCATTGGAAAAAGAACTACGCCGGCTGGCAGGCCTGGATGCTCACGCCCGACCTCAAGCTGCCCGGCAAGATGCGCCTGAAAGAATCGCGCCGCGTGCCCCTGTGGAACGGCCCCATCGAATGCCGCCTGTTCCGCTTCGACATGGTCAAGGGCTCGGTGCGCCCGCCGCGGGGCGAGGGCGCTCCGGACACGCCCCGCGATCCCCATGCGCGTTGAACTGCGCTGGCCCCTGGCCGATGCCGCCCCAGGGGCGCGTGCGCTGGTGCTCGACACCAACATCGTCCTCGACCTGCTGGTCTTCAACGACCCGGCCATCGCCCCCGTGCGCCAGCTGCTCGCCGATGGCGCCTTGCGCTGGATCGCCACCCCGGTGATGCGCGATGAGCTGGCCCGGGTGCTGGCCTACCCCCAGATCGTGCCGCGCCTGGCGTTCTATGGGCTGGGCAGCGCTGCCGTGCTGCAGGCCTACGAAGCCCAGGTGCAGTGGTGCGATGTGCCCCCGCGCGTGCCCGCCGCCTGCAAGGACGCTGACGACCAAAAGTTCATCGACCTGGCCGCGGCCCACCAGGCCGTGCTGCTGAGCAAGGACAAGGCCGTGATCTGCATGCGCAAACGCCTGCTTGCGCAGGGCGCGCAGGTGGCCACGGCGCTGGTGATGGCGTCCGACACCGCACCGCCGCCCCTGGCGTGACCGCCCCCGCTACACTTTGCGCCTTTCCTGCGCCGCTCCCGGACCCGGGGGCGTGCTTTGCCCACTCCTGACGACGCCTGTCCCATGAACACACCCGATACCGCCGCCACGCCTGAAGAGCTGCTTACGGCCCTGAGCACCGATGACCTGGAAGAGCTCGACAACCTGCTGGACGATCTGCGCACGCGCGAAGAGGAAATCCCGCAGTGGGAGTTCTGCGATGGTTTCCTGACCGCGCTGGTCTGCAGCCGCCGGCCGATTCCCCCGGCCGAATACCTGCCCATGCTGCTGGGCGATGGCACGGTGCTCGATCTGGCTGAGGGCGAGGCCCTGCCTTTGTTGCCCGCTTTTGCCGATGCCGCACAGCAAGCGCGTTTTCTGGCCCTGTGGCAGCGCCGCTGGGACGAAGTGGCCCAGCAGCTCGATGCTGACGTGAAGTCGCTCGACCAAGACCAGGCGTTTGCCCCCGAAGCCATGGACATGCGCGGTGCCGTGGCCTGCCTGTCCGAAGAGCAGCAGGCCGAAGTGGCGGGCCAGGAGATTCCGTCGTTTGGCCAGGTCTGGGCCATCGGCTTCATGTTTGCCGTGGAAAACTGGCCGGACGATTGGGCGCCGCCCCGCGACAAGGAAGCCGCCCGCTGGCTCGACGACGCCCTCGACAGCATCGTCGCCCTGACCGAGGACGACACCGGCAAGCCCGAAGTTTGCGTGTACCGCGAGGACGGCCCGCCCAGCACCAGCCAGGCGCGCGTCGAAACCTTTGGCGAAGCGATCTGGGCGGTGTACGACCTGCGCCAGCTCTGGAAGAGCCTGGGCCCCCGCGTCGAAACCGTGCGCAAGGAAGCCGAGCCCGGCCGCAACGACCCTTGCTGGTGCGGCAGCGGCAAAAAGTTCAAGAAATGCCACGGCGCCTGAGCTGAGGCCGTCAAGGCGTTGCCGGGGCGGCCTGGGGCGCCCCGCCGGTGCCCGGGTGTCCCTCTGCGGGCGCAAAAGACTTCTTTTTTAATAGCAATCAGTGCAATCTCCATAAGCCCCAGGGCCGTTTTTGGCCTGTAGTTTGCCTGCCTGCTCCAGGCCGGTCGACCGGGTGGTTCGGGCGGTGGGTGCTCCGGGGGCCGGGAAGGTGGGAATGAACCCTGTTTTTTTGCAGCGCCTGCGCGCCGAATGGGCGCCGAGCATCCCGCGTGAGCTGCTGGCCGGTGCCGTGGCCACGTTTGCCCTGATTCCCGAGGTGATCGCCTTTGCCTTCGTGGCGGGCGTGGACCCGTCGGTGGGCCTGTTTGCCTCGTTTGTCATCAGCCTGGTGATTGCCTTCGCCGGGGGACGCCCGGCCATGGTGTCGGCAGCAGCGGGTTCGGTGGCCCTGGTGGCGGCGCCGCTCATGGCCTCGCACGGGTTGGCCTATCTGCTGGCCGCCGGGCTGCTGGCGGGGCTGGTGCAGATGCTGTTTGGCCTGCTGCGGCTGGGGGTGCTGGTGCGTTTTGTGTCGAGTTCGGTGCGCACGGGTTTTGTGAATGCCCTGGCGGTGCTGATCTTTGCGGCCCAACTGCCGCACCTGGTGGGTGCCAACGGCGCGACCTGGGCCATGCTGGCACTGGGCCTGGCGCTGATTTACGGCCTGCCCTGGCTGGGCCGTGCCTTCACGGTCATTCCGCCGCCGCTGGTCTGTGTGCTGGTGCTCAGCGGGCTGGGGTCGGCGCTGGGCTTGCCCCTGGCCACGGTGGCCGACCTGGGGCGCCTGCCCGAGGCTTTGCCCGCGTGGGCCTTGCCCGAGGTGCCTTGGGCCTGGGAGACGCTGTGCACGATTGCCCTGCCGGCGCTGGCCATCGCCATGGTGGGCCTGCTGGAGTCCGTGCTGACGGCCACGGTGGTCGATGAGATGACCGACACCCCCAGCGACAAGAACCGCGAATGCACCGGCCTGGGCCTGGCCAATGTGGCCGCCAGCCTGTTCGGCGGCATCGCCGGCTGCGGAATGATCGGTCAGGCGGTGGGCAATGTGAAATACGGCGGGCGTGGGCGCCTGTCCACCTTGTTTGCCGGCGTGTTTTTGCTGGTGTTGATGGTGCTGCTCAAGCCCTGGGTCTCGCAGGTGCCCGTGGTGGCGCTGGTGGCCATCATGGTCATGGTGTCGGCTTCCACGTTCGACTGGGCCTCGGTGCGGGCGCTGGTCGTGCATCCGCGCAGCTCCAGCGCCGTGATGCTGAGCACGGTGGGGGTGACGATCGCCACGCACAACCTCGCGGCGGGCGTGATCGTGGGGGTCTTGCTCAGCGGCGTGCTGTTTGCCATGAAGGTGTCGCGCATGCTTTCGGTGCGCTCCGAAGACGATCCCGCCAGTGGCACCCGGATCTGGCGGGTCACGGGCCAGGTGTTTTTTGCCTCGGCCGATGCGTTCATCGAGGCGTTTGACGTGCGGGAGGTGGTGCAGCGGCCCGTGCGCATCGACGTGTCGCAAGCGCATTTCTGGGACATCACGGCGGTTGCGGCGCTGGACAAGGTGGTGGCGCGCTTGCGCCACCATGGGTGTGCCGTCGAGGTGGTGGGGCTCAGTGCCGCCAGTGCGGTGCTGATCGACCGTCTGGGGAACTCCGCCCGGGGCTGAAGCCCGGGGGAGGGAGCGGGGCGGGCCTGAAAGGCTGCTCCGCAGGCTGGGCAAAGGCCCCCTGTGAAAAGGGAGCGATGCCCGGGGCCGTCTTACTTGGTGGCGGCGGTGGCCTTGGCGACCACGTCGGACACATTGGCTTCGGCCTGGGCCAGGGCTTGCTTGGCGGCGGCTTGGGCCGAGTCCATCACTTGCTGGCCGGTGGTGGCGGCGTTCTTGAAGGCGGCCACCCAGGTTTCGCTGCCGGCAGTGGCGTTCTTGGCCAGCGATTCAAAGGCCGAACCCACGGTCTTTTGCAGTTCGGCCAGCTTGCCTTCCGAGGCCTTGCTCAGTTCGCTGCTGGTTTCCGAAGCGATGGCGTACACATTGCGGCTGTAGGCGGCGGCCTTTTCTGCCAAAGGCTTGACCAGGCTCGATTGAACGGCCAGCACGTCTTGGGGGGTCTTGGCCTGGGCCACGGCCTGGAGCGAGTCCAGGGTCTGGGTCAGCGCGGCCTTGGTGGTGGCCAGGTTGAATTCGGTCAGCTTTTCGAAACCGGCAAAGGCGGTCTGGGCCAGGGCGCTCAGCTCGGCGGCGGCGTTTTGGCTGGCGTTGTTGAATTGGTCTGCGTTGAAATTGATCATGGAAAAGCTCCGTAGGTTGAACAAAAACTGCCTACAAGCCCCTCTTTTGGGCAGATGTTGCAGTGCAGCATGAGCCTATCTTAGGGGGCTTTCGGGGTTTTGCAAGCAAAAAATGGTGCGGTGCAGCATTTTGGGTACAAACCGCCGTCCCCGCAGGGGCTGTCATCGCGGTGCCATGTTTCCGCGGAAGGGCGGTTCAGGCCATATGCCCCAGGGTTTTGCGAAAGCGCGCCAGCGACAGCGCGAACAGTGCCGCCCCGATCAGCAGCAGGGCGGCAAACGAGGGCCACACCACCGCCAGGCCTGCGCCCCGGTACAGGATGGCCTGGCTCAGCTCGGTGAAATGGGTGGTGGGGGCCAGCGACATGAGCGCCTGAATCCAGGGGGGCATGCTTTCGCGCGGGGTCACACCGCCCGAGAGCAATTGCAGCGGCATGATGGTCAGCATCAGCAGCAGGCCGAACTGGGGCATGCTGCGCGCCAGCGTCGCCATGAAAATCCCCATCGAGGTGGTGGCGAACAGGTGCAGGGCCGCGCCGCACAGAAACAGCCCGATCGAGCCCTCGATGGGCACGCGCAGCACCCCCTGGATCACCCCGGTCAGCGACACCGTCGCGGCCCCCAGCACCACCAGGGCCATGGCCCAGACCTTGGCCAGCATGATTTCGGTGGGCGTGACCGGCATCACCAGCAGGTGCTCGACGGTGCCATGCTCGCGCTCGCGGATCAGGGCCGCGCCGGTGAGGATGATCGACAGCATGGTGATGTTGTTCACGACTTCCATCAGCGAGCCGAACCAGGCCGGCTGCAGGGCCGGGTTGAAGCGGGCGCGCACCACCAGCTCCACGGGCGGTGCCGCGCTGCCCCGGTAGCGCTGCACGAATTCCGTGACCTCGCCCAGCACGATCTGCTGGATGGCGCCGCTGCCGGCAAAGGCCTGGCTCATGCGCGTGGCGTCCACGTTGAGCTGCACCTGCGGGGCGGCGCCGGCGAGCACATCGCGCTGGAAATGCGGCGGCAGGGTCAGCACGAAGGTGTAGCGGCCCGCGTCCAGTGCCGGGTCGACCTCGGCCTGGGCGATGCGGGCGGGCGGGGTGAATTGCGGCGGGTAAAACGCCGCCGCGATGCGCTGCGACAGCGTGGAGTCGTCTTCGTCCACGAGGGCGATGGCGGCCCGGTTCAGGGTTTCCGGCATGGCGGTGCCCGCCACATAGATCGCCACCGTGAAGGTGTAGACGATGAGCACCAGCATCATCGGGTCGCGCCACAGGCTCCACAGCTCCTTGACGCCCAGGCGGTAGATATGGGCCAGGTGGCGGCGCCAGACGGTGGCTGCGCTGTCGGCGGGGCGGGGCGGGACCGGCGCCATCTCAGGAGGCCTGCTTTTTCAGCAGGGCCAGTGCGGCCAGAAAAATCACCGGCGCGGCCGCCAGCAGCGGCCAGAACGCGGCGTGCAGGTCGGTGAAATGCAGCGCCTTGCTGAACACCCCCCGGCTGATGGTGAACATGTGCGAGGCCGGGTACAGCGCGCCGACCACGCGGCCCACGCCCTCCAGCGAGGACACCGGGTGGATCAGGCCGGCAAACTGCACGGCGGGCAGCAGGGTGCCGATCATCGTGAAAAACATCGCAGCGATCTGGCTTTTGGTCACCGTGGACGAGAGCAGCCCCATGCCGGTCGAGCACAGGCTGAACAGCAGCGCGCCCAGGGTCAGCGTGGCCAGGCTGCCCGTCAGGGGCACGCCGAACACCGTCACGGCGGCCAGCACCATCAGGCCGAAGTTGACCATGGCCAGGGCGATGTAAGGCAGTTGCTTGCCCAGCAGGAATTCGGTGCGCGTGGTGGGCGTGACGTACAGGTTGATGATCGAGCCGAGTTCTTTTTCCCGGACCACGGCCAGCGCGGTCAGCATGGCCGGCAGCATCAGGAGCAGCAGCGGGATCACGGCCGGCACCATGGCCGGCAGGCTTTTGACATCGGGGTTGTAGCGAAAGCGGGTTTCGACCGTCGCCACCCCGGTGGGGGCCATGCCGGTGCGTTCGCGCACCCGATCGGCCAGCCATTGCTGGTGCATGCCCTGCACATAGCCCCGCACGGTTTCGGCCCGCTGCGGCATGGCGCCGTCCACCCAGGCCCCGATCTCCACCGGGTGGCCCCGGGCCACCTCGCGCGCAAAGCCGGACGGGATTTCGAGGGCCAGCGACAGCTCGCCCGTGCGCATGCGTCGGTCGAGTTCGGCGTGGTCGGCCAGCGGGGGGCGCTCGCTGAAGTAGCGCGAGCCCGCCAGGTTCTGCGTGTAGTGGTGGCTCAGGGCGGTCTGGTCGCGGTCCAGCACGGCATAGCGCAGGTTCTCGACATCCATGCTGATGCCGTAGCCCATCACGACCATCAGCAGCAAGGAGCCCAGCAGCGCCAGGGCGCCGCGCACCGGGTCGCGCCGCAGCTCCAGCGTTTCCCGCCATTGGTAGCTGTAGATGCGCCCCAGGCTGCGCCGCAGCCGTGCGCGCCGGCGCATGTCGAGGGTGCGCGCGGGCGGTGCTGCCGGGGGCTCTGCGGGGGCGCTGGCCCCGCCGGCCCGGGCGGACGGGTCTGCGCTGGCTTCTTGCAGCAGGTCGATGAACGCGGCCTCCAGCGTGGCGGCACCGCGCTGGGCCACGATGGCGGCGGGCGTGTCGCTGGCCAGCACCCGCCCTGCGTGCATCAGCGAAATGCGGTCGCAGCGCTCGGCCTCGTTCATGAAATGGGTCGAGATGAAGATCGTGACCCGGTCCTTGCGCGCCAGTTCGATCATCAGGCGCCAGAAATGGTCGCGGGCCATCGGGTCCACGCCCGAGGTGGGTTCGTCCAGGATCAGCAGCTCGGGCTTGTGCACCATGGCCACGGCCAGCGACAGGCGCTGGCGCATGCCCAGGGGCAGGGTGTCTGGCAGGGCTTGCTGCACGTCGTGCAGCCCGAAGCGCGCCACCATTTCGGCCACGCGGGCCCCGACCTCGGCCTCGGGCACCTGGAACAGGCGGGCGTGCAGCACCAGGTTTTGCGCCACGCTGAGCTCGCCATAGAGCGAAAAGCCCTGCGACATATAGCCCACCCGGTGGCGGGTGCGCATGTCGTGCGGGTCCACCCGGTGGCCCAGCAGCTGCGCCTGCCCGGCGCTGGCCGGCAGCAGGCCGGTCAACATCTTCATGGTGGTGGACTTGCCGCAGCCGTTCGAGCCCAGAAAGCCGAAGATCTCGCCGCGCTGGATGGTGAAGCTCACGCGGTCCACCGCCACGAAATCGCCAAAGCGCATGGTCAGCCCGTGGGCCTCAATCGCCATCTCGGGGGCCCCGGGGTGTTCCAGCGGCGGCATCTCCACCGGCCGATGGCCCTGCCGTTTTTCTGCGGGCAGCAGGGCGATGAAGGCGGCTTCGAGCGAGTGGCAGCCCGTGCGTTCGCGCAAGGCGGCGGGCGTGCCGCTGGCCAGAATCCGGCCGCCGTCCAGGGCAATCAGCTGGTCGAAGCGCTCGGCTTCGTCCATGTAGGCGGTGGCCACCAGCACGCTCATGCCGGGGTGCTGTTGGCGGATGCGGCCGATCAGCTCCCAGAACTGGGCGCGCGCCAGCGGATCGACGCCCGTGGTGGGCTCGTCCAGGATCAGCAGGTCCGGGTCGTGGATCAGGGCGCAGCACAGGCCGAGTTTTTGTTTCATGCCGCCCGAGAGCTGGCCTGCGGGCCGGTCCAGGAAAGGCCGCAGGCCGGTGGCCTCGGTCAGGGCGTCGATGCGGTGGCGGCGCTCGGCGGTGCCGTGTCCGAACAGCCGGGCAAAGAACTGCAGGTTTTCCTCGACCGACAGCGTGGGGTAGAGGTTCTTGCCCAGGCCCTGGGGCATGTAGGCGATGCGTGGGCACACGGCCTGCCGGTGCCGGCGCCGCGCCATCGAGCCGCCCAGCACCTCCAGCTGGCCTTGCTGCAGGGCCCGGGCGCCGGCCACCAGCGACAGCAGGCTGGATTTGCCCACCCCGTCGGGGCCGATCAGGCCCACCATGACCCCGGCGGGAATGTCCAGGCTGATGTCGTCCAGCGCCACGGTCCGGCCGTAGCGCAGCCCCACGCCCTGCAGGCGCGCCACGGGCGCGGCGCCAGGCAGGGCGGCGGGCGCCGGGGTCACGGCGTGGTCCGCACCGCCAGGTGGGCGGGCCAGGGGGCTTGCGGGTCCAGCCGCAGCCAGGCCACGCCGGGCAGGCCGGTCTTGACCTGCGCCAGGTGCTGTTGCAGCAGCGCGCGGTCGATCTGGGCCCGGACGCGGAACATCAGCTTCTGGCGCTCGCTGGCGGTTTCCACCGTCTTGGGCGTGAACTGCGCCGTGCTGGCCACGAAGGACACCTGGGCGGGAATCACGAACTGCGGCGCCGCGTCGAGCACGATGCGCACCTCGCTGCCCAGCGCCACCCGGCCGGCCACGGTTTCGGGCAGAAAGAAGGTCATATACACGTCCGACAGGTCCACCAGGTTCAGCACCTTGCCGCCCCCGCCGAGCACCTCGCCGGCCCGGGCCACCAGGAACTGCACCCGTCCCGCGCGCGGGGCCTTGAGCTCGCTGTCGGCCAGCTCGACCTCGGCCCGGGCCAGGGTGGCCTCGGCGGCCTTGACGCTCGATTCGGCGCCGGTCACCTGGCTGCGCGCCGCCCCCACGGCGGCCTGGGCCGCGCGCACCTGGGCGCGGCTGGCGGCCAGCGCGGCCTGCTGGCTGCGCACATGGGCGCGGTCGTCGTCGAGCTCCTGCCCCGAAGACGCGCCCTCCTGTGCCAGGATTTCCGAGCGCGCCAGGCGCCGCTGCCCCGCGTCCAGCTCGCTTTCGCGCTGGGCCACCAAGGCCTGCACTGCCTGCTGGTCGCTTTCGCGCAAGAGCACCTGGGCCTGGGCGCCGCTGACGGCCTGCTGGGCCTGCTGCAGCCGTGCCAGGGCTTCGGCGCGCTGTGCCTGCAGGCTTTGCACCTGCATCCGTGCCAGGGTCTGGCCGGCCTGCACGAATTCGCCTTCGGAGACCAGCAGCTGGTCCAGCCGGCCGGCCACCTTGGTGGCGATGTCGATGTCCACCGCCTCGATGCGCCCGTTGCCCTGGATGAAACCAGGCCCCGGCCCCACGGGCTGGAAATGCTGCCAGCCCAGGTAGGCGCCCAGGGCGAGCACCAGTGCGGCCGTGGCCAGCCCGGCGGTCTGGATCAGGGGTTTCATGGGGTGGGGTTTCCTGTGGAGGGTTCTGCCAGGGCGGGGCGGGCCGGGTCCTGGGCATTGTCTGCGCCCCCGCCCAGGGCGGCGTAGAGCGCGACCTGGGCCGAGAGCTGGGCCCGCCGGGTTTGCACCAGCTGCTGCTCGGCGCTCAGGCGGTCGCGTTCGGCGTCGAGCACTTCGAGGTAGCGCGTGGCGCCATGTTCGTAGCGCAGCCGGGCCAGCCGGGCGCGTTCGTTCTGCAGGGCCAGGGTGGCGCGCAGGTGGCGCACCTGCTCGTCCAGCCAGCGCTGGGCCGACAGGGCATCCGACACATCGCGGAACGCCGCCTGGATGCTTTGCTCATAGCGCACCACCGCCTGTTCGCGCCGCACCACGGCCAGGTCCAGCCCGGCCTGGCGCTGGCCGCCGTCCCACAGCGGCAGCGAGAGCGTGGGGGCAAAGCTCCAGGCCTGGTTGCCGGCCTGGAACAGGTTGTCCAGGGCGGTGCTGGCCGCGCCGGCCGAGGCCGTCAGTGCGATGCGCGGAAAAAACGCCGCGCGCGCCGCTGCGATCTGGGCCTGGGCGGCCTGCAGGCCGTGTTCGGCGGCCACGATGTCGGGCCGCCGCACCAGCAATTCCGAGGGCAGGCCCGCTGCCAGAGGGGGGGCCAGCACCAGGCTGTCCAGCGGCTGCTGCGGGGCCTGGCGGGGCGGCCAGTCGATGGGGGCGCCCACCAGCACAGCCAGGGCCTGCTGCTGGGTGGCGCGCACCTGCTGCAGCTGCGCGACCAGGCTGCTGGCCTGTTGCCACAGCAGCTCGACTTGGGTCAGTTCCAGCCGCGAGGTGGCCCCCAGGGCGGTGCGGCGCCGGAAGATGCGCAGCGACTCGGCACGGCTGTCCAGCGAGGCCTGCGCCAGCGCCAGGCGCTCGTCGGCTTCGCGCAGCAGCAGGTAGCTGTGGGCCACTTGGGTGATCAGGCCCAGGCGCACGGCCCGCTGCGCGGCCTCGCTGGCCAGGGTGGTCTGCAGGGCGGCTTCGCTGAGGCTGCCGATGCGGCCCCAGAAGTCGATCTCCCAGTGGGCAAAGCCCAGCCCGGGCTGGAACAGCGTGCCCACCACGCGCCGGCCCGTGGCGTTCAGGACCCCCGGTACGGCCGCCCGCGTCGCGGCCAGGTTGGCGGCCACCGTGGGCAGGCGCTCGCCGCGCTGCAGGCCATAGGCCAGGCGGGCTTCCTCGACGCGCAGCATCGCCGCGCGCAGGTCGCGGTTGTGCTCCAGGGCCTGTTCCAGCAGCCCGCGCAGGGCCGGGTCGGTGAAGTGCGCGTGCCAGTCGGGTGCGGGCGCGCTGGCCTGGGCGGGGGCGTCGGCGTAGGTGTCCGGCACCGGCCAGGCGCTGGGGGCCAGGGTGGGCAGCGGCGGGGCGCAGCCCGCCAGGGCCAGCCAGACTGCCCAGGTGCAGGACCGGTGCAGCGGCCCGCGGCGGGCGGGCCTGCGCGGAAGGGGGCGAAAAAGCATGGAGGGGTTCCGCAGGCGCAAGAGGGGGCGGGAAAAGGCGCTCCCGCCGTTCAGCCCCCCGGGGGCGGGCCGGCCGGCGCAGCCGCGTGCAGCAAGGCCTGCAAGCGGGCCAGGGCGTGGCGCAGGGTGGCGGTGCGCACGGCGGCGCGGTCCCCGGCAAAGTGCTGGCGCTCGCCGTGCGTCACGCCCGCCACCGTCCAGGCCAGCCAGACGGTGCCCACGGGTTTGTCGGCGCTGCCGCCCGAGGGGCCGGCCACGCCGGTCACCGCCACGCTGACCTGGGCGGCCGAATGCGCCAGCGCCCCTTCGGCCATGGCGCGCGCCACCGGCTCGCTCACGGCGCCGTGCTGGGCGATCAGGTCGGCGGGCACCCCGAGCATCTCGGTCTTGGCGGCGTTGGAATAGGTGACAAAACCGCGTTCGAACCACTGGCTGGAGCCAGCCCGGTCGGTGCAGGCCGCCGCGATCAGGCCGCCGGTGCAGCTTTCGGCGGTGGCCAGCATCCAGCCCTGGCGCAGCAGGGGGCTGGAGATCAGGGTCAAATCGGCCTCCAGGGCTTGTGTATCAAGCGCTACATGCTCATTTTTCAGGAGTATTGAGCTGGCCGCCCGGTTCATGTGAAGTGCCTCCACAGCGCAAGCACCAGCAGGGTGCAGAAGGCGGCCACGAAATCGTCGAACAAGATGCCCCAGCCCCCGCGCCAGCCAAAGCCTTTGAAGAGCTGGTCGGCCCAGGCCACAGGGCCGGGCTTGGCCGCGTCAAAAAAGCGGAACAGCGCAAACGCCGCCAATTGCCCCCAGAAACCCATGGGCATGGCCAGCCACAGCACCAGCCAGAAGGCCACCACCTCGTCCCACACGATGCTGCCGGGGTCGGCCACGCCCATGTGGCGCGCCGTGACCGTGCAGGCCCACCAGCCGCCCAGGGTGCCGGCGGCGATCAGCAGGCCGATCTGCGGGGGCGCCAGCCATTGCTGCAGCACCAGGTAGGCCAGCCAGGCCCACAGCGTGCCCACGGTGCCCGGCGCCAGGCGCGCCAGGCCGGCGCCAAAGCCCAGGGCCACAAAATGCGCGGGGTGCGCGAGCAGGAAGGCGGTGGTGGGTCGGCGCGGCCCGGCGGTCGGGGGCGCTGCGGCAGTGAAATCGTTCATGGCGCTTTCGCAGGATCATGTCGGGGGGGAGGGCCCCCGCACGGGCATCCGGCGTCCAGGGGCTGCAGGGACATGCTAGCAGCCCGCCCAGGGACCCTGGTCTCCCTGCTCCACCCCGGGCACGGGCCGCGGCCCTCCCGGGGGCGTTTTTCCATCTGGAAGGGGCTCGCCCATGAAAAAAGGCCCACCGTGTGGACCTTGGATGTGGGAGGAAGAATTCCGCTCACTTCTTCATGCATTCAGCCTTGCTTTCGTTTTCCTTCTTGGTGCAGTCGACCTTCTTGTCGTCCATCTTGCCGCCGCCGTGACCGCCAGCCAGAGCGGGAGCGGACACGAAAACGAAAGCGGACATGATGGCAGTGATCAGGAATTTCATGGGGTCACCTCGATAGATAGAAAAATCAGAAGAACATGCAGAATGTGACTATTCACACTTTGCGCGTTGCAGGATAGCGGATCGCATGACCACTCCCTTGGTATTTTTCAAGCCCTTGCCTTTTGCTGGGGTATCGGCTTGGCGCCTGCGCCGCGCCATCCAGGCCCTGTGCTGGGGCGTGGCCTTGGCCGGCGCCGGCGGGGTGTCGGCCCAGCCCCGTTTCGCCCCGGCAGCCGGGCAGATCGTCTTGCCCTCTGCCGTGCATGCCCAAAGCGGCCAGCCGGGCTCTTTGCGGGCGCTGGAGCAGGACTGGCGGCGCAAGCCCCAAGACCTGGATGCCGCGCTGCGCTACGCCCGGGCGGTGTTCGTGCTGGGTCTGACCGAGGGCGATCTGCGCTGGTACGGCAGCGCCAAGGCGGCGCTCCAGCCCTGGTGGGACCGCCCCACGCTCAGCGCGCAAGGCCATTTCGTGCGCGGGCTGGTGCACCAGGGTTTCCATGATTTCGATGCCGGCTTGCGGGATTTCAATGCCGCGATTGCGCTCGATCCCCAGCAGTCCGAGTTCTGGTCCTGGCGCTTTGCCCTGCACCTGCTGCTCTCGGACATGCGGGCCGCGGGCGAAGACTGCCAGGAGATCCAGCGCCGTTTCGGGCAGGACGAGGCCGACGCCTGCCGGGCCACGCTGCTCTACCGCACCGGCCAAGCCCGGCAGGCCACGGCGCTGTGGGACCGTTTGGTCCGGCTGCCGGATTTCCAGGCCGGCCTGACCCAGGACTGGCTGCGCTTCCACCAGGGCGAGGCCTACCGCACCCTGGGCCAGTACGACCGCGCCATCGCCATTTGGGAGCAACACCTCAAGGCCCGCCCGCAATCGCACCTGGTGCGGCTGTCGCTGGCCGACCTGCTGAACCAGCAGGGCCAGTACGCCCGGGCCAAACGCTCTGCGGCGGTCAGCGGCGAGCCCACCGATGCCCTGCTGATGCAGTCGCTGCTGGCCAGCCAGGGCCTGGGCGACCCCGACACCGAAAAGCTGGCCGCCCAGTTCGAGAGCCGCATGCAGAGCCAGGCGCTGCGCCAGGAGTCGATGATCGAGCGGCCCAAAATGATCTACCTGATCGTCTATGGCCGCGATGTGCCCGCCGGACTCGCGCTGGCCGAGCGCAACTGGAAAGAGCAGAACGAGCCGGCCGACGCCGTGCTCCTGGTGCAAGCCGCCCTGAAGCTCGACCGCCCCCAGGCCGCGGCCCCCGTGCTGGCCTGGATGGCCCAGACCGGCTACACCGATGCCCTCCTCCAGCCCCTGGCCCAGCAACTCCAGGCCCGTTTGGCCCGATAGGAACCCCATGCGCAACCCCGTGCACTGGCGACTGCCTTTTTTCTGCCGACAGGCCCTGCTGGTTTTGGCGGCTGCCGGGCTGTGGGCCTGGGCGGCAGGGGCGCAGGCCCACTCCAGCAGCAACAGCTACCTCACGCTCTCGGCCCGCGCGGGGGCGCTGGTGCTGCGCACCGACCTCCATCTGCGCGACCTGGACCTGATTTTCGACCTCGATGGCAACCGCGATGGCCAGGTCAGCTGGGGCGAAACCAGCGCCCGTGCTGCGGAACTCACCGCCTGGATGCAGCAGGGCCTGCAGGTGCGCAGTGCCGACCAGGCCTGCACGCTGCAGCCCCTCGACCTGCTGGCCAGCCAGCATGCCGACGGCTACTACCTCAGCACCGAATGGTCGGTGGCCTGTCCCGGCGGGGCCGATCCGGGCGCCGCCCCGCTGAC
The DNA here is from genome assembly GCA_028685665.1 of Burkholderiaceae bacterium. Lineage (GTDB taxonomy): Bacteria > Pseudomonadota > Gammaproteobacteria > Burkholderiales > Burkholderiaceae_C > JAQUDN01. The sequence continues at coordinate 12,221 of JAQUDN010000011.1, read as the reverse complement.
CTTGCGCTATGGCCTGGTCTTCCCCCAGGACAACCTGCACCGGGGGCTGCTGCGCGTGGATCTGCCCCAGGCGCAGAGCAGCGCCCTGTTCAGCCCCGACCAGCCCGAAGTCCAGATTGCCGCCGGCGTCCAGTCGGTGGGCGCGGTGCTGCGCCGCTATGTGGTGGACGGCGTCTGGCATATCTGGATTGGCACCGACCACATCCTGTTCCTGCTGAGCCTGCTGGTGCTGGCGCCGCTGGTGGTGTCGCGCAAAAAGGTCACCGATTGGGACGCCCAGCCGCGCTTTCGCCCCACGCTGCTCAATGTGCTGTCGGTGGTCACGGCCTTCACGGTGGCGCACTCGGTCACGCTCAGCCTGTCGGTGCTGCGCTGGCTGGAGCCCTCGGCCGGTTTCATCGAGCCGGTGATTGCCCTGTCGGTGGTGCTGGCGGCGCTCAACAACCTGCTGGGCTGGTTTGCCTTCACGCGCTGGCGCCTGGCCCTGGTCTTCGGCCTGATCCATGGCTTTGGCTTTGCCAATGTGCTGCTCGACCTGGGCCTGCCCGCACGCGACCTGGCCGTGGCCTTGGGCGGCTTCAACCTGGGGGTTGAATTGGGCCAGATCGCCATCGTGCTGGTCTTTCTGCCCCTGGCCTGGTGGCTGCGCCGCACGGCGTTCTACCGCTGGGGCGTGGTGGCGGGCGGGTCTTTGGCGATTGCGGTCATCGCCACGGTCTGGCTGGTCGAGCGCTTGTAAGCGCCGGCCCCCGAGCCCCCGCGCTGCAGGGGCCGGGCTCAGGCAAAGTGGTCGAAGGCGGCGTAGTGGCCTGGCAGCGCCCGGCCCTGGGCATCCACCAGCCGCAGCCCGGGCGTGGCCTCGATCACGCCGATGCGCGTGACGGGCGTGGCACTGGCCTGCGCGGCCGCGGCCACGGCGCTGCGCAGGGCGGGCGGGGCGGTAAAAGCCAGTTCGTAATCGTCGCCGCCGGCCAGGGTGCACTGGTCGATGAGTTCAGGGCTTAATAGGCCTTGAGGGCTTTCTGGGTATGCGCTGGCAGCTATCAATTGCATAGTGATCGAGCGTTCGACCCGTGCGCCCACCCCCGAAGCGCGCAGGAGATGGCCCAGGTCGCCCAGCAGGCCGTCGCTGAGGTCGAGGGCGCTGCTGGCCATGCCGCGCAGCGCCTGGCCCAGGGCCACGCGGGGCGTGGGTTGTTCCAGCCGCTGGCGCGCGGAGGCCAGCAGGCCGGCGGGCAGCTGGACATGGCCCAGCAGGGCTTCCAGCGCCAGGCGCGCATCGCCCAGCGTGCCGCTCACATACAGATCGTCCCCCGGCCGGGCGCCGCTGCGCAGCAGGGCCTGCCCCGTGGGCACTTCGCCGAACACCGTGATGCAGATGTTCAGCGGCCCCTGGGTGGTGTCCCCGCCGATCAGCTCGCACCCGTGCGCATCGGCCAGCGCCAGGAGCCCGCGCGAAAAGCCTTCCAGCCAGGCGGCATCGGCGCTGGGCAGGGCCAGCGCCAGCGTGAAGGCCAGAGGCCGGGCGCCGCAGGCGGCCAGGTCGGACAGGTTCACGGCCAGCGCCTTGTGGCCCAGCAGGGCCGGGTCCACATCGGCAAAGAAATGGCGGCCCGCCACCAGCATGTCGCTGGAGATGGCCAGCTGCATGCCGGGCGCGGGGGCCAGCAGGGCGCAGTCGTCGCCCACGCCCAGCGCCGCCCGGCGCACGGGGCGCGTGAAGTAGCGCGCAATCAGGTCGAATTCACCCAGCTTGTGCATGGTGGCAGGGCTCAGTCGCTGGCGCGGGCCGGTTTGAAAAAGCTCAGCGGGGCGCTGCGCAGGCGGGCGCGGATGGCGGCATAGATTCGGCTGCGGTCCACGCCGCTCACGCTTTGTGCCCGCAGGGCCAGGCGAAAGGCCAGGTAAAAGCTCACGCCCACATTCAGCATGCCCAGCAGGGGCAGGGTGGCCACGGCCCACCAGAATGCGGGCAGTTGCAGCACCTGGGTGCCCAGCGCGGCGCTGGCCGCGCCGTTCTGGCCCGTGGACAGCGTGACGTGGCGCACGTCCAGGCCCAGGCCAAAAAACACCGCGATCACTGGCACCAGCCCCAGCATGAAGCCCAGCGAGATGTTGGCGGCAAAGCCGGAGATGTTCTCGCGCAGAAAGCGCGCCCAGCGGGCCGCCCGCGCGGTGCCCAGCAGGCCGGTGATGCGCGGGTTGTAGCGCATCGCGGAGTCGAGCCGGTTCAGCACGAACCAGTTTTCGGTCCAGCCGGCGACGATGCTGGAGGCAAACAGCAGCACCCCGGTGAAGGCGGCAAACAGCACCGAGGGCCCGCGCAGGTCGAGCGATTCGAAGACATGCTCGGCCTGGTGCGCGTCAAGGGCCGGCTGGCCGGTGGCCCAGGCGATCAGCAGCGACAGCCCGAGCACGGCAGGGAAGACCACCAGCACATTGCCCAGCACCGCGGCCACCTGGGAGCGCACCAGGTGGGTGACTTCATCGACGAACGATTCCACCGCTTCGCCCGAGCCCAGCTCCTTGAGCTTGGCGGCCATGGCCGGTGCCGTCATGGCCGGCTGTTTGGTGGCCACGGTGAAGTGCAGCAGCTGGACCAGCACAAAGCTCACGGCGTAATTCACGCCGGCCCAGAATCCGCCCCAGAAGGCCGACAGCGCCACGGCGTACAGCGCAAACTTGGCCAGCGTGGTCAGCGCCATCACCGCGCCGCCCCCCGCCGCTTTTTTCACCATGGAGCGGTATTCGTCCACCGTGCGGGTGATGTAGTGCTCGCCGGTCTCGGCGCTGCGCTCGGCCACCTTGGCGGCCAGCAGCGAGGAGTTGGAGGCAAACAGCGCCCGCAGGCTGCGCCGCTCCTGGCCGACGCGCACCAGTTGCGACAGCAGCTGCGCGGCCATCACGGCGGGTTGCGGTGACAGCAGGCAGTCGAGCAGTGCCCGCACGCGCAGGGTGCGTTCGCGCAGTTGGCGCAGCCGGAACACCAGGCCCACCGAAATGCCGTTGTCTTCGAAATGGGCATAGACCGTGGTGGCCGCGGCGCGGCAGGCGTCGAGCCGGTCGCGCAGGCGCTGGGCCGCTTCGTTGAGCCGGTCGGGTGTGCGCAGGGCGTGCAGCACTTCCAGGCGCAGGCTTTCGACATCGCGGATCAGGGCATGAAAGGGCTGGGCTTCGCGTGCTGCATCGCTCATGCGCAGGCGCAGTTCGGGGGCAAAACCGGTCGAGAGAATCTGTCCGGCGCAGTAGGTGATGGCGTCCAGCAGCACCTGGTGCCAGCGCGACAGGCCGGTGGATTCTCCGGGGGCCAGCAGGGCCGTGAGGCGGTTCAGGGTGGGCTCGTCCAGCGCGGCCAGCCATTGCGCATCGAACGCTCCGGGCAAGGCCAGCATGAACAGCTCGGAGGCATCGATGGTTTCGGGGCTGCCCGGCAGGCATTTGGTGCGCAGGCGCTCGCCCAGCTCGCTCAGCAGGGCCGTGCGGGGTGCAAAGCCAAAGTCGGCCAGCAGGGTGGTCATGTCCACCTGTTCGACCAGCACTGCCCACCAGGCCTGGAGGCGGGCCTGGGTTTCGGGCCGGGCTTCCAGGGCATCCAGCAAGAGCTGAACGCGGGCCAGGGCCTGGGGCACCGAGCGGTCTGTGCCCCGCACCCATTCCAGCAGATGCAGCAGCCACAGGTGGCGGTGGGCCAGGTCGGCCGACGGGTCGAGCGCGTCCAGCAGCGTGGCGAGGTCGGTGGGCCGTTTCAATGCAGCACCCGGCCTTTGAGTGGCTGGCCGACGGGGCCCTGGCCCACGGCTTCCAGAACGAACAGCGGCACCGGGGCCTGGAAGGTTTCGCCCTCTTCGCCCACGCAGTGGAAGGTGCCGTGCATGGTGCCGCTCACGGTGCGCAGGCGGCAGCCGCTGGTGTACTGAAAGGACTCTCCCGGTTGCAGCAGGGGCTGGCGGCCCACCACGCCCAGACCCTTGACCTCTTCGGTGTGCCCCTGGGCATCGCAGATGACCCAGTGGCGCGAGATCAGTTGCCCGGGGGCGTCCCCGGTGTTGGTGATCGTGATGGTGTAGGCGAACCCGAACACCCCGGCCTCGGGTTCGGACTGCTCCGGCAGGTATTCGGGTTGGGCTTGAACGTCAAACTGGTGCTTAGGCATAGGCAAATGGTAACTGCGACAATGGCGCCATGAGCCGCACCTACCGTATTGCCCCCTCCATCCTGTCCGCCGACTTCGCCCGCCTGGGTGACGAAGTGCGCAACGTGATTGCCGCTGGCGCCGACTGGATCCACTTCGACGTGATGGACAACCATTACGTGCCCAACCTCACTTTTGGCCCCATGGTCTGCCAGGCCCTCAAGCCCCATGCCAAGACGGCCGAGGGCGTGGCCGTGCCCATCGATGTGCACCTGATGATCCAGCCCGTCGATGCGCTGGCCGCCGCTTTTGCCGATGCGGGCGCCGACTACATCAGCTTTCACCCCGATGCCTCGGCCCATGTGCACCGCAGCATCCAGGCCATCCGTTCCAAGGGCGTCAAGCCCGGGCTGGTGTTCAACCCCGCCGAGCCTCTGGATGTGCTGGATTGGGTGATCGACGACATCGATCTGATCCTGCTCATGAGCGTCAACCCCGGTTTTGGCGGGCAGAGCTTCATCGATGCCACCCTGCGCAAGATCGAAGTCGTGCGCAAGCGCATCGAGGCCAGCGGCAAGGACATCCGCCTCGAAGTGGACGGCGGCATCAAGACCGACAACATCCGCCGCGTGGCCGACGCGGGCGCCGATACCTTCGTGGCCGGCAGCGCCATCTTTGGCCAGCCGGACTACCGGGGCGTGATCGACGCCATGCGCGGGCAACTGCCGGCGTAATTCGGACGACAGGCGGGTGGCACAGCCCGCCTCGCTCAGCGCCGCCAGCAGTCCTTGACGAAAGCCGCGTCGGTCTCCTTGCCGCCCGGTGCGCTCTGAAGGCCTTGGTTGCCGGATTCCGTCAGACTGAAGGTGCCGCATTTGTCCACGGCCTGCAGCGTGCCCGATCTGGGCACGGCCGTGAGCGTGAACGCCGACGGGCTGCTGCCCACGCCGATGCGATAGACCGGCTGCCTGTTCTCCAGGCTGGCGACCATTCTTTCGATGGCCTCTTTCGGGGCCGCTTCCGTGGTCGGGTACGTGGGGTACTGGCCGGTGGCGGTGGCCACCCTTTCCATCCATTGCGCCATTTCGAGCAAGACTGCGCGGGCTTCGGCCCGGTGGCCGCGCCGGAGGTATTCCTGGTAGCTGGGCAAGGCCACGGCGGCCAGCAGCGCGGTGATGGCGACGACGATCAGCAGCTCGATCAGCGTGAAGCCCCCGGCAGTGCGTGAACGCCGCATGGGCCGCAGCCGCAGGGTGTGCGGCTTCATTGGAACTGGCGCCAGCTGGGGCGTACCGGGCGGTCGGGCAGGGTGGCCAGCAGGTCTTTCTTGCCGTCCGAGCCCGTGCGAATCTGGATGGCGCCGGAGAGCACCCGGACCTCTTTGAAGGAGGCTTCCATGCGGGAGGTGTTCTTGTCGTCCACGGCGCTGAAGACCGTATCGCCGTTGGTGTTCATGATTTGCACGCTCGGCCGTTTGCCGTCCATGATGTTGAGCAGGGTGCGGTATTTGCGCGCCTGTTCCAGGGACGGCGCGCAACTTTCTTCGAGCAGGCTTCCCCCGGAGGCGGGGACTTCCGACACCACTTCCAGGATATTGCTGTTGTCATAGAAGCTCAGGGTTTCCAGCAGGCGCTCGCCGCCCACCGGAAAGTGCAGGTACCAGCCTTTCTTGGCGTCGGTCGGGCTGGTGTAGCTCACGCTGTTTTGGCTCACGGTCCAGAAGTTGCGTCCCGTGCTGGTGCCGGTGCCCGCTACGGCCGTGGTGTTCACGGTCTGTTCCACCAGCTCGCCCAGGCCGCTGATCCGGGTGGGATTCCCTTTGGAGGTATCGACCGCCAGGGTGCTGTCCGTGCTGCCTTTTTTGTACACGCTGTTGTCGAGCACCGAATAGAGCGTCTGCCGGGACGTGTCCGTCCGGTCGGCTTCCGTGAAGTTCTTGCCGGTACCGAAGGACACCATCAGGCCGTTCACCCCGCGGTCGTTCATCTGGACGATCGGCGCGGTGGTGATGCTTTGGGGCACGGCGGGCGATTTGCTGGTGTCCAGGGCCTGGAACAGGGGCTGGCCGGCGAAAGCCACGCCCCATTGGCTGGCATCGCTGTGGGCGATGTCGAACTTCCACAGATTGCCCTTGAGGTCGCCGGCATAGACCACGTCGGGCTTGCCATCGCGGTTGATGTCCACCAACTGGGGGGCCGAGAGTCCATTGCCCTGGCCCGCCGCGCTGGAGGCCACGAGGGTTTTCAGTTCCTTGGCACCATCGAGGTACTGGATCAGCAGCACAGGGCGTTCGTTGGTGCTGTTGTAGCCATTGCCCATCACCACCGCCCAGCGCCCGTTGTTGAGCAGGGTGAGTTGCGTGGACTTCTGGCTGTTGCTGTTGTCCACGGTGGGGGGTGCAAAGACATGGCCGATGTCCGCGTCGCTGCCCGTCACGGTCTCGCTGGTGTGCCAGGTCTTGTCCAGGACCACGAGTTTGGCCGCGTTGGATTTGGTGAAGTTGGCGGCCACGCCACTGCCCACGGCCGCTGTGGTTCCGGGGGCGGTCACGTCCAGGACAAAGTAGCCTTTGCCGCCGGCCCCGAGGGTGCCGACCAGCAGCGTGTGCCAATCGTCGGCCAGCTTGACGTCGCCGGAGAAGGGCGAGCCATCGACAAAATACTGGTGGCTGTAGCCGTCCTGGGCCAGGAGGGGCAGGTTCTTGATCACGCCCCGGGGCAGGTAGGCGATTTTCTCGCTGCCGTCCTTGGCCGAAAAGCCGTGCAGCATGCCGTCATTGCCCCCTGCGTACACCATGGGCAGGCGCTCCTTGTGGGTGGCTGCGAAGGTGCGGTAGTTGTCGAGGCTGTAGTTGCTGGCGGGCGGGCCGACAAACCACAGGGCCGAATTGACGATGTCGCCCGCGCGCGAGGTCCGGGTCCGGAACGCGATCTTGCCCACGGTCTTGCCTTCGTTGCTGCGGATGCCGCGAACGTAGTTCAGCAGGTTTTGCTGGTCCGTGGATGCGCTCAAGGTGCTGGACAGCAGGCTGCCCAGCAGGCTTTGGACCTCGGTCCATTCAAACGCCACCCCTTTGGCGGTGTCGCTGCTGCCATTGACGGTCAGGATCAGGCGGTTGGCGGTGTCGGCATCCGTCAGGGCATCGAGCTTGTCGGCGGTGGTCAGGTGGTTGTTGGGGGCGCTCAGGTTGGGGTTCAGGCCCCAGGCCGGGTTGGCCGTGGCGGCCCCGGTGGTCTGGCTGATCAGGTCCGAGCGGACATACCCGGTCCAGCCCTGGGCGGTGTAGCCCGAAGAAAACTGCGTGGTGCCGTTGCGCGTGATCGAGTTGGAAGCGCTGGCAAAGCCCGTGATCGGCCGGCTGTTGTCCGCCACGATATTGCCCAGGATTTCCTTGAAGGCGTCGGTCAGGGAGGTCGCGCTGGTGGCGGGCACGAATTTCCCGCGGCTGTTGATGGCCATGTGCCAGAGCTCGTACATCCGGGCCTTGGACCGGTCGGTGTAATCGAAGGTGCTGCCAAAACTGGATTCGCAGGGCTTGTCGCCATTGCTGCCGCAGAACGGGGAGGGCCAGGTTTTCTCACCCGTGACCAGCTTCCAGAATTCCCCGCCAAAGGTGCCGGCCAGCGGGTCGAAATCCGGGTAGCTTTTGTCGGTCGAGCTCAAATCGGCGGCAGCGTTGTAGCCCAGCGTGTAGGTGGTCAGGTGCTGCCAGGTGGCCGGGTTGTTCTTGGGGTTCCAGTATTCCGCCAGCGCCGTGGTCGATGGGGCGGTGCCGAAGGTTTCGGTGCCGGATTTGCGCACCAGGGGTTTGATCTCGTTGGCAATGCCGGGCTGCAAATCGGTGGACCAGTAGTAGAACGCCAGGTCCGACAGCGTGTTCACGCCGTAAGGGTCGGTGGTGAAACCGGTCGTGGCCGATTTGAACCCCCAGCTGTCCCGGTACACCCGCGTCTGGTTGGAGCTGGTGCTGTAGCTGGTGGTGCCGTCCGGCAGCAGCACATCGGTGCCATCCAGGTTGCCGCTGTCCGAGCGCAGCAGCCGGGTGTAGGGCGATCCGGCGCAGCTTCCCAGCAGACTGCCCAGGAAGCCGCCGCTCTTGTCGCAGCGGTCGCCGTCCGGGGTTTGCCCGGACCCGTTCCATTCACCGTCGGTCATGAAGAGGTGGTAGGCCCGGCGGCAGGCGAGGGGTTTGGTGTCGGTGGTGCCGGGCTTGGCATTCCAGGGGCTGTTCGCACCCGTCGTCATGAGGTAGTTTCCGGCGTTGAAAACCATCGTGTGCGAGGGGGTCCAGCCACTGGATTCGAGGGCGTTGACCCACGCCAGAAAGTTCTTGCGATGGTCTCCCGACAGCGACTTCATCGTGTTGGGCCCGCCGCAGGTCTTGGTGTTGGTGTTGGGAATACCGTTGCAGCCGTTCATGGACTGCCAAGCGAGGCGGATCTTGTCGTCTGGCAGGTTGGTGTCGGAGAAGGTGTTTTTCAGCGCTGCCGCGAGCGCCGCAATGCCGTTGCTTCCCATGCTGCCGGAGTCGTCCACCGACACGATCACATTGGGGGCTGGCTCCCGGCTGGCCGAGCCCGCCGGGTATTGCGCAAACGCCCAGGGGGCCGCGTGGCCGATGGCCGGGGCCCACAGCACAGAGATCAGCGTGGCAAGAAGGGTGGGGGTCGTGGGGGAAGGGCTGGGCATGGAAGACCTCGTTCAATCCTTGACTTTCTGCCGAACATAGGTGGATTGCAAGACCACCTGGCTGCCCGGTTTGAGGCCCCGTGCGATGGCTGTGATGCGGTACACCACCTGGGGCCTCAAGTTCAGCAGAAAGGTGGGCACCGTGGGTTCTGTGAGCAGATTGCTGTAGCTGCTGTCGTAGGGCATCACCTCCACCCAGTACCAGGCGCCTTTGCCTTGCGCGCGTTCCTTGAGAATCGGGTTGCTGTAGTTGCCGGTCTGCGCGCCGGTGTATTGGCCATAGCGGGCGCCGACCAGCGCGCGGCTGCTGGTGTTCTGGGCAAGCATCTGGGGCAGGAGGCTGCTGTCTCTCCAGAAATCCTGGGGGCCGACCCGTTTGCGGCAGATCCCGTCGATGCAGCCGGTGGCGGTCTGGTTGTCCAGCAGGGTCAGGAGCGGGGTCAGATCGCTGTCGGTGTCCACAAACCAGGCCTGGGTTCCCGTGCGGCACACATCGCTGTCGCCGGCCACGGGCGTGCAGGCGGAGCCATCGGCCCGCTCCCCGCGAATGTCCAGCTCGGCGTCCTGCAGCATGGCCTGGGCCGCTTCAAAGGCGCGCTGGTAATCGACATCGTTGCCCACGACCATCTCATGGATCAGCGCGGTGCGCGATGCCCACAGGGCCAGCAGGATGGACAGCACCATGATCAAGAGCACCGTGAGCAGCGAGATGCCTTGCTGTGTGCGGGGAGGGGGGCGTGGCGTCATGGTGTGCGGCCGGTTCACCCAAAGAAGCCCTGGCTGCGAATCTGGAAGCTGTTGCGGAACACCATGTGCAAGCGGTTGCCCATGTTCACGCTGTCTCCATTGCAGTTCAGGTAGGTGGCTCCGGCGGTGTCGGTGGATTGGTTGCCAATCAGCTCCAGGCAGATTTCGACCCCATGGACCTGGGACCAGCCCGCCGCCTGGGCCGCCTGTGCGTTGGCGTAGCGCATCTGCGGTGTGCCGGTGCTGAGGTCTTGCAGCAGGTAGCGCACCCGGAAGTCCGCCACATTGCCCGCGATGGTCTGCAGTGCCTGGTCATTGCCCGCGCATTTCAGGCTCCCCGAGAGGGCGCCGGCCGCTTTTTCGAACACAAAGCCGCTGCTGATGCGGTCGGTGGAGGAGGCCTGGCCCAGGCAATCCCGGAACAGGAAGGCCGGGGTGCCCGATCCGGTCACCGGGTCGGCGTAGTTCTGGTAACCGATCTGCAGGTGGTACTGCCCTGCGGCGGGACTGTCATTGCCCACCAGGGTCTGGCTGGCGCGCGCAAAGACTTTCTCAAAGGCCACCCCATCGGCCACATTGATCGTGGCGTCGGTCTTGCCCGGCCCGAGGTTGAGTTTGATGGAGCCCCCCTGGCGAATTTGCTGGCCGATGGTGCGCAAGGTGTGGCCTGCCTGCAGCTGCAGCTGGCTGGCTTCGCTCACGGTGCTGGTGATGCTGCGCAAGACCACCAGCGACCCCAGCGCGGCGGCGACCGTGAACAGGCCAATGGTCATGCCAACCATCAGTTCCAGCAGCGACAGGCCGGTCTGTGGCCGGCGGCGGGCACGGGCCTGGCGTGGCCGGGGCGGCACATCGGAAAGGCGGGGCGGGGCATGGAAAGTCCTGGGGTTGCGGGCGCCGCAGCTTACTGCGCGCAGATGAGCGGGGGATTGCTCCCGCCGCCCAGGGTGTAGGGCGTGCAGCGGGCCGTCGGCACGAGGTATTGCAGATGGCAGGTGCTGCCCGTGGGGCAGCTCACGCTGGTTTGCTGGGTGGTTTTGGTGGCGCTCGGTGCGAAGATTTCGCTGAGGGCCTTGCCCTCGGCATCTTTGCGTTCGTTGTCCCGCCAGCGGATCACCACGCCGAGCTGGCGCCGGTTTTCGGGGACGGTGTCATCGGCCACCATGAACACGGCGGCATCGCCGGATTTCAGGGTGGCCCGCACGTTCTGGAGCCATTGCATCCGGTCGTATTGGGCCAGTTGCGTGCTGTTGCAGGGGGCCGCTGCACAGTCCGCCGCGGCGGGACTCAGCGGGGTATTCCAGGTGATTTCATAGTCGCTCAGGCGCGTCAGCCCGGCGGGATTGCTGCGGATGCGTTCGCTCAGGTCTTCCACCAGGCGCACCGCCTGGGCGCGCCGGATGCCCGATTGCGTATCGACCAGGGTGCGAAGCTGCGTGCTCAGCACCCCGAGAACGCCCAGCGCCATAACCACCAGGGCGACCAGGGCTTCCATCAGGCTGATGCCCGATTGGCGGCGTGGCAGGGCAGGGCGCTGGGGCATGGGGTGAGGCATGGGTTTACCCCGCACAGGCTTCCGAGCCCTTGACCCGCCGCGCGAAGCCGCCCACGGCCAGGCACAGCTTGAGCGCGCGGGGGCTGTCCATGCTGGCATCCTGGGGAAACAGCTCGAAGACCATCGATTTTTCTCCCCCGTTGTCCACCAGGCCCCAGCGGTCGACCGTCAACACGCCGGTGCTTTTGGCCAGGGTGATCGAGACCCGGTTCGGTGCGGGCACCGCCAGCAAGGTGCATTCGTTCGGTGTGCTGGCCGTCTGGCAAGCGTCCTGGAGCCTGTTTTGGTTTCCATCGTAAAACACCGACCAGCCGCAACCCCAGGCGGTATCGCCGTTGGCCGTGGTGCAGCCATTGCCGTTGCCGGTCTTGGCGATCACCACATCCCCCCCGCGCTTGAGGGCTTCCGTGCGGGCGAACGACAAGGTCGATTGCAGGTGGTCCGAGGCCTGGTGCACGCGCCACTGTTCCAGCAAGGCGACAAAGCCGGGGCCTGCCAGGCTGGCGAGCAGGGCCACGAGGGCGATGACCACCAGGGACTCGATGAGGGAGACCCCGCGGGGGCCCCGCCGCGTGCCGGGCCTGGCCGGGCTCGGGCGTGCGGGGGGCATGGGGGGCATGGGGGGCATGGGGGGCGCTTGGCGTGCGCGGTGCGGCGCGCGGGCGGTGGCCGCATCCTGTCCGTGCAGAGGCACAATGGCGGCCCCTGTTGCCTGGAGCGTGATGCTTCCCCGTCCCTGACCATGTCTTTTCCTGCTATCTCCCTGGGCGCCTTGGACGCCGCCATCATCGATCTCGACGGAACCATGGTCGATACCCTGGGCGATTTTTCCGAGGCCATCCACCGCATGCTGGACGACCTGGCGCTGCCAGGCCTGGCCGCCCCACAGATCGAGACCATGGTGGGCAAAGGCTCTGAGCATTTGCTGCGTTCGGTGCTGAATCACGTTCTTGGCCAATCAGGACGGGCGGTGAGTGCTATGGAAATAGAAGATTGGTATGCCCGGGCCTGGCCGAGCTACCAGCAGCATTACCTGGCGATCAATGGCCAGTTCTCGCAGGTGTACCCCGGGGTCGAGGCGGGTTTGCAGGCCCTGCG
>JAQUDN010000142.1 GCA_028685665.1 Burkholderiaceae bacterium | reverse complement strand
GTGGTGCGGCCATACACGCCGATACCGGCATAGACCATGACCATCAGGAACAGAAAGATAGGGCCGATCCAGTGGCGCGAAAGGCCCTGGCTCTCCGCCCAGGCCATCAAGGCCAGAAAGGCCAGCAAGCCCAGCGTATAGAGGGCGAGCATGCGGTGCAGCCGCCAAAGATAGGCTTTGTCGCTCGCGGCCTGGTCCGGGGCCAGGCGGCTTTCGCCGCGCTCAGGCATGGGAATGGGGGGCAACAGCCGCTGGGGTAGAAGACGCGGCCTCTGCCTCATCAGACAGGCGCCGTGCGTCCTTCCGCTCAAAGCGGTCCATGGCCCAGCAGTACACCACCACAATGGCAATGAACATCAGCACCGCGCCCTGGGCGGCAATCCAGTAGCCCAAAGGCCACCCACGCACCACCAGGGCCTGGAGATCGTGCGCAAAGTAAGCCCCACCGAACGACACCAGAAACCACACCAGCAACAAAGCCAGCTTGAAGCGGGCGTGCTGCATATCGTGCAGTCCAGGCGGCACCGGTCCCGGCACGGCGGCCGCAGAAACCGGGGGGAGCGGCAGGGTCACCAGGATGGCCTGGATTGCTGAACGGTAAGGTCCGCCAGCGCGTCAGGACGCAAGCTGCTGCCAGGTGGCGACCACGCTGTCAGGATTCAGCGAAATCGACGAGATGCCTTCCTTGGCCAGCCATTCGGCAAAGTCAGGGTGGTCGCTGGGGCCCTGGCCGCAGATGCCGATGTACTTGCCCTGGGCCAGGCAGGCCTGGATGGCCTGGTGGATCAAGGCCTGCACGGCAGGGTCGCGCTCGTCAAAATCGGCCGCCAGCAATTCCAGGCCCGAATCACGGTCCAGGCCCAGGGTGAGCTGGGTCAGGTCGTTGGAGCCAATCGAGAAGCCATCAAAGAACTCCAGGAAGCGCTCGGCCAGGATGGCGTTGCTCGGCACCTCGCACATCATGATGACCTTGAGCTCGTCTTTGCCGCGCTGCAGGCCATGCTGGGCCAGCAGCTTGGTCACGCGCTCGGCCTGGCCCAGGGTGCGCACAAAAGGCACCATCACCTGGACATTGGTCAGGCCCATGCCATTGCGTACGCGCTTGAGGGCCTCGCATTCCATGGCAAAGGCTTCGCCAAAGTCGGCGCTGATGTAACGGGCCGCGCCACGGAAGCCGAGCATCGGGTTTTCTTCTTCGGGCTCGTAGCGGCTGCCGCCGATCAGCTTGCGGTACTCGTTGCTCTTGAAGTCCGACAGGCGCACGATGACCGGCTTGGGCCAGAAAGCCGCGGCAATCGTGGCCACCCCTTCGGCCACCTTGTCCACATAAAAAGCACGCGGGCTGGCATGGCCACGGGCCACCGATTCGACCGCTTTTTTCAGGTCGTTGTCGATGTTTGGGTAGTCCAGGATGGCCTTGGGATGGACCCCGATGTTGTTGTTGATGATGAACTCCAGCCGCGCCAGGCCCACGCCTTCATTCGGCAACTGGGCAAAGTCGAACGCCAGCTGGGGGTTGCCCACGTTCATCATGATCTTGGTTTGGATGGGGGGCATGGCACCGCGCTGCACTTCGGTGACCTCGGTTTCGAGCAGGCCGTCGTAGATGCGGCCGGTGTCGCCTTCGGAGCAGGCCACCGTGACCAGCGTGCCGTCTTTCAGGCGTTCGGTCGCGTCACCGCAACCCACCACCGCCGGAATGCCCAGTTCGCGCGCAATGATGGCGGCGTGGCAGGTGCGACCGCCCCGGTTGGTGACGATGGCGCTGGCGCGCTTCATCACGGGCTCCCAGTTGGGATCGGTCATGTCGGTGACCAGCACATCGCCGGGCTGGACCTTGTCCATCTCGCTGATGTTGTGCACCAGACGCACGGGGCCGGTGCCAATCTTCTGGCCAATCGCACGGCCTTCGGCCAGCACGGTGCCGTGGCCCTTGAGCTTGTAACGCAGTTCAGCCTGGCCGTTGGACTGGCTTTTGACCGTCTCGGGACGCGCTTGCAGAATGTAGAGCAGGCCGTCGGTGCCGTCCTTGCCCCACTCGATGTCCATGGGGCGGCCATAGTGCTGCTCGATCACCAGGGCGTAGTGCGCCAGCTGCTCGACATCGGCATCGCTCAGCGAATAGCGGTTGCGCAGCTCGGCAGGCACGTCAGTGGTCTGAACCAGCTTGCCACTGGCGCTTTTCTCTTCGGGCGTGGAAAAAACCATCTGGATCAGCTTGCTGCCCAGATTGCGGCGGATCACGGCACGCTTGCCGGCCTTGAGCATGGGCTTGTGCACATAGAACTCGTCAGGGTTGACGGCGCCCTGCACCACGGTCTCGCCCAGGCCATAACTGGAGGTGATGAACACCACCTCTTCAAAGCCGGATTCGGTGTCGATGGTGAACATCACGCCGGCTGCGCCCAGGTCGGAGCGCACCATGCGCTGCACGCCGGCCGACAAGGCCACGTCGGCATGGGCAAAGCCCTTGTGCACGCGGTAGCTGATGGCGCGGTCGTTGTAGAGACTGGCAAACACCTCTTTCATCTTGTGCAGCACTTCATCGATGCCCACCACGTTCAGGAAGGTTTCCTGCTGGCCGGCAAACGAGGCGTCGGGCAGGTCTTCGGCAGTGGCCGAAGAGCGCACGGCGAACGAAGCGGCGGGGTTGCCCGCGCTCAGGGTGGCGAAGGCCTCGGCAATGGCCTGCTGCAGATCGGCGGGGAAAGGCTGGGCCTCGACCATCGCACGGATCTCGGCGCCCACAGCCGCCAGAGCACGCACATCGTCCGTGTCGAGCGCATCCAGCTTGGCATTGATTTTGTCCACCAGGCCGTCATAGGCCAGGAACTCGCGGAAGGCGTGGGCGGTGGTGGCAAAGCCGGTCGGCACCCGCACGCCCTGGGGCAGTTGCGAGATCATTTCGCCGAGGCTGGCGTTCTTGCCCCCGACGACCTCAACGTCGCTCATTCGCAGGTTTTCGAACGGTACGACCAGGGCGGTCGGGCTGTAGAGTGCAGACATGGGAAAGCTCCAGAAGTTAAAACCGGATCGGCGCCAGCCCCCGCCAAGGGGTCTGGGCCCGCGACCAGGCACAGGGCACGGCTTTGTTCTTGTGTTTGTGGGCCGCCAAAGTGCAGGGTCAGAGTTCAGATAATCGTCACAATTGTAGGCCTGCCGCATGGGCGGCCAGGCAACGCACCCCAAAAGGTTTCCCTATGCACACGCGCACTGTATTTTTTGTCTCGGATGGCACCGGCATCACCGCTGAAACCTTTGGCAATGCGATCTTGGCCCAGTTCGAATTGGAGCCGCGCCATGTGCGCTTGCCCTTTGTCGACACGGTGGACAAGGCCCACCAGGCGGTGCGCCAGATCAACCACATCGCCGAGCTTGAAGGCAAAAAACCCGTGGTCTTCACCACCCTGGTCAATATGGAAGTGCTCAAAGTGATCCAGGAAGGCTGCAAAGGGATGCTGCTGGACATGTTTGGCACCTTCGTGCATCCGCTGGAGCAAGAGCTGGGCATCAAGTCACACCACCGCGTGGGGCGTTTCAGCGACATCACCAAAAGCAAGAAGTACCACGACCGCATCGAGGCCATCAATTTCAGCCTCGCGCACGACGACGGCCAATCCAACAAGGATTTCGACAGCGCCGATGTCATCCTGGTCGGTGTCAGCCGCAGCGGCAAAACGCCGACCAGCCTGTACCTCGCGATGCAACACGGACTCAAGGCGGCCAACTACCCCCTGATCCCCGAAGACTTCGAACGCCGCGCCCTGCCCCCGGCCCTGATGCCGCACCGCAAGAAGGTGTTCGGCCTGAGCATCCAGCCCGAGCGCCTGGCCGAAATACGCAACGAACGCCGCCCCAACTCCAACTACGCCAACCTGCAGAACTGCCGCATGGAAGTGGCAGAAGCCGAGTCGATGATGCGCCGCTCGGGCATCCGCTGGCTGTCCACGACCCATAAATCGATCGAGGAAATCGCCACCACCATCCTCCAGGAAGTGCGACCGGAACGACTGGACTATTGAAGACCCACGCGTGGATGCCATCGACACCACACTGACCCCGATCAGGTTCCCGACCTAGCGCGATGCCACAGCCCCCCCAACCCCTCCACGCACAAGGCCCCGAACCACGGGGGACGCGCTCCACAACGCTTGCGATGAAGATCGCCACAGCGCTGCAACTGTGGCTTGCGCTGCTGGTGCTGACAGGCCTGGCCCAACCGGCATACGCCGGGCTGGACCTGATTCAGCACCGCAGTTACCTGGAGGACCCTGAAGGCAAACAGACGATCCAGGACATTCAGACCGCGCAAGGCTGGAAGCCCTTTACAGAAATACTCCCCCTGCGCAACAAGGGCATTCCTTTCTGGATACGGCTCGAAGTCAAGCCGGCCCCCGAGGAGGGCTGGGCCTTGCGGGTTCAGCCTGGCATCTTGCAGGACATCCAGGTTTTTCAGCGCAGGCACGACGGCGCCTGGGCCGTAGAGCGCGCAGGCAGCGGCCACCCCTACCAGGCACGCGAACGCAGCGAACTGGCCTACACCTTCAACTACCACAGCACGCCCGGGGAGGTGGCAACGGTCTTTGTGCGGGTACAGAGCGCCTCGGCCATTGCCCATTTCAAGATCATTTCGCCCAGCGAAAGCCGCGATTTCGACACCCAAACCCATGTCTTCATTGGCCTGTACATGGGCTTTGGCCTGGTGGTGATGTGTATTTCCGCGCTGAGCTGGCGCGTCACGAACCAGCGCATCTGGGGACTGAACGCAGGCTTTGACCTGCTCACTTTCGTTCTGGTGAGCTTGCAGACCGGGGTGGTGGCCAAGTACCTGCTCTCCCACTCTGAAACGGTTCCGGAGCAGGTCAATCTGGTCGCAAACAGCCTGCACCTTGCGATGGCCTGCCTGCTGTTCAGAGGGATGATGCGCCTGTTCCAAGCCTCTGCCTGGTGCACCTTGGCCTATTCGGCGTGCATCTGGCTCTTGCCGGTTCAGTTGGTGCTGATCAGCCTGGGACAGGGGGCCAAAGCCATGTCCCTGAACAGCATGGAAATTTTGCTGGTCTCCCTCTGGGGTGGCGTGGCCGTCTGGTTCGTCCCGATCAAGGACCGCCTCCTGAGTGTGCTGTTCAAGAGCCTGAACACCTGTCTGGCGATCTACCTGGTCTTGTGGCTGGCACCCGCCCTCCTTCCCTTCAGGATGCCCTCCTACCTGTCGCTCTACCCCGCCCTGCCCAGCAACTTTTTCACCATGCTGATGACCCTGGTCGTCATGGCCCGCCACACCCAGCTCGAAACCCAGCGGCAGCGCCTGATCGAACGCCACAAACAGGAAACCGACCTGGCCCTGACCTACGAAAAACAGCGCCATGCTGAAACCAACAGCTTTCTCAGCATGGTGCTGCATGAGCTCAAAAACCCCCTGTCCCTGCTGCGCGTGGGCACCAAGAACCTCGAACTCGACACCGCCCCCGCCCCCGAAGCACGGGCCGCCCGCTTCGCCAAAATCCAGCGGGCCATCGAAAGCATCGATGCCATTCTGGAGCGCTGCGTCGAAGTGGACCACCTGGAGCAAGGCACCCTGTCCGTCCAGCCCCACGATGAAGACATCACCGAACTGCTGACCGAGTGCGTCGAACAGACCTCCGTTCCCCACCGCATCGTCCTCCACTTGATGCCCAGGGCACATGCCTACGTCGATGGCGTACTGCTGCGCCTGATGGTGCGCAACCTGCTCGACAACGCCCTGCGCTACGGCGCCCAGGACGCCCCCGTCACCCTGCGCCTGGCGCAAACCGACAAGGCCCTGCAGATCACCGTCAGCAACCCCCCGGGCCGTGGAGGCCGCCCGGACCCCGACAAACTGTTCCGAAAGTACTACCGCGCCCCCAGCGCCCTGTTTGCCAGCGGCACCGGGCTGGGTCTGTACTGGGTCTCCCAGGTCTCCCAATTGATGAACACCACGGTGCGCTACGTCCCCGATGAACACCTCGTGATTTTTGAGCTATGCCTACCGAACTGATTTTTGAGCGGGCTCCACACCAAGGCGCCTCGCCCACCTCACTGAGCCCCGCCTGAAGACAATGCCGTTTCGACCACTGTTTGAGCCCGCCCCGGCCCGCCCATACGCCCCCTTCCCCGCCGCGCCCCGAACCTGGCGGGGCCTTGCCACCCTCCTTCGCAGAACAGGACTGTGGGGACTGGGCCTGCTGCTCCTGGCATTTGCCTGCCTGGGTAACGCAGCCCGCGCGGAGTCAGACCTGATCCGCCAACGCGCCTACATCGAAGACCCCGAGGGAAAAATGTCTTTGGAGGACGTCCACGCTGCCGATACCTGGAAACCCTTTCAGGGGCCCCTGCCCCTGCGCAACAAAGGCACGCCCTTCTGGATCCGTCTGGATGTCCAGTCCCCGCCCACGGCCGAGAACTGGGTTCTCTCGATCTTGCCGGGCGTCTTGCAAGACGCGCAGGTCTTTCAACGCAATACCCAAGGCCAGTGGCAAGTACAAAAAGTGGGCAACCGCTACGCCTACCACCAACGGGAGCGCAGCGAATTGGCCTACACGGTGCTCTACCGCACCGACTACGAAAACCCCAGCACCATTTACGTGCGCGTTCGCACCGACTCCTCGCTCGCCCACTTTCAGGTGGTCTCAGCCACCGAAAGCCGCGACTACGACACCCGCCTGCACGTCATGATCGGGCTGTATGTCGGATTTGGGGTGGTCGTGATGTGCATCTCGGTGCTGACCTGGCGCATCACGCGCCATCGGCTCTGGGGCGTGAGTGCGGTGTTTGATTTCGTCACCTTTGCCTTGCTCACCTTTCAACTGGGGGTGATCTCCAAATACCTGCTGCCCGATACGGAAGGGGTGGTGGACCAAATGGTGCTGGTCGTCAACGGCCTGCATCTGTTCGTTGGCTGCGTGCTTTACCGGGGCATGTTTCGCCTTTTCCGCTCCCCGGCCTGGTGTTCCTGGGGCTACACCCTGGTCTTCTTGCTGTACCCGGTCCAACTGGTTTTGATCTTGCGCGGTCAGGGTGCCCAGGCCATGGCGCTGAACAACCTGGAAATCCTGATGATTTCCCTCTGGGGTGGCGTAGCTGCCTGGTTCGCCCCCATCGAAGACAAGGTCCTGAACTACCTGTTCAAGTTTTCGAATGCTGTCGTGACGATTTATTTGCTGCTGTGGGTTGCCCCTGTGCTCTTCAAAGTGCAAATCCCCACCGCGCTCTCGCTGTACCCCGCCCTGCCCAGCAACTTTTTCACCATGCTGATGACCCTGGCCATCATGGCCCGCCACACCCAGCTCGAAACCCAGCGGCAGCGCCTGATCGAACGCCAAAAACAAGAATCTGACCTCGCACTGACCTACGAAAAACAGCGCCATGCAGAAACCAACGGCTTTCTCAGCATGGTGATGCACGAGCTCAAAAACCCCCTGTCCCTGCTGCGCGTGGGCACCAAGAACCTCGAGCTCGACACCGCCCCCGCCCCCGAAGCACGGGCCGCCCGCTTCGCCAAAATCCAGCGGGCCATCGAAAGCATCGATGCCATTCTGGAGCGCTGCGTCGAAGTGGACCACCTGGAGCAAGGCACCCTGTCCGTCCAGCCCCACGATGAAGACATCACCGAACTGCTGACCGAGTGCGTCGAACAGACCTCCGCTCCCCACCGCATCGTCCTCCACTTGATGCCCAGGGCGCATGCCTACGTCGATGGCGTACTGCTGCGCCTGATGGTGCGCAACCTGCTCGACAACGCCCTGCGCTACGGCGCCCAGGACGCCCCCGTCACCCTGCGCCTGGCGCAAACCGACAAGGCCCTGCTGATCACCGTCAGCAATCCCCCGGGCCGCGGGGGCCGCCCGGACCCCGACAAACTGTTCCGAAAGTACTACCGCGCCCCCAGCGCCCTGTTTGCCAGTGGCACCGGGCTGGGTCTGTACTGGGTCTCCCAGGTCTCCCAATTGATGAACACCACGGTGCGCTACATCCCCGATGAACACCTTGTGATTTTTGAGCTATGCCTACCGAACTGACCCTCGTGCTCGTCGAAGACCACGACGACCTCCGCGAAGAAATGGTCACCTACCTGCAACGGCCCGGCTGGCGCGTGCTGGGCGCCGATTCCGGCGCAGCCCTCAACACCCTGATGGTCGAGCACTCCGTCGATCTGGTGGTGCTGTACGTGAGCCTGCCCTACGAAGACGGCCTCAGCATCGCGCAACGGCTGCGCCAGACCCACCCCGCACTGGGCATCGTCATGCTGACCGCCCGCACCCGCCCCTCGGACCGGTCCAGCGGCTACGGTGCAGGCGCGGATGTGTACCTGACCAAGCCCACCAATGTGGCCGAGCTGGTCGCCGTCATCACCAACCTGCTGCGGCGCGTCCAGCGCAGCGCCGAACCGGCACGCTACCAGCTCCTGAGCAGCCAACGGCAACTGCGTGCCCCCAATGGCCACACCTGGAACCTGGTCGCGCGCGAAGTGCAGTTGCTCCAAATCCTGGCCCTGGCCCCCAAGCAGGAAAAAGACATCGATGTCTTGGTCTTTGAAATGGACCAACGCCTTGAAACCAGCCTCAGCCCCGAACACCTGGCTGCGCTGATCAGCCGCCTGCGGCAAAAACTGCAAGACAACCCCGAGGGAGTCAATCCCATCACCGTCCAACGCGGCAAAGGCTACCGGCTGATCCTGCCCTTGTTGATCGCCCCCGAAGAAACCTGACACCCCCCCTGAAACCAGGCCCTCAAGAACCGATTCCAGCCATGGGAGCGTGGATGCAGATGGCTTTTCAGGGGGGTTTTTGATGCCTTTTTATAATTTTTTCAATTGATTTCTAATTTTTACAAGTGTTCATGAATTAAAAATTACTCACATTTCAATAGCTAATAACGCAATACCCTATTACCAAAACCCCGTTTTTCATCACAACACCTTGTTGCCCACCCC
>JAQUDN010000141.1 GCA_028685665.1 Burkholderiaceae bacterium | reverse complement strand
GGGGGGCGTGTCGGTGGACGTGGGGAGGGGGGGGGCTTCGTTGATCACGGCATTCATGGGGTTCACCACTGTCCTGTCTCGATGCGAATGGCCACTTCGCAGTCGTCAAAAATTTCCAGCTTGGCAATCTTCACGCGCACGCCCAGCACGCCGGGCAGCAGCATCAGCCGGTGGGCCAGCTTGCCGATCAGGCTCTCCAGCAGGTTCACGTGCTCGGCGGTGCATTCGTCGATGATGATCTGGCGCACCTTGCGGTAGTCCAGCACATGGGCGATGTCGTCGTCGCGCGGTGCCAGGGGCTGCGTGCCCAGGCTCAGCTCCGCATCGACCTGGATCGGCTGGGGGGCGGTTTTTTCGTGGTCGAGGATGCCCAGGTTGGCGTCAAAGCGCAAACCGGTGAGCGTGAGGATCTGGGTGCCTGCGGCGTTGTACATGGTGTGTCGGGCGAGCGCAGGGCTCACATCAGCGAAAAGTCGCGCTCAAATTTCATCAGGTGCTGGCCGCCATCGACCAGCAGGGTGGTGCCGGTCATGGAGCGGTTGTCCAGCGCAAATTGCACTGTGGCGGCCACGTCTTCCGGGGTGGACGAGCGGCCCAGCGGGCTCAGGGCGTGCAGTTGCTGGAACTTGTCCTCGCTCAGCATGTGGCTGGTCAGCGTGAGGCCGGGGGCCACGCCGACCACGCGCACCCGCGGCGCCAGGGCCATGGCCAGCAGGGTGTTGGCCGCTTCGAGGGCCGCCTTGGACAGGGTGTAGCTCAGAAAGTCGGGGTTGGGGTTCCAGAGCTTCTGGTCCAGCAGGTTGACCACGGCGCCCTGGGCCTGGGCCTCACCGGCCGCCACGCGGGCCTGCACATGCTGGTGCAGGGCCTGGGCCAGCAGGATCGGCGCGCCGGTGTTGCTGCGCAGGTGTTTTTCGAGGCTGGCAAAGCCGAAGCTGGTGGCATCGTCGTGCTCGAACAGCGAGGCGCTGTTGACCACGGCGTCCACCGCGCCAAAGTGCGCGATCACCCGCGGCAGCAGGCCACGGACGGCGGCTTCGTCTGAGAAATCAGCCTCAAAATGGCTGCTGGCGCCCGACAGGCTTGCGCAGGCAGCTACTGTTTCAATAGCATCTTGCGCCGAGGCCCGGTAGTGCACGGCCACCTGCCACCCGCTCCGGGCCAGGGCCAGGGCGATTTCGCGGCCGAGCCGCCGGGCGGCGCCGGTGACCAGGACGGTGCGAGGACGGGGAAGAGGGGTCATTCGGGGGACAATGCGGGCCGTGACAAAAACACCCCACAGTTTAACGACCGCCCTGCAAGCCCACATCGCCGAGGCCATTGCCGACGCCGGGGGCTGGATCGGCTTTGACCAGTTCATGGCGCTGGCCCTCTACACGCCGGGCTTGGGTTACTACGCCAACGACAGCACCAAGTTTGGTGCCATGCCCGACTCGGGCAGCGACTTCGTCACGGCCCCCGAGATGACGCCGCTGTTCGGCCAGACCCTGGCCGTGCAGCTGGCCGAGGCGCTGGAGCAGACCGGCACCCACGAGCTGTGGGAGTTCGGTGCGGGATCGGGCGCGCTGGCGCTGCAGTTGCTCGACGCCCTGGGCGCGCGCGTGCAGCGCTACACCATCGTGGACCTTTCGGGCAGCCTGCGGGCGCGCCAGCAGGTGCTGCTGAGCGCGCATGCCGACAAGGTGCGCTGGGTCGATGTCCTGCCCGCGCAGTTCGAGGGCGTGGTCGTGGGCAACGAGGTACTCGATGCCATGCCGGTGCAATTGCTGGCCCGCCACGGAGGGCACGACAGCGGCGTCTGGCACGAGCGCGGCGTGGCCTTGCACGCGGGCGTGTTCACCTGGGCCGACCGCCCCACCGACCTGCGCCCCCCCGTGGCCATCGAAGGGCCCCAGGACTACCTCACCGAGATCCACCCCCAGGGCGAGGCCTTCCTGCGCACCCTGGCCGACCGCCTGGTGCGTGGCGCGGTCTTTTTGCTCGACTACGGCTTTGGCGAGAGCGAGTACTACCACCCCCAGCGCCACATGGGCACCGTGATGTGCCACCAGGGCCACCGTGCCGACGGCGATCCGCTGGCCGATGTGGGCCTCAAGGACATCACCGCCCATGTCAACTTCACGGGGGTGGCGCTGGCGGCGCAGGACGCGGGCTGGGAGGTGCTGGGCTACACCACCCAGGCGCATTTCCTCATCAACTGCGGATTGCTCTCAAAAATGGAGCAGCTTCCGCAGGCGGGACGGGCCATGGCGGCCAAATTGATCATGGAACACGAAATGGGCGAGCTGTTCAAGGTGATCGCCCTGGCCAAGGGCACGCCGTGGGCGGCCCTGGGCTTTGCGCGCGGCGACCGCTCGCACAGGCTCTGAGGGCCGGACCATGCTGCGCTGGTGGATCGTCGTCCTGCTCGCCCTGTTGTTGATCAACGGGCTGAACCCCTGGCTGCGCCGCCTGGGCCTGGGGCGTTTGCCGGGGGATTTCCAGTTTCGCTGTTTCGGGCGCGAATGGTCTTTTCCGCTGGCCAGCACGCTCTTGCTGAGCTTTGTGGCCAGCCTGGTGGCCAAGTTCGTCTGACCTGCGGGCGCTGGGCTCAGCGCAGGCCGAGCCCACGGTCCAGCGACAGCGGGCCGGCGCCGCGCCCGGCCAGGTACATCAGCAGCCCGGCCCAGGACAGGTGCGTGGCCCAGGCGTCGGGATAGACAAACACCTGGATCACCAGCGTCATGCCCAGGAGCGCCAGCGCCGACAGCCGGGTGGCCAGGCCCAGCACCAGCAGCACCGAAAACAGGTGTTCGGAGACGGTGGCCAGCTGCGCGGCGAGTTCCGGCGGCAGCAGCGGCAGGCGGTATTCGTCGCGGAACAGGGTGTAGGTGCCGTCCGTGATCGTGAACCCGCCCTCCACCTTGGTGCGCGCCGACAGCCAGAAAATGCCCGCGATCGCCAGGCGGTTGACCAGGGCCAGCAGGCCGTGCGGGGTGAGCCAGGCCAGGGCCTGGGCCAGCCGGTCTGTCAGGGCGCGCAGTTTGCCAAGGAGAGACGCCGGGGTCGAATCCGGGGCCGGGGTGGGGTGGGGGTTCATGGGGCCTCCGGTGCAGGGTGGAAAGACAAAGGCGGGGCCGGCAGTGCGCGCAGGGCGCCGGCGTGCAGCAACTGGGCCATCAGGGCCGACAGATCGGCCTGGGCTTCGGCGGCGAGGGCGGCCGCAGCGGCCGCGTCGAGCGGCTGCCCCTGGGCGCAGGCCTGCAAGAACGCCAGGCCAGCCGGTGACAGGCGGGTCCATTGCACGGCGGCCGCGGGCCGGCTGAGCAAAGCGCCTTCGCCGTGCCAGGGGATTGCTCCATCGACCGGCAGGCCGTCCCGGTGGCGTTGCCAGAGGGTGTAGCAAGGGTGGGCGTCGCTGCCCAGCCAGCGTGCCGCTGGGTGCGGCGCCAGGCACAGCCCGGCCAGGGCCTCGGGGGGCTGCTGCGCGAGCCAGCCTGCGTCCAGCACCGGGGCATCGGCGGCCAGGTGGGCTTCGGTCCAGGCGCGGTCCAGGCGGGCCACGCCGGGCAGGTAGGGCAGATCGGCGGCGGGCGCAAAGCCCTGCAGAAAGTCGGCAAAGCCCGCGCCGTAGTCCACCAGCTGCCCGTCTAGGGGGGGATGGTCTTGCGCAAACACGCGGGCGGCAGCGCGAAACCAGTCTTCGCCCACCAGGCGGCACACCGTGGGGTAGTGGGCCTGCAGCGCATCCAGGCAGCCCTTGAGCACGGTGTTGCGGTACACGGCAAAGCCGGGTTGGGCCACCAGCGCGGCCAGCCAGGGCGGGGCGTCTGCCCCGGGGGGCGTGTGCAGCGCGGTGGCAAAACCGTCTTGAAAGGTGCTCAGCTGCATGGCAGGGTCTCCTCGCGGGTGGGTGCTGCTGCCCTGGCTTCGGCGGCCTGCAGGGCGCGGTGGGCCCGGTCCCGCTCGCCGAGCAGTTCCGCCAAGGGGGGGAGTTGCTCGTCGCGTTCGATCAGGGTCGGGCGGGGGCCGGTGCGCGCCAGCACCTGCTGGTACAGCGCCCAGACCGCCTCGGCCACCGGGGCGTCGTGGCTGTCGATGAGCAGGGCTTCGCCGTGCACCGGGTCGGCGTGGTGGCCGGCCAGGTGGATTTCGGCCACGGCCTGCAGCGGAAAACCGTCCAGGTAGGCGGCGGCGCTCGTGCCCAGGTTGCGGGCGCTCAGGTACACGTTGTTCAGGTCCAGCAGCAGGGTGCAGCCCGTGCGCCGCACCAGCTCGGCCAGGAATGCGGGCTCGGACCATTCGTGGCCCTCGATCTGCAGGTAATGCGTGGGGTTTTCGAGGGCCAGGGGGCGCTGCAGCAGGTCCTGGGTGCGGGCGATGTTGTCGGCGGTGCGCACCAGGGCGGCGTGGGTGCGCGGAAACGGCAGCAGATCGGGGTGGTACTGGCCCCGCCACTGCGACCAGGCCAGGTGCTCGGACACCAGCACGGGTTCGATGCGCCGCACCAGCGCGGCCAGCCGCGCCAGGTGCCCGGGATCGGGCGGGGCATCGGCCGCCAGCGAGAGCGACACCCCGTGCAGGGCCACGGGATGCCGGGCCCGAATGGCTTCGAGCCAGGCCAGGCGGGGTCCGCCCGCCGCCAGGTAGTTCTCGGGGTGCACTTCCCACCACAGGCCGGGGTCCGTGCAGTGCAGGGCTGCGTCGTAATGGGCGGGCTTGAGGCCCAGGCCGGCGGTCAGGTTCTGCATGGCGGTGCCTGTGGCAGCCAGAGGGGCTCAGGCCTTGGTCGGCGAGAGCGAGCCCGTGCCCTTGGGCGTTTTCAGGGTGACGCAGGTGCCGGCCGGGACCAGCTTCCAGGCGTTGCCCTGGTAGTCCACCTTGGACGAGCCGGCGCAGGTGGTGCCGGGGCCGGCAGCGCAGTCGTTCTTGCCGGCCAGCGACACGCCATAGCATTTTTCCGTGGCCGGCTTGGCGGCTTCGACGGGCTTGTTCTGGGCGAGGACGGCGCCAGAGGCCAGGGCGGCCAGGGCCAGAGCGCCCATGCGGAGGGTGGGTGAAGTCATGGTGGTTTCTCCTGGGGGAAGTCAAGGGATGGCAGACCCGGGGGCTGGCGTGGAATGCGCGCAGGCCCCGGGTCTGGGGTGTAATTCGCCCGCAAGCGCCGCCGGGTTACACCGGGGCGCCAAAAAAGGTTTTTTCAGGCCCGCTGTAACCCAGCCGTCCTTTTTTCCGAATTTCTGCCCAGG
Organism: Burkholderiaceae bacterium; assembly: GCA_028685665.1. Classification (GTDB taxonomy): domain Bacteria; phylum Pseudomonadota; class Gammaproteobacteria; order Burkholderiales; family Burkholderiaceae_C; genus JAQUDN01. Next base: position 3,806 of record JAQUDN010000141.1, on the reverse strand, counting down.
AGGCCTGCATGGAAATTGAAGAACGGCTGAGGACCTTGCTCTTGCAGGGGCTGGACGCCGATGGCGCGGCCTACCAGCGCTTTCTGCAAGCCTTGAGCGCCCATTTGCGGGCCTTTTTGCGCCGTCGCCTGCTGCAGTGGCCCGATGAAGTGGAAGACCTGGTCCAGGAAACCCTGTTGGCGGTGCACCACCAGCGCCACACCTACCGGCCCGATATGCCCGTGACGGCCTGGGTGCATGCGATTGCCCGCTACAAGCTGGTGGACTGGTTCCGTGCGCATGCGGTGAAGGGGGCGCGCAACGACCCGCTCGATGAGGCCAGTGGGCTGTTCGCCAGCAGCGACAGCGAGGCGGCCGAGGCGCGGCGCGACCTGGGGCAATTGCTGCAGACGCTGCCGGACCGCCAGCGCCTGCCCATCGTGCATGTCAAGCTGGAGGGCTTGTCGGTGGTGGAGACGGCGCACCTCACCGGCATGTCGGAATCGGCGGTCAAAGTCGGCGTACACCGGGGCCTGAAGGCCCTGGCCGCCAGGATCAGAGGAGTCTCATGAAAACCGAAGCGTTGATCCATTTGCTGGCCGCCGATGTGCAGCCGGTGTCTTCCGCCGCCGTCGGGCAGCGGTTTGCCGGGGCGGTGTTGGCCGGGTTGACCGGCGCGGTGCTGTTGCTGTGGGCCTTTTTTGGCCTGCGGCCCGACCTGGGGGCCACCCTGGCCACCGGCATGTTCTGGGGCAAGCTCGGTTTTGCCGCCCTGCTGGCCGTTTTCGGCCTGGCCCTGCTGCTGCGCCTGGCCCGGCCCGGCATGGCCCTGGGCGCCACGCCGTGGTTGCTGCCCTTGCCCGCCGTGGCGCTGTGGGGCCTGGCGGCGGTGGTCCTGCTCCAGGCTGTGCCCCCAGAGCGCTTGCCGCTGGTGCTGGGCAGCACCTGGCGCAGCTGCCCTTTCAACATTGCCCTGCTGTCGGCACCGGCCTTCGCCGCGCTGTTTTGGGCCCTGCGGGGGGCTGCGCCCACCCGGCTGGCCTGGGCCGGGGCCGGGGCGGGTTTGCTGGCCGGGGCCCTGGGGGCGCTGGTCTATGCCTTGCATTGCCCGGAGGTGGCCGCCCCTTTTCTGGCGGTGTGGTACCTCGCCGGCATGGCCTTGCCCACGGCGCTGGGCGCGCTGCTGGGCCCGCGCCTGCTGCGGTGGTAAGCCCAAGCCGCAGCCCCTTGAACTTGCGCCGCTTGGCGGCACCTACAGGCTTGCCTGATCCCTTTGTTCGGAGAATGTGACGTGCCTATCCAAAGACCCGGTTTGTTCCACGCCTTGTTGGCGCTTGCCTTGTGGGCTTGTGCCCAGGTCGCGCTGGCCTTGCCAGCGCCCAAAGACATCGAAGCTGCGGTGCGCCAGGGGCAATTTGCCCAGGCCGAATCGATGTTGCGCGAGGTGCTCAAGGAAAAGCCGCTCAGCGCCAAGGCCCACTACGAGCTGGGCCAGGTGCTGGCCCGCGAGCAGCGCTACCTGGAGGCCCAGCAGGCGCTGCTGCAGGCGCAGAAGCTCGATCCGGCCCTGAAATTCGCCGCCAGTCCCGCCGTCTTCCAGCGCGTGCTCGACGCTGTGGCCTCGGAAACCCGCGCGCCCAAGGCCCCGGCTTCGGCCTCTTCCTCGGCTTCGTCCGGCCTGGGCGCGGTCGCCGCGCCGGCCGCCCCGGTCGCGCAGGCGGCCAGCCCGTCCCGCCCGGTGCAGGCCGATGCCTTCCCCTGGGGCGCCGTGGCCATCGGGGGGCTGGTGCTGCTGGGCGTGGTCTGGTGGATGCGCCGCGCCGCGACGGCCTCGCCGCTGGCCCGTTCGATGCCGCCCGTGGCCGAGCCGCGCGGGTTTGGCGCGGCCTACACGCCCCAGCCCGCCTACGGGGGCGCGGGGTCGATGGGCCAGAGCCCCGGCCCGGGCAACGGCCCGCTGGCTTCCGGGGGCATGGGGTCTGGCGTGGCCGGGGCGGTGGTCGGCGGGCTCGCCGGTGTGGCGGCCGGCTATGCCTTGTCGAAGGTGCTGGAGGGCGACCGCTCTGCCGGTGCCAGCGGTGCGGCCCCGGCTGCCGCGTCCGCTGCCGACACCCGTTCGGTGCCCCTGGACCTCGCCGCTCCGCCCGATCTGGGCGCTTTCGATGCGGGCTCTGGCGACAGCTGGGACGCCGGCGAGGCGCCGTCCGGCAGCGACGACAGCTGGTGAGTCAGTGCGCGCCCGGCCCGATGCCGGGCCAGTGGGCCACGGCCTCGGCCCGTGCCGCGTGGATCAGTTCACCGACCTTTTGGCCCGTTAGGCCGATGGAGGCTGCGTGGGCAGCTATCGTATTGGTAGCTACCGATTGCACCGCCGCCAGGGCCTGGGCCAGGCGCTGGCGCTGGGGGTAGGGCTGTTCTTCCTTGCCGAGCCGGCCGCGCACATCGCATTCGCAGGCCAGCAGGATTTCGGCGAAGCGCTCGGGCTTGCGGATGGCGTCGCAGCGCTCCAGCAGCCGCACCAGGGCGGCACCACCGAAGTCGCTGCTGCGGTGCAGGTTGCCATGCTCGCGGGCGACCACCTCGGCCAGTTCCTTGCATTCGGTGGGCACGCGCAGGCGCTCGCACAGGCCCTTGAGCAGGGCGACGCTGCGCTGCTCATGGCCGGTGTGGCGCGGCAGGATCTCGGCGGGGGTGCTGCCCTTGCCCAGGTCGTGGCCCAGGCAGGCAAAGCGCACGGCCAGCGGGGCCTGCAGCCGCGCGGCCATGTCGATCACCATCATGGCGTGCACCCCGGTGTCCACCTCGGGGTGGTAGAGGGGCGGCTGGGGCACGCCCCAGAGCCGGTCGACCTCGGGCAGGATCACGGCCAGCGCACCGCAGGCGCGCAGCACCTCGAACATGCGCGAGGGCACCGCCTCCATCAGGCCCCGGCTGATTTCCTGCCAGACCCGCTCGGGCACCAGATGGTCGGCCTCGCCGTGTTCCACCATTTCGCGCATGAGCTGCAGCGTCTCGGGCGCCACGGAAAAGTCGGTGAAGCGCGCCGCAAAGCGCGCCACGCGCAGGATGCGCACCGGGTCTTCGCGGAACGCATCGGTCACATGGCGCAGCACCCGGGCCGCAAGGTCGCGCGCGCCGCCATAGGGGTCAAAAAGCACGGCAGGGCTTGCTGGGTCTGCGCTGCTAGCTATTGCATTGATAGTAAGGTCGCGCCGGGACAGGTCTTCTTCGAGCGTCACATCGGGCGAGGTCTCGACGACAAAGCCCCGGTAGCCACGCCCGCTTTTGCGTTCGGTGCGGGCCAGGGCGTATTCCTCGCGCGTTGCGGGGTGCAGGAAGACCGGAAAATCCCGCCCCACGGGCAGGTAGCCCTGCGCCTGCATCTGTTCGGGCGTGGCGCCCACCACGACCCAGTCGTGGTCGTTCACGGGGCGACCCAGTAGCCGGTCGCGTACGGCGCCCCCCACCATGTAAATTTGCATGGCGGCAGTTTAGAGCCTGTTCCCCATCCCCAAACCGGGAACAGGCCCCGGGCCCTGGGGTCGGCGGGCCGCGTCTTATATTCAGGGCCCGCCGGCTTGTGCGGCTTTCTGGAGAATTGCGCCATGTCCACCGTCCCCCCCATCGCCATCGTGCAAATGAACCCCGATGGCAGCCTGCCGATTCCCCCGGCCGAGCACGCGGCGGACGCCGCCCCAGCGCCGCCGTGGCAGGCCCGGGCCGAGGGCTTGCAGGAACAGGTCGATGCCTTGCAGGCGATCCTGGCCAAACCCCTGAGCGAAATCCTGGCCGACCGCGAAAAATCCCAGGAGGCCGCTGCCGCCTGG
>JAQUDN010000140.1 GCA_028685665.1 Burkholderiaceae bacterium | reverse complement strand
GCGCCGCCGCGCTGCATGTAGTCCGCGTGGCTGGCCTGGGCCAGCACCTCGGGCTGGTCCACCAGCAGGTCCAGGAAACGGTTGTCCCATTCGGGGTTGACGAAGCCAAAGTCGGGTCCGTGCAGCTGGTGCGACAGGCCCCCGGTGGCCGCCACGACCACGCGGGCGTCCTGGTCGTAGGACTGGATGGCCCGGCCCACGGCCTGGCCGATGCGCCAGCAGCGCCGGGGGGTGGGCAGGGGCTCGCGCAGCACGTTGACGTTGATGGGAATCACCTTGAAGGGCCAGGGCGGCGAGGCCAGCAGCGGCAGCACCGACATGACGCCGTGGTCCAGCTCGATTTCCTGGCAGATGGTCAGGTCGAACTCGTCCGCCACCAGGCTGCTGGCCAGGTGCCAGCCCAGGTCCACGTTGCCGGGCACGGGCGGGAAGTCCCGCCGGCCGGCGCCCTCGTCGCACAGCGGCATGGTGTCGGCAATGCCCATCGCAAAGGTGGGGTAGGCGCTGAACTGGAAGTGGTTGAGGTGGTCGTTGTAGAACATGACCACCGTGTCCACCCGCTGCTCGGCCAGCCACTGCTTGACGGGGCCATAGGCGTCAAAAAACGGTTGCCACTCGGGGCGCTGCTGCTGCCCTTGATCCCAGGCGTGGGCAATGGACGGTGCGTGGGACGAGCCAATGCCGCCAATCAGAATGCCCATGGTTGCCCCTGGTTGGCGCGCTTGCGCTCGGTGATGAAATCTTGTGCACTCTGGCCGCGCCCCAGCGCCCCCAGCTCGACCAGGGACACGCCCCAGGCCCGGCAGGCCTTGGCCACGGCCACCGTGGCGGCGCCGTGGTCAAGCATGGCGACAAAGTCGCGCCGGCGCAGCATGTCTTTTTCCAGCGCGCTGAGGCCGCTGTCCCGCAGGCAGCCCTCCAGGTCATTGACCAGGGCCTCGCGCTGGCGGGCATGGCGCAGGCCGCAGAGAAAGCGCGTCAGCGGGTAGCCGCGCTGCGCGCGCTCGGTGCTCATGCGGCACAGGCCGCGGATCGGGGCCACGGGGCCCAGCAGGGTGTCTTGGTCCATGGGACGTTCCTTGGAAGTCTGGGTCAGGCCGTCAGGCCTTGAAGTCGCGCACCAGATCGGCGGCGGCCTTGCCAAACAGCGACAGGTCGTTGCTTACCATCACGAAGCCAAAGCCCCGTGCCTGCGCCTGGCGGGCGGCAGCGGCATCGCCCACCGCCGTGCCCACGGGCACGCCGCGCTGCTGGGCGGCGGCCAGCAGGCCGTCGATGAGCACCGCGTTGTCCGGGTGGCTGGCGGGCTTGCCGCTGGACAGGGCCAGGTCGCCCGGGCCGACGAAAGCGGCGTTGACGCCGGGCGTGTCCAGGATCTCGGCGGCCTGGCGCAGCGCGGACTGGTCCTCCAGCTGCACACCCCGGAACACACCCTCGTTGCCTTCGCGCACATAGTCCGCCGTGGGCTTGAGGCCCCAGTGCCCGGCGCGGGAGGTGATGCCCAGGCCCCGCGAGCCCTGGGGGCTGAAGACCATACCGTCCATCAGCTGGCGGGCCTCCTCGGGCGTGCGCACCCGGGGCACCAGCACGCCGTCGGCGCCGCTGTCGAAGATGCGCTGCACGTAGGTGCCTTGCGCATCCGGCAGGCGCACCAGCGCCTTCATACCAAACCCCTGGGCGCCGACGATGCAGCGGTAGGCGGTCTCGAAGGTGTGGGGCGCGTGCTCCATGTCGATGACGACGAAATCAAAGCCAGCGATGGCCAGCAGCTCCAGGGTTTCCAGGCTGGAGAGCTTGACCCAGGTGCCAAACTGGCAGGCATCGCCCTGGCGCAGGGTGTGCAGGAAATTGGCCATGAACGGGCTCCTCAGGCCGCGTTGGCGGCAGGGGCCACGCCTTGCAGGCGTTCGGGCAGCGGGTACTCGTCGGCATTGCAGACCAGGCCGGGCTTGAGCGAAAAGTCGTCGCGCGGCGGGGCGAAGATGTCCACCAGGCGCATGCCGGGCTCGCCCAGCGATTGCGAGGTGTGGATGACGTTCGGCGGAATGACGATCAGCGACGGCGAATTGATGCCGGTGTGCTCGTCCTCGCGCCAGGTGCTCATGTCGGGCACCCAGGGGTAGCGCAGGTGGTGGATCCAGCCACCGCGCAAGGCGAGCGAGCCCTGCTCGAAATCGGTGTGCGAATGCGGGGTCATCTTCTGCGGGTCGCGCGCGGCCTTGCCGGGCAGGAAGATGTTGACCATCAGGTTGCAGGTACGGAACAGGCGCATGGGGTGCTCGCTGCGCACGTAGTCGGCCAGCGGGTAGTGGCGCAGGCGGTAGCCGCCCACGGGCGCGGGCCAGCTTTCCAGCGGGGCCACCTCGGGCGCGCCGCCGTGGGCGTACACGGCGTGGTTGGGCGCCAGCGGCAGCCAGTCGGCGGCCCGCTGGCTGAAGATGCGGTAGATCCAGCCGGCGGTGGTGGCGGTGACGGTGCTGTCACCGGGGGGCACCACGGTCAGGCTGTCGCCCGCGCTGGCCACCTGCGCGCCGCCAGCCTCGACGCGGGCGCCCACGTCCTCGGGCAGCAGCAGCAGGTATTCATCGTCCTGGTCGGCCGCGCTGCGGCGCAGCGGGGCGCCGGCCATGGCCTGGGTGGCAACGACCACAAAGTTGCCGCCCCGGGTGACCCAGTGGCGGGTGCCGTCGGCGTCTTGCAGCGTGGGCGCATCGGCATAGAACTTGGCGGTGAAGCCGCCACGGATTTGCATGCTCATGAGGTTCGTTTCCTTGGGTCAAACGGGAGAGGGTCAGGCGGCGTAGTTCTGCGCGGCCTCGGCATAGCCCAGCAGCGGGCCGGCCCAGGCATTGGCGTTGAGCTGGTAGTTGCACAGCTGGTGGGTCTGGATGGCCATCAGGTCGTTCAGGTAGCGGCCAAAGGGGTGGTGTTCGTAGATCGCGTGGCCGCCCGAGATGCGGAACAGCTCGTTGGCGAACTGGGCGCAGCGCGGCGCAATCTGCGCGGCCTGGTAGCGGAACTTGCGGCGGTCGTCCATCGACACCGTGGGCCCTACGCCCTCGATCTCGGCGATCAGGCGGGCGTAGTTCTTGTAGACCTGGCCCTTCATTTCCTCGATGTGCGACAGCGATTCAGACACCACGGCCGTGGCCTCGGGGTTCTGGCCGATGTGGATGCCGTGGCGCGAGACCTTGCCGGCGTTGAAGCCGATGAACGCATCCACCATGCCCTGCAAGGCGCCCAGCGCGGCGGGCGGCTGGGTGGCACGCGAGAAGATCTGGAAGAAGGGAATCCGGTACATCAGCCCGGTGTTTTTCACCATGCCGGGGGCCTTGCCGCTGGCAATCTGGTCCCAACGCAGCGCGCGGTGCTCGGGGATGAAGGCATCCTTGACGACCAGGTCGTTGCTGCCCGTGGAGCGCAGGCCGATCACGTTCCAGTTGTGCACGATCTCGTAATCCGAGCGCGGCAGCAAAAAGGTGTAGGTGGCCGGGCCGGGGCCGCGCGGCTCGCCCTCGACGTTGCCGCCCAGAAACGTCCAGGCGCAGTGGTCGCTACCGCTGGAAAAACCCCAGCGCCCGTTCAGGATGTAGCCGCCCTCCACGCGCCGGGCCGAACCTGGCGCATAGGGCGAGCTGACCAGGGTGCGGGAGTTATCGCCCCAGACCTCTTCCGGCGCCTGCTCGCTGAAGAAGGCCAGGTGGTAGGAGTGGATGCCCACCACGCCCAGCACCCAGCCCACCGAGGGCTCGGCCTCGGCCAGGATGGAGGAGACCTCGAAGGTCTCGATAGGCGTGGTCTCGCCGCCGCCCCAGCGCTGGGGCTGGAACATCTGGAAGAAGCCAGCGTCCAGCATGTCCTGGATGGTCTCGTCCAGCACCCGGGGGTGGTTCCACTGGCGGGCCGAGCGCTCCTTGAGCACCGGCACCAGCGCCCGCGCCCGCTGCACATGCACCGACGAACTGAAATCTCCCCGCAAAAACGCATTGACCTGATTGCTGACCATGTTGGACCTCGAGCACATTGGAAGGGCACCCCGCTGGGTGCCGCCATTGCGGTGCGTGGGAAATACCAACACCGGTGGCGAGAAGGAATTACAGCAATCGGGGGCCAAGGCAGAAAGCCCAAAGGTGTGATTGGAGCTATCTCAAAATGAGAAGGGTCATGCGGGGCCGAGAGGTACGAGCCCTCTGTCCCGCGACAGGCTGCGCTTTGCCGACCTGGGCATCGAGATGGCCCCCACCACTCCTGAGGGGTTTGCCCAGTTCATCAAGGCCGAAGCCGACGCCTACGGCCCCATCATCCAGTCGCTGAAGATCAGCCTGGATTGACGCGGCCGCCCCAGGCCACCGCCCTGGGGCGGCGTCGCAACCGGCCGGCGCGCAGGGTTTTTCGGGGTGGGGCACCATCAGCGGCATGTCCGCCCTCCCCTCCCTGCACGCCCCGGCTGCGCCGGCCCTGACGGTCTACTACGATGGCAGCTGCCCCCTGTGCCAGCGCGAAATCGCCCTCTACCGCCGCCATCCCGGCAGCCAGGCCTGGTCCTGGGTGGATGTCAGCCAGCCCGCCGCCCTGGGCGACGGCCTGGACTGCGCGCAGGCCATGGCCCGCTTTCATGTGCGCACGGCGGACGGGGCGCTCTTCGAGGGCGCGGCGGCGTTCTCCCAGCTTTGGCGGCGCCTGCACGGCTGGCGCGGGCTGGGCTGGCTGTCTGCCGCCCCGCCGCTGTCCTGGCTTTTGGAGGCGCTCTACCGGGGCTTCTTACCGCTGCGGCCCCATGTGCAGCGCTGGGCGCTGCGCCGCTGGGGGCCGGCTTCGCGGCAGGAGGGCCCGGGGTAAACGGGCCCGGATCAGACCCACCCGCTTGGCAGCGCAGGGCCGCCACGGAGGCCTCCGCCAAGCCTGCAGAAATACCCATCAAAATGGCCTCCAAAGCCCGCTGGGTAACCTCTGAATGCTCACTTATTTGATAGCGCAGACGAGGGCGCAGAGGGCACCAAAGGGTGCGACCTTCAGCGCGGGCGCACCGCCAGGCTCTGCGTGGCACGGCCCACCAGGCCTGCGCTGTCGTAGAGCGCCGATTCGGCCAGGCCGCCGCCGTTGTCGCCCAGCAGCATGCGGGCTTCCAGGCAGATCCACTCACCGATCGGGCGGCGCAGAAAGTTGATCGTCAGGTCCGAGTTGACGAAGCTGTAGGCGGCGTAATCGAGCACGGTGCTGATGCCGTTGCCGGAATCGGCCGCCACCGCCACGCGCTGGTAGGGACTGGGGGTTTCCTGGCCGACCAGCGGGTGCTGGAGCCGGAACCACACCGCGCACGGCCCGCGCGAGATCTCCCCCTGGGCCAGGCGCTTTTCCACGAGGCGGGCATACCCAAACTCGCCGCCGGCAAAGCCAAAGCGCGCAGCGGGGCTGTGTTCGGGGCTGCGGGGTGCCTGGGGCAAGGGATGGCCGGCGAGCGGCGATGGAAACTGCACGGCCTGCTCGCGCTGGGCCAAGGCAGTGAACCGCGCCACTTCCTTGCCCCCCGCCATCAGCTGCGCCGAGAAATGCCCGGCATTGCGCCCCACGTAATCGTCCACCACCGCCAGCGTCAGCTCACCCACGGGCACCGGGCGCAGCAGGTTCGCCGTCAGGCGGGCGATATGGGTCAGGCCCTGGGCGGCAGCGGCCTGTTCGATGGCCCGGCACACCAGGGCAATGGGCGGGCCGGCATGCTGGTGCTCGGGATGCCAGGGGCCGGCGGTGAGCGCTCCGGCCTGGTAGCGGTGGGTGTCCAGGGCGGTATAGGCGGCGGTGGAAAGGTCCAGCATCGTCGGGGTTCTCCAAACATCAAGGAGGCCGATGATGGTATGCCCCTGGGGCCGGCCGCTGTCACGGGGGCGACGGCCTCCGGGGCCGCCGCGCGACGCGCCTAACGCACAGCGCCCAGGAACTGGCGCAGCTCCGGGGTCTGCGGGTGGTCGAACAATTGCTCCGGGGGGCCCATTTCGTGGACCTTGCCCTGGTGCATGAAAACCACCCGGTCGCTGACCTTGCGGGCAAAGTTCATCTCGTGGGTGACCATGACCAGGGTCATGCCCTGGTCGGCCAGTTTTTCCACCACCTGCAGCACCTCGCCCACCAGCTCGGGGTCCAGGGCCGAGGTGACTTCGTCGCAGAGCAGGATTTCGGGGTCCATCGCCAGGGCGCGGGCGATGGCCACGCGCTGCTGCTGGCCGCCCGAGAGCTGTTCGGGCATGGCGTCGAACTTCTCGGCCAGGCCCACGCGCGTGAGCAGGCGCTCGGCTTTCTGGCGCGCCAGGTCCTTGGGCTGGCGCGTGACCAGGGTGGGGGCCAGCATCACGTTCTTGCCCGCGCTGAGGTGCGGGAAGAGGTTGAAGTTCTGAAAAATCATGCCCACGTTCTTGCGCAGCGCGCGCATGGCCTGGGGGTCGTCGGTGCGCAGGGGCTGGCCATGCACGGTCAGGCCGCCGGCCTGGAAGTCTTCCAGGCCATTGATGCAGCGCAGCAAGGTGCTCTTGCCCGAGCCGCTCTTGCCGATGATGGAGACCACCTCGCTGCGGTCGATCTGGAGGTCCACGCCCTTGAGCACCTCGTGGCTCCCGTAGCGTTTGCGCAGGCCGGAAATATCGATCAGCGGAAAAGAGGGCGTGGCAGTCATGGCAAGGCTCACTGAAGAAAGCGAAGGCGGGGGGACCGCAGGGGCGATCAGGGTTTGGCGCGCAGGCGCCGCTCCAGGCGCTGGCTCCACAGCGACAGGGGAAAGCACAGCGCGAAATACAGGGCCGCCACACAGCCATAGACCAGGAAGGGCTCGAAGGTGGCGTTGGCAATCAGCTGGCCGGTCTTGGTGATCTCGACCAGGCCGATCACGCTGGTCAGGGCCGTGCCCTTGACGACCTGCACCGAAAACCCCGCCGTGGGCGCCACACCCAGGCGCAGGGCCTGGGGCAGGATCACGTAGCGCAGCTGCTCGGTAAAACCCATGGCCAGGCTGGCCGAGGCCTCCCACTGGCCCTTGGGCACGGACTCCACGCAGCCGCGCCAGATTTCGGTCAGGTAGGCGGCGGCATACAGGGACAGGCAGACGCAGGCGGCCAGCAGCGCGGAGGTGTCGATGCCCACCAGGGCCAGGCCGAAGTAGGTCAAGAACATCTGCATCAGCAAGGGCGTGCCCTGGAAGATCTGCACGTACAGCGCCACCAGGCGCACCGCGCCCGGCAGGGCGCTCAGGCGCAGCACCAGCAAGGCCAGGCCGAGCAGGCTGCCGCAGACAAACGCCGTGAGGGACAGGCCCACGGTCCAGCGCAAGGCCAGCAAGAGCTGGCGGGCAATGTCCCAGAAGGTGAAATCGGCCATGGAGACTCTTTCAGCGGCGGCGGCCGAACACGTACCGCGGCCCGAACCAGCCCAGGAACTGGCGCAGCAGCACGGCCAGCCCCAGATAGACCAGCGTGACGGCGATGTAGGACTCGAAGCTGCGGAAGGTGCGGCTGGAGACCAGGTTGGCGGCGTAGGAAATTTCTTCGGTCGAGATCTGGCTGCACACGGCCGAACCCAGCATCACCAGAATGACCTGGCCCGTGAGCGCCGGCCAGACGCGGCCCAGGGCGGGCGGCAGCACCACGCGGGTGAAGATGTGCAGGCGGCCCAGGGCCAGGCTTTGGGCGGCCTCGATCTGGCCGCGCGGCGTGGCCTCGATGCCGGCGCGCACCTGCTCACCGGCGTAGGCCCCCAGGTTCAGGGCCATGGCCAGAATGCTGGAGACCTCGGGGGACAGGCGCAGCCCCAGGGACGGCAGGCCAAAGAACAGGAAGTAGAGCTGGATGATGAACGGCGTGTTGCGGAACACCTCCACATAGGCGGCCACCAGCGTGCGCACCGCCCAGCCGGCATTCAGGCGCAGCCAGGCACAGGCCACCCCCAACGCCACGCCCAGCGGAAGGGCCAGGCCGGTGAGCCCGGCGGTCAGCAGCAGGCCCTTGAAGAACAGGGGCCACTGCCCCAGCACCGGTGCGAAATCCAGGACCATGGGGGCCGTTCCGGGTCAGTCCGGCAGGTTGCCCATGCCACGGCCCAGCCACTTTTGCGAGTAGCCCTCGATGGTGCCGTCCTTCTTGGCCGCGCGCAGGATCTCATTGACCTTGTTGAGCAAGGCGGTCTCGCCCTTGCGCACGCCCACGTAGTTCGGCGAGTCCTTGATCAGCAGCTTGTATTCGGCCTGGACCTTGGGGTTCTTTTGCAGCGCCGCCGCCGCCACGGCCGCGCCCACGGCGACGAACTGGGTCTGCTGGGTCATGAAGGCCGCCATGGTGGCGTTGTCGTCCTCGAAGCGCTGGATCTTCAGGGTCTTGGGTGCGAGCTGCTGCAGCGCATCGTCCTGGATGGTGCCGCGCGTCACGGCCAGGGTTTTGTCGGCCAGGTCGTCAAAACCCTTGACGGCGATGCCCTTGGGGCCAAACACCGCCTGGAAGAAAGGCGCATAGGCCACGGTGAAGTCGATCACCTTCTGGCGCTCCTCGTTCTTGCCCAGGGCCGAGACGATGAGGTCGACCTTCCGGGACTGCAGGTAGGGAATGCGGTTGGGCGTGCTCACGGGCACCAGCTCGGCCTTGACGCCCAGCTTGTCGGCGATCAACTGGGCCACGGCCACATCGATGCCGGTGGGCTTGAAGTCGGGGCCCATATAGCCGTAGGGCGGGTAGTCGGTCGGAATGCCCAGGGTGATCGCCTTCTTTTCCTGGATGAGCTTGAGCGAAGGGTCGTCCTGTGCCAGGGCCCCGGCAGACAAGGACAGGGCCAGGGTGGCAAAAGCACCGGCGGTGAAGGCTCTGCGGCAGAAAGACATGGTCAACACTCCCTGAAAAAATGGTGGATCAAGCCCCCAAGGCTCAGCACATTGCGTGCCAGGTCGGCCCCGGGGGCCGGGACGCAGGGGCCTCGGGGGCCGCTTCAAGGCGGCGCGCCCTGCCGCGCAGAGGGCGGGAGATTTCAGGCATCGGTTTTGCATGGCCGCCTGCGCGCCCCCTGAAACGCGGGTGCCAGATGCCCTGGCCACTGGCACCCGCGTTTCACAAATGGTGCAGCGGCGCCCTGGAATGGAGCGGATGTTTCCCGATG
>JAQUDN010000010.1 GCA_028685665.1 Burkholderiaceae bacterium | reverse complement strand
TTTTGCTGCAGCCCCAAGGCTATCGCGTGACGCTCTGACTCTTGGATCTGCTCGTATCTTCTATTGCTCATGGATGCCTCAATTTTGAAGGGTGTTGCACTTCAGAATTGAGGCCGCCAAGGGCTGGAAGACTTTTTGGTCTTCCAGCCCTTGTGCTTTGTGCGGGGGCCCGGCCCCGCAGGCCTGCCGGATCAGGCCCGGGACAGACGGAACTGCTGCACCACCTGCGACAAGCGCGCCGCCTGCTCACGCAGCGATTCGGCCGCCGCCGCCGATTGCTCGACCAGGGCGGCGTTCTGTTGTGTCATGCGGTCGATTTCTCCCACCGACTGGTTGACCTGGCCAATCCCCGCCGACTGGGCAGAGGCTGCGGCAGTGATCTCGCCAATGATGTCGCTCACGCGCTGCACACTGGCCACGATGTCCTGCATGGCCACCCCGGCGTCCTCGACATGGCGCACCCCGCCATCGACCGCCCCCACGCTGGTGCTGATCAAGGCCTTGATCTCGCTGGCCGCCGCCGCCGCGCGCTGGGCCAGGTGGCGCACCTCGCTGGCCACCACGGCAAAGCCACGGCCCTGCTCACCCGCGCGCGCGGCCTCCACGGCCGCATTGAGCGCAAGGATGTTGGTCTGGAAGGCAATCGAATCGATCAGGCCGATGATGTCGTTGATCTTGCGGCTGGACGCTGAAATCTCGTGCATGCTGGCCACCGCCTGCGCCACCACCGAGCCGCCCTGCGTGGCCGTGCCCGACGCCGAGCGGGCCAGCTGGTTGGCCATCTGCGACGACGAAGCCGTGTGCTGCACCGTGGTCGTCAGCGTGGACAGGGAGCCCACCACATCCTGCGCATGGCTGGCCGTCTGCTCGGTGCGGTGGGACAGGTCCTGGTTGCCCGAGGCGATTTCCTGGCTGGCCGTGGCAATGCTCTCGCTGGCCTGGCGCACCTGGGCCACCATCACCCCCAGGCTGTCCTGCATGGCCGCCAGGGCGCGCTGCAGGTCGGCCACCTCATCGCGGCCCTCGGCGCGGATCGGCTGGGACAGATCGCCACTGGCGATCTGCTGGGCAATGCGGCGCGCCTCTTCCAGGGGGCGGCAGATCGACTGCATGTTCATCAGGGTCAAAGGCACCACCACCGCCACCGTGATCAGCACCGCCAGGGCAAACAACCAGAGGGTCTGGCGCGAAACCTCCGCCTGCTGGCCCAGCGAGGCGCTGGCCTGGGAGCGCAGGACGGTCTCCAGCTCCTGGAGCAGCTGGTCGGCCGCCGCAAATTCGGTCAGGGCCTGGCCCCCCATGCGCTGGACGATGGCGGCACTGTCCGGGCCCCGGGTTTCGAGCTGGCGGGCCACGGCGCTGAACGCCTCGCGGTAGCGCTCCAGCCGCTCGGCAATCTGGCGCGCCACCGCGCTGTCGGGGCCTTCGGGCCCTTGCAGCCAGCGCTCGGCCACCTGGCGCGACTGCTCCAGGCTGGCGAGCCAGCGGGCCTGGGCCTGGCGCACGGCGGCCGGCTGGTCCTGCTGCAGAAACATGTCTTTTTCATGCAGGCGCACCGCCCCCATCTCGCCGCGCAAGGCCGCCAGGTGCCCCACCTTGGCAAACGCATGGTCCATGAAGTCCTGGCTGACGGCCTGGAGGCGGAACATGCCCACCATCCCGGCCCCGCCCAACAGACCCAGCAGACCCAGCACCACGGCAATCGCCCCCAGCATCCGGAACCGGATGGTGAACTGCCGCATCATCGAAAAAAGTCCCATGGTGTGCCCTCCCTCTCTGTAAGGGCGCCTTGCGCCCTGAATGACTGCAGTTTGCCAGACGGCAGGGCCCGGACCGGGCACCGGGCGCAGGCCCCCCACCGGGATCGCCGCGCTTCAGCCGCGCCAGCGCTTGAGCAGAAGCGCGTTGGTCATCACGCTCACACTGGACAGCGCCATGGCCGCACCGGCCACCACCGGGCTCAGGTAGCCCAGCGCTGCCAGCGGAATGCCCGCCACGTTGTAGGCAAAGGCCCAGAACAGGTTCTGCCGGATCTTGGCCACCGTGCGCCGCGACACATCCAGGGCCGCCGCCACCAGCATCGGATCGCCCCGCATCAGCGTGATGCCCGCAGCGTGCATGGCCACATCGGTGCCATTGCCCATGGCCATGCCGACATCGGCCGCGGCCAGCGCGGGGGCGTCGTTGACGCCATCGCCCACCATCGCCACGGTATGGCCGCCTTTTTGCAGGCGGGCCACGGCGGCCGCCTTGTCGCCCGGCAGCACTTCGGCCAGCACCTCGCCCGCATCGGGGTCCAGGCCCAGGCGGCGGGCCATGGCCTCGGCGGCACCGCGGTTGTCGCCGGAAATCATCACCGTGCGGATGCCCCGGGCCTTGAGCGCCGCCAGGGCCTCGCGCGCACCGGGCTTGGGCGCATCGCCAAAGGCCAACAGGGCCCGCAAAGTGAGCCCGGCGGTGGTGCGCTCGACCAGGGCCGACACGGTGGCGCCGTCCTGCTGCAGCGCCTGGGCGCGCTCGGCCCACGGGCCCAGGGCCACGCCCAGCTCGTCCATCCAGCGCAGGCTGCCCACCAGGTAGCTGCGCGCGGCCACCTCGCCCTCGGTGCCCCGGCCAGGCACGGCGCGCACCGCGTCGGGTGCCGGCAGCGCCAGCCCGCGCGCCTGCGCCGCCTGCACCACGGCGCGGGCCAGGGGGTGTTCGCTGCCGCTTTGCACGCTGGCCACGGCCTGCAGCAGCGCGGCTTCGTCGGCCCCTGGTTCCACGTGAAACGCCGTCAGCTGCGGCTGGCCCAGGGTGAGCGTGCCGGTCTTATCAAACGCCACCGTGTCCACCCGGTGCGCCAACTCCAGGGCCTGCGCATCCTTGATCAGAATGCCGTGGCTCGCCGCCACCCCGGTGCCGGCCATGATGGCCGCCGGCGTGGCCAGGCCCAGGGCGCAGGGGCAGGCAATCACCAGCACGGCCACGGCGTGGATCAGCGCCACCTCCCCGCCCGCCCCCGCCCACAGCCAGCCCAGCAAGGTCACCAACGCCACGGCCAGCACCACCGGCACGAACACGGCCGAAACCTGGTCCACCAGCCGCTGGATCGGGGCCTTGGCCGCCTGGGCGTCCTCGACCAGCCGGATGATGCGGGCCAGCACGGTCTCGGAGCCCACCGCACGCACCTCCATCACGATGCGGCCCTCGCCATTGATCGAGCCGCCCGTCAGGGCCGCGCCCGGCTCGCGCGCCACGGGCAGGGGTTCGCCCGTCAGCATCGACTCATCGACCTGCGTGCTCCCCTCGCGCAGCAGGCCATCCACCGGAACGCGCTCCCCCGGGCGCACCACCAGGCGGTCGCCCACCAGCACCTCGGCCACGGGCACATCCACCTCGCCGGCCTTGCCCACCAAGTGCACGACATCCGGGCGCAAGGCATGCAGCGCGCGGATGGCGGCGGTGGTCTGGCGCTTGGCCCGGGCCTCCAGCCACTTGCCCAGCAGCACCAGCGTGACCACCACGGCCGAGGCCTCGAAATACAGGTGCGGCACATGGCCGGGGGGGTCGCCGGGGGCCGTCAGCCACAGCCACACCGACAAGCCCCAGCCCGCGCTGGTGCCGATCGACACCAGCAGGTCCATATTGCCGCTCAGCGCTTTGAGCGCATGCCAGCCCGCCTTGTAAAAGCGCGCGCCCAGAATGAACTGCACCGGCGTGGCCAGCAGAAACTGCACCCAGGCGGGCAGCATCCAGTGCCGGCCGAACAGGTCCCCCAGCATGGGCAGCACCAGCGGCGCCGAGAGCAGCAGGCCGATGGCCACCGGCGCAAAACCGGCCCAGGGCGAAGCGTCCTCGGCATCGATGGCCGCCTCGGGCGCCCGGGGCTCGTAGCCCGCATTGCGCACCGCCCGGCGCACCAGGGCGTCCAGGGCGGCAGGGTCCGGGGCCGCCGCCAGGTCGAACGCCACCCGGGCCGACTCGGTGGCCAGGTTGACGGTGGCGTCCTGCACGCCAGGCACCTTGCGCAAGGCGCGCTCCACCCGGCCCACGCAACTGGCGCAGGTCATGCCGCCAATGCCCAGGTCCAGGGTGTGCAGGGATTCAGAGGGGGGGGGGCGAAGTGTTCATGGGCAAATCCATCGTGCGGGGGCACAGGCCATCATCCCACCAAGCGCGCGGGGTGGTGGACTGCGCGGGCTGCGGGCCCTTGAGGCGGATCAATCACTCCTGAATTAATAGCTGGCACCGATGGTATTTGTTGGGCTGGAGGATCAAAAGACCCCAAGCTTCGGCCTCGGAACAGGCATCGTGTCCCTGGCTGAGGGGTGGCGCCGCTTTGTGACACGACATTTCGATAGCTTCAGGAGCCCGAGCCATGCGCCCATTGACCGCACGCCAGACCCACCGCGATGCCATTCGCACCATCGCCGTGCGCCACCGAGTCACCCATCTGCGCGTGTTCGGCTCGGTGGCGCAGGGCGAAGACACCGACGACAACGACCTCGACCTCTTGGTGGAGCCGACGCCCGAGACCACGCTGATGGACATTGCCAAGTCCAGCTCGAACTTTCCCAACTGCTGGGCGTGGCGGTGGACGTACTCCCCCCCAAGGGCCTCCCCGCCAAGTTCCGCGACCAGGTCACCGCCCATGCGAAGATACCGCTCCCGTTTTCACCCTTTTTTGTGAGCCAGGAGCCCCCATGCACCAATACACCCTGACCGTTCAAGGCATGACCTGCGGCCATTGCGAGAAAGCCGTGACCGAAGCCGTACACAGCGTGGACCCCGAAGCCCAGGTCCTCATCGACCGCGCCCATGACAAAGTCACCGTGGACACCCACCACACCCGCGATGCGCTGGCCACCGCCATTGTCGAGGCGGGCTACGACGTGCTGCTGTAACCCGCTCCCCGGCCGCCAAGCCCGGCAGGCCCAGGGCCCGCACCGCGCGGTTCAACCGCCCGGGCGCTTCAGGATGCCCTGGCACAGGGTGGCAATGCACTGGTCGGCCACCTGCTCGGGCGTGTACGCCCCGCCGGGCTGGTACCAGCGGCCCACCCAGCTCAGCGCGCCGGCGATCACGAAGGCGGTCATCTTGGGGTCGCACGGTGGCAGCGAGCCCTCGGCCACGCCCTCGGCCACCAGCCGGCGAAAGGCCTGGTCAATCTCTGATTTGAGCCGCCGCAGCTCCTGGCGGCTGTCGGGCGACAGCTCCTCGTCGCCCACCCGGATCAGGCACATCCCGAAGTCCTGCATCACGATGCGCGCATACACCTGCATGCAGGCCATGAGCTGATCGATGGCCTTGCCGCCTGCCGCCCGCGAGGCCTCGATGCCCTCAATCGTCATCTGCAGGCCCTGGCGCACACAGCCCAGCAGGATTTCTTCCTTGTTCTTGACGTAGTAGTACAGCGTGGGCTTGCTCACCTGGAGCCGCGCGGCAATGTCGTCGAGCGAGGTGGCGTGAAAGCCGCGCTCGTTGAACAGCTGCGCGGCCGCCGACAGCACCGCCTGGCGCTTGGCCTCGCGCTGCTGTTCACGGTCGGGCGCACCGCTCCACGGGGAAGCGGCCTCGGGTGCAGGGGAAGGCTTGCGGGCCATTTTTTGCAGGGTCATGGGGTGCTGTATGGACCGGAGAGATGGGAAACGGGTGTGCGAGGACATAGGAAACACCTGGGGGTCTCAAACGGCGGCTGCCGGCGCACTTAAATCGAGCCGCATGAAGCGGTGATGGCAAAAGAACACATCGTAGCAATCGTGGTTCTCAGCGTCTGCTCTGAAGGCTATTGGCAGCTTGAGCAGCGCACTCGATACCCGCAGTTTGTTGCCCTTGAAGTGCACCTCGCCGTTCCACTTGACGAGCGCCACCGTGTCGCCATCGGGGTACTCGATGGGGGGCAAAGTCTGCGGATAGCTGATAAGGCTGGGCTGGTAGCGCATGGCGGGCGTCTGCAGGTTCAGCGCATCGTGGGGGCGATCGTGGTTGTAGACGTCGCGCCAGTGCTCGAAGGCCGTCTGCGCCTGCTGCAGATTGGCAAAGCTGCGTCCGGCCAGCACCTCGGCTTGGAGCGAACGGTGAAAGCGCTCGATCTTGCCATTGGTCTGCGGATGGTAGGGCGCGCTGTGGCTCACGCGTATGCCCAGCCGAATCAGCCACACGCTCAGCTCGCTCAGGCCGTGCTCCGCCCGCCGGGGACTGCCCCAGGGCGCGCCGTTGTCAGCATTGATGCGCATCGGCAGCCCATAGCGCTGAAACACCTGGCTCAAGTGAGGTTGCACGCCGCTGGCGGCCACGCCGGAGCAGGCCTGCAGCGCCAGATTGAAGCGCGAATGGTCGTCCAGCAGCGTCAGCGGGTAGCAGCGCGCCTGCTCGGTTGCAAAGTCTCCCTTGAAGTCGATTTGCCACAGCGCGTTGGGACGCTCGTGCTCGAAGCGCTGCCAGTGCTGGGCGGCCAAACTGGCCTGAGGGCTGATCAGGCCATGGCGATGCAAGATGGCGGTAATGGTGCTCGCGGGCGGTACCTTGTCCATCCCCAGGTCTGCCAGACGCCGGGCGATCTTGCGGCCACCCCAGGCCGGATGCATGGTGCGCAGATCGGTCACGGCCTTCTCTACTTCTGGCGAGGTACGTGTAGGACTTCCTGCGGGCCTTCGGGAACGGGGCACATAGGCTGCAGATCCCTCCTGCGCGTGGCGTGCCAGCAGCGCGTAGCCGGTCTTCGGGCTGATGCCAAAGCGTCGGCACAACTCGCGCCGGTTGCACCCTTCCTGCAGAGCGAGCGCTACGAAGTCGCGTTTGATGTCCATGAGGTCTTTCGGTTGCCAAGTCATAGGCTTCTCCTTGCGCTACTCGCGCTGAAGAAGTGTTTCCTATGTCCTCGCACACCCGTTTCCCATCTCTCCGGTCCATACAGGGTGCGCAGGGAAAGTACCAATGCCGCGGGTCAGCGGGAGATCCCAGAATCTACTCACAAGTAGACAGTCTACGTAAAAGTAGAAAAACACGGTTCGCACAAACCCGTACAAGGCCCCGATGGAGACACAAGCCAACCGCCGCCCCCAGGCTGCGCCCCTGTTGCAGGTGGACAGCGTCACGCTTGCCTTTGGCGGCGTCAAAGCCCTGTCCGGCGTCGGCTTCGAGGTACAGCCCGGCTCGATCACGGCCGTGATCGGCCCCAACGGCGCCGGCAAGACCTCGCTGTTCAACACCATCTCGGGCTTTTACCGGCCCACGGGCGGCAGCATCCGCTTCAAGGGGGAAGACATCACCCGCGTGCCCGCGCCGCTGCGGGCCCAGCGGGGCCTGGGCCGCAGCTTCCAGAACATCGCGCTGTTCCGCGGCATGACGGTGCTGGACAACATCAAGCTGGGCCGCCATGCCCACCTCAAAACCAATGTGTTCGATGCCCTGTTCTACCTGGGCCGCGCCCGCCGCGAGGAGGCCGCCCTGCGCGCCGAGATCGAGGAACGCATCATCGATTTCCTGGAAATCGACCACATCCGCCACGCCCCCGTGGCCGCCCTGCCCTACGGCCTGCAAAAGCGCGTGGAAATGGCGCGTGCGCTGGCCATGCAGCCCGAAATCCTGATGCTGGACGAGCCCGTCGCCGGCATGAACCGCGAGGAGACCGAGGACATGGCCCGCTTCATCCTCGACGTGCGCGCCGAATGGGGCGTGACGGTGCTGATGGTCGAGCACGACATGGGCATGGTGATGGACCTGTCCGACCATGTCGTGGTGCTGAACTTTGGCCAGGTCATTGCCCAGGGCCTGCCGGCCGAGGTGCAGGCCAACCCCGAAGTGGTCCGCGCCTACCTGGGCTCGGGCGATGTGGGCGAGCTGCGCCGCAAGCTGCACAGCGCCAAGGCCGGCCCGAGCGCCCTTCCCCTTGCCACCGGAGTCGCATGATGGATTGGGCTTTCCTGTTCGAAATCGCCCTCACCGGCCTGGCCAGCGGCGGCCTGTACGCGCTGGCAGCCCTGGCCTTCGTGATGGTCTACAAGGCCACGCGGGTGGTCAACATCGCCATCGGCGAGATGCTGATGGTCGGCGCCTACCTGTTCTTCACCTTTGCCTCGATGCTGGCACTGCCGCTGTGGGTGGCCGTTCCGGCCGCCGTGCTGGGCACCGGGCTGCTGGGCGCGGTGATCGAGCGCACCATGATCCGCCCCCTGCTCGGCGAGCCCCCCATTTCGGTGTTCATGGTCACCGTGGGCCTGGCCTCGGTGCTGGTGGGGCTGGTCGAGATGATCTGGTCGGCCGACCAGCGCCGCCTGATCGAATTCATGCCCACCCAGCCCATCATGGTGGGCGAGGCCTTCCTGGCGCCCAAGGTGTTCTGGGGCGCGATGGTGGCGGTGGTCTTCATCGCGGCGGTGCTGCTGGTGTTCCGCTTCTGGCGCGGCGGCGTGGCGCTGCGGGCCACGGCCTCGGACCAGGCGGCCGCGTACTCGGTGGGCATCAACGTGCCCCGGGTGTTCTCGCTGGCCTGGGTGGTATCCAGCATGCTGGCAGCCCTGTCCGGAATCATCGTCGGCTCGATCGGCGGCATTTCATCGAGCATGGGGGTGTTCGGCCTGTCGGTGCTGGTGGTGGTGATCGTCGGCGGGCTGGACAGCGTGCTCGGCGCGCTGGTCGGCGGCCTGTGCATTGGCCTGGTCGAGGCGCTGGCCGGCGCCTACCTGGGCGGCGAGTTCAAGCTGCTGGCCACCTTCCTGGTGCTGGTGGCCATCCTGATGGTGCGCCCCTACGGCCTGTTCGGCACCCACGAAATCGAAAGGCTCTAGCCACATGACCCCCCACATTCATCCCTGCGTGTATTCACGGCCCGCCAAGGGGGCGCAAGCCTCCCTGGGGGCGGCCCGGCGGGAGGCCTGATGCGCATCGGAACCCTCAAGGAAAGCTACGTCGCCGACGCGGCGCTGTTCGACTCCCGCACGCAAAAGGCCTGGCTGGGCATCGCCGCCGGGCTGCTGCTGCTGTTTCCGTTTGTGGCCAGCGACTACTGGCTTTACCTGGCCTGCCTGGTCAGCATCAACGTGGCCAGCGCCTGCGGGCTGAACATCCTGACCGGCTACACCGGCCTGGTAAGCCTGGGCCAGGCGGCTTTCATGGGCCTGGGCGCCTACACCGTGGCCATCCTGGAAAACCGCCTGGGCACGCCCTTTTTGCTCAACCTGCTGGCCGGCGGCGTCGTGGCCATGCTGGGCGGCATCGTGGTGGGCATTCCCTCGCTGCGGGTCAAGGGCCTGTACCTGGCGATTGCCACGATTGCTGCGTCTTTCCTGGCGCACTTCCTGTTCGCCAACCTGCAGTTCACCGGCGGCACCGGCGGCCTGAGCGTGCCGCCCGCCCGGCTGTTCGGCCAGCTGCTGGACACGTCCTTCCGCCTGTACTGGCTGATCGTGCCGGTGACCCTGCTCATGCTGCTGGGCGCGGCCAATCTGTTCCGCACCCGCATCGGGCGGGCCTTCATCGCCATCCGCGACCGCGACATCTCGGCCGAGGTGCTGGGCATTCCGCTGCTGCGCTACAAGCTGCTGTCTTTTGGCCTGTCTTCGTTCTACGCAGGCGTGGCGGGCGGGCTGTGGGCCTATTTCTTCCGGGTGGTCACGCCCGAGAGCTTTCCGCTCCTGATGTCGATCTTCTTCCTGGCCGCCATCATCGTCGGCGGCATGGGCTCGATCCTGGGCGGCATCCTGGGCGCGGTGTTCATGACCCTGGTGCCCGAGCTGCTCAAGCTGGTGTTCGACTGGCTGCCCCACAGCGCCGACTACACCGTCTTCCTCTCGCCCGTGCGCACCGTGATCTTTGGCCTGCTGATCATCGGCTTCCTGGTGTTCGAGCCCCACGGGCTGGCCGAAATGTGGCGCCGGGTGCGCCGCTTCTTCCACCTCTGGCCTTTCCGCAACTGACGCCGTTTTTTGCCCCCGAACCGCCCCCCTCACAGGAGACATCCATGCACAAGCCCATTCAGTCCCCCCGCCGCCGCTCTTTGCTGCTGGCCGCTGGCGCCACCCTGGCCGCACCGCTGGCCGCCCACGCCCAGGCGGGCGGTGAAGACATCGTGATCGGCGGCTCCATTCCCATGACCGGCGTGTTCGCCTTTGCCGGCGTGGGTGTGAACGCCGGGATTTCGGACTACGTGAAGATCGTCAACGACGCGGGCGGCATCAAGGGCCGCAAGCTGCGCTTCGTGGGCGAGGACACCGGCTACAAGGTCGATGTCTCGGTGGCCACCTTCAAGAAGATCACCAGCCAGAACAAGGTCCACCTCTACTACGGCGACTCCACCGGCTTCTCGAAAACCATCAACCCCGAGCTGGAACGCAACGGCAGCATTCTGATGGCGGGCGCCTCGTTCGCCACCGAGATCAACGACCCCAAGAAGTACCCCCACCAGTTCCTGGTGGGCCCCGACTACACCGAGATGTTCAGCATCCTGCTCAAGCACATCGCCAAGGAAAAACCCGGGGCCAAGGTGGCTTTTGTGTACTCGGACTCCGAGTTCGGCCGCGACCCCATCGACGAGGGCGAGGCCCTGGCCAAGCAACTGGGCCTGAACCTGGTGATCAAGCTCATGACCCCGCCCGGCAGCGTGGACGTGTCCACCGAGGTCATCAAGCTGCGCCGCGCCGCGCCCGACTACACCCTCTTCCACGGCTACATCCTGGCGCCCATCCCCGAGTTCATCAGCCAGGGCAAGCAGATGGGCATGGCCAGCAAATGGATGGGCACCTTCTGGACCATGGACAGCTCCACCGTCATGAAGATGGGCGAGGCCGGCGACGGCTTCATGGGCGTGATGCCCTACCGCTACTACTACGACACCTCGGCCAAGGCGCCGATGCTGGAAAAAATCCGCCAGATGCGCCCCGAGTACCAAAGCACCGCCTACATGCAGGGCTTCCTGGCGGCCATGCTGTTCGTCGAATCCGCCAAGCGCTGCCTGGACGCCAACAAGCCCTTCACCGGCCCCAACCTGAAGGCCGCGCTCAATTCCATCAAGGACTTCGACACCGGCGGGCTGATCGGCGTGCCGATCACCATCCGGGGCAACTCCATCCCCGTGGGCCGGGTCTACAAGGCCGACATGAAGGCGCAGCGCATGGTGCCCGCCTCCGACTGGATCACGCTGTGATGCAGCGGCATCGCCCTGAGCGGCTGTGCCGCTTCCCAGGCGCGCAAGCATGACCCCGCCATCGACCGATTGCGTCCTCGAAGTCAACAACATCGAGGTCGTCTACAACAAGGTGGTGCAGGCCCTGCGGGGCCTGTCACTGGTGGTGCCGCGGGGCCAGATCGTGGCCCTGCTGGGCAGCAACGGCGCGGGCAAATCGACCACGCTCAAGGCCGTGTCGGGGCTGCTCACCCTGGAAGACGGCGCCCTCGAAAGCGGCAGCATCCTGTTCCAGGGCCAGACCACCGCCGCCGTGGCGCCGCAGCAGCTGGTGCGCCAGGGCCTGTCGCATGTGATGGAAGGCCGCCGGGTGTTCGAGGACCTCACCGTGGAGGAAAACCTGGTCGCCGCCACCTATGCGCTCACCGGCCGCCCCCACCTGCAGCCCGACTTCGATCTGGTCTACAGCTACTTCCCGCGCCTGCACGAGCGCCGCAAGGGCCTGGCCGGCTACCTCTCGGGCGGCGAACAGCAGATGCTGGCCATTGGCCGCGCGCTGATCGCCCAGCCCGACCTCATCCTGCTGGACGAGCCCTCGCTGGGCCTTTCTCCGAAGCTGGTGGAAGACATCTTCACCATCATCGCGCGCATCAACGCCGAACGCGGCACCTCCATGCTGCTGGTCGAGCAGAACGCCACCGTGGCCCTGGCCGTGGCGCACACCGGCTACATCATGGAAAACGGCAAGATCGTCATCGACGGCCCGGCCGAACGCCTGGCCAGCGACCCCGATGTGCGCGAGTTCTACCTCGGCATGGGCGGCGGTGGAGAGGCGAAAAGTTTCAAAGACATCAAGCACTACAAACGCCGCAAGCGTTGGCTGTCATGAGCAGAAACACCCCCCTGAGGCGCTGCGCGCCTTCCCCCTTCTCTCGCATCGCTGCGCGCTGCGGGAAGGGGGACGCCCCCCGCGCGGCGGGGCGGCCCTTGCGCGGTGGCCGCTGGCTTGGATTGCGCCAGTTTTCACGCGGGTGCCCCAGGCACAGCGCCATGGACCTCTGAAATGAACTTTCCTGAACTGACTCTGCCGCAGATGCTGCGCGAGCGCGCACGCCAGGACGCCCACCGCGTGGCGATCCGGCAAAAGGACTTCGGCATCTGGAAGCCCTTCGACTGGGCGCGCTACTACCAGCGCGCCTGCCACGTCGGCCTGGGCCTGCGCGCGCTGGGCCTGCCTGCGCAGGGCCATGTGGGCGTGATCTCGGAAAACCGCATCGAATGGGTGCTGGCCCAGATGGGAGCGGGCCTGGTCGGCGCCATCACCGTGGGCGTGTACCCCACCAGCCCCACGCCGGAAGTGGCCTATGTGGTCCAGCATGCCGACATCGAGATCATGGTCTGCGAAGACCAGGAGCAAACCGACAAGGTGCTGGCCGCACGGGCCGATCTGCCGCGCCTGACGCACATCGTGGTCATGGAAACCAAGGGCCTGCGCAGCTTCACGCCCGAAGAGCGCCGCCTGATCGTCACCTTCGCCGAGGTCGAAGCCCTGGGCCAGGCCGCCAGCCACCCGGCGCTGATCGACGAGGCCCTGGCCGCCCAGACGCTCGACGACATCGGGCTGATGATCTACACCTCGGGCTCCACGGGCAAGCCCAAGGGCGCGATGATTTCCTACCGCAACATCCGGGGCGCGGTGCCGGGCATCATCGAGCGGCTGCAGCTGCGCCCCGACACCACCCACCTGTCCTACCTGCCGCTGTGCCATGTGGCCGAGCAGATGCTGACCACCTTCGTGCCGCTGTACCTGGGCTCGCAGGTGAACTTTGGCGAATCCATCCGCACCGTGCAGGAAGACCTGCGCGAAGTGGCGCCCACCCTGTTCCTGGGCGTGCCCCGCATCTGGGAAAAAATGCACGCGGCCATCAATATCAAGGTCCGCGAAACCGGCCGATGGCGCCGCCAGCTCTTCGAGACCGCCTATGCCGCCTGCCAGGCCCTGGCCGAAAAACCCCGCAGCGCCTGGACCCTGGGCGACAAGGCGCGCTTCTACGCCAGCTACTGGACGGTGTTCCGCGCGCTGCAGAACTTCATCGGCCTGCGCGAAGTCCGGGTGGCACTGACCGGTGCCGCGCCGATCCCGCCGGAGGTGGTGCGGTTTTTTCGGGTGCTGGGCGTGCCGCTGATCGAGGTCTATGGCCTGACCGAGTCCACCGGCATGGTCACGGGCCACCGGCCGGACCAGGTCGCCATCGGCACCGTGGGCGTGCCCACGGAGGGCGTGGCCTGGCGCATTGCCGAGAACGGCGAGTTCCAGCTGCGCGGCGACATGGTGTTTGCCGGTTACTACAAAAACCCCGAGGCCACGGCCAGCAGCATCGTGGACGGCTGGCTGCACACCGGCGACGTGGTGCGCGAGGAACAAGGCCAGCTCAAGATCGTGGACCGCCTCAAGGACATCATGATCACCGCCGGCGGCAAGAACCTGACGCCCTCCGAGATCGAGAACACCATGAAGGCCAGCCCCTACATCAAGGAATGCGTGATCGTGGCCGAGGGCCGCAAGTTCGTGGGCGCGCTGGTGCAGATCGACTACGACACCGTGGGCCAGTGGGCCGAATCGCAGCGCATGGCCTTCACGCATTTCCGCTCCCTGGTCGAGACCCCTGCGGTGCGCGCGCTGATCGAGGCAGAAATCGCCAAGGGCAACGCCCGGCTGGCGCAGGTCTCGCAGATCCGCAAGTTCCACCTGCTCACCAAGGAACTCGACCACGACGATGGCGAAGTCACCGCCACCATGAAGGTGCGCCGCTCCAGCATCACCCAGACCTACGCCGCCGACATCGAGGCGCTGTACCACTGAGACCCGCCCCGCCGCCGCGCGGGCGACTCCATCCATCAAGGCAATTCGGCCTCCAGGCCACGCCCATCAAGCGCTGATAGCTATTTATTCAGGAGCAACCATGTCCCCCCCCCCTCCCTTGCTGCTCGAACGCCAGGGCGCCATCGCCACGCTGCGCTTCAACCGGCCCGAAGCCCTCAACGCCATCGATGTGCCCCTGGCCCAGGCCCTGCTGGCCGCCGTCCAAACCCTGGCCGCCGACCCCGGCGTGCGGGCCGTGGTGCTGTGCGGCGCGGGCAAGGGCTTCATGGCCGGCGGCGACCTGGCCACGCTGCGCGCCGACCCGGTGCAAGGCGCCCAGGACCTGCTCGCACCCCTGAATGAAGCCGTCACCCTGCTCAGCCGCCTGAACGCCCCGGTCATCGCGCAGGTGCATGGCGTGGCCGCTGGCGCGGGCCTGAGCCTGATGCTGCAGGCCGACTTCGTGCTGGCCGCCGAAGGTACCCGCTTCAACCTGGCCTACATCCACCTGGGCGCCAGCTGCGACGTGGGCGCCTCCTGGGCCCTGCCCCGGCTGGTGGGCCTGCGCAAGGCGCTGGAAATCGCCCTGCTCAGCGAGCCCATCGACGCCGCCGAGGCCCTGCGCCTGGGCCTGGTCAACCGCGTGCTGCCCGCCGCTGAACTCGACGGCGCCGTGGCCGCCCTGGCCCAGCGCCTGGCCCAGGGCCCCACGGTGGCGCTGGGCCATATGCGCCGCCTGGTGCGCGAGAGCTTCGACCGCGATCTGCCCGCCCAATTGGCCGCCGAGGCCCAGGCCTTTGTCGCCTGCGCGCACACCGCCGACCTGCCGGCAGGCATCGACGCCTTCTTCACCAAACAAGCCGCTATATTTCAGGGCGTCTAGCAAAAAACCACTTTCTCTGGAGACAACCATGACCCGTGAAGTTTTCGTCGTCAGCACCGCCCGCACCGCCATCGGCACCTTTGGCGGCACGCTCAAGGACGTGCCCAACACCCAGCTGGCCACCACCGCCGTCAAGGCCGCCATCCAGCGCAGCGGCCTGGCCCCCGACGCCATCGGCCACCTGGTCATGGGCAATGTGATCCCCACCGACACCCGCGATGCCTACCTGAGCCGCGTGGCCGCCGTCGATGCGGGCTGCCCCATCGAAACCCCCGCCTTCAACGTCAACCGCCTGTGCGGCTCGGGCCTGCAGGCCGTCGTGTCGGCGGCGCAGGCCATCCTGCTGGGCGACTGCGAAGTGGCGATTGGCGCCGGCTCCGAATCCATGAGCCGCGGCCCCTACTTCGACCAGGCCGCGCGCTACGGCGCCCGCATGGGCGACACCAAGAGCATCGACTACATGCTGGGCATCCTGCACGACCCCTGGCAAAAAATGCACATGGGCGTGACCGCCGAAAACGTGGCCGAGCGCTACAAGATCACCCGCGACATGCAGGACCAGCTGGCCGTGGTCAGCCACCAGCGCGCCGCCCACGCCATCGCCCAGGGCTATTTCAAGGAACAGATCGTTCCCGTGGAAATCGTCACCCGCAAGGGCACCACGCTGTTTGACACCGACGAGCATGTGCGCGCCGCCACCACCCTCGAAACCCTGGCCGGCATGAAGCCCGCCTTCAAGAAGGAAGGCGGCACCGTGACGGCCGGCAACGCCTCGGGCATCAACGACGGCGCCGCCGCCGTGGTCATGGCCAGCGGCGAGCGCGTGGCCGCCCTGGGCCTCAAGCCCCTGGCCCGCCTGGTCGGCTACGCCCACGCCGGCGTGGAGCCCGCCTACATGGGCATCGGCCCCGTGCCCGCCACCCGCAAGGTGCTGGAGCGCACCGGCCTGAAGCTGGCCGACATCGACGTGATCGAGGCCAACGAAGCCTTCGCCGCCCAGGCCTGCGCCGTGGCCCAGGAACTGGGCTTCGACCCCGCCAAGGTCAACCCCAACGGCTCCGGCATCTCGCTGGGCCACCCCGTGGGCGCCACCGGCGCCATCATCACCACCAAGGCGATTGCCGAGCTGCACCGCACCGGCGGCCGCTACGCGCTGGTGACCATGTGCATTGGCGGCGGCCAGGGCATTGCAGCGATCTTTGAGCGGGTGTAAGCCCTGTCCCTGCGGGGCGAAAACACCCGCGCCCGCGGTTCCAGGAAGGCCTCCGACCTTTCCTGGAAGCGGGAACCGACGGAGAGCAGGTGCCATTCACGAACGCCAGGCACCGGCAAAGCAGCATCTTGAGGGGCCGCAAGGGGATGTGGATCTGTCTGTCGATTCCATCCAGCTCCCCGAGAATCTCCCTCTTCTATCTCCCCCTTCTTTCAAAATCCGGGGCCCCAGCCTCTCCCCCACCGCCAGCCTGCGGTGGCGGTAGCCTGCCGGTGCGGTCCCATCCTGCCCCTGTGGGCGGGAACAACGCGTTCAAGCAGGGTTGCGTCCCCAAGGGGGCTTTGTTCTGGCTGGGGGGAAGCCCTCCTGGCAGTCTCGGTTTCACCCCGTACCAGCCCACGCCTGCGTGGCAATGGTGCCAAGGCGACGCAATCCGTCTTCCAGAGACTCTGTCCAGGGCTGGCCGCAGTTGATGCGCAGGCAATGATCAAAGCGCCCGCTGTGGGAAAACAAGGCGCCCGGAGCGACCAGAATGCCCTCGCGCAGTGCCGCCTCAAAAACAAGCTGGGCAGGCAAAGGCTTGGGCAGCTCCACCCACAGCTGCACCCCGCCGGCGGGCCGGGCAATGTGTGTACCGGGGGGGAAATGGGCCGCGATGCAGTCGGCGCTGCGCTCGCGCTGCACGCGCAAGGCGAGACGCAGCCGCTGCAGATGCCGTTCGTAGGCACCGCTGGCCATGAACCCACCCACGGCCCACAAGGGCAGCGCGGCATTGCTGCGGCTGTGGGCTTGCTTGAGCATTTGCACCCGCGCATGCCAGCGCCCGCCATGCATCCATCCCAGCCGTAGCCCTGGCGCCAGGGCCTTGTGCAGCGATGCGCAGTGGATCACGCTGCCATCCTGGTCGAACGACTGGAGCGCCCGCGGGGCGCTGCCATCGTCGAACAATTCGCTATAGCAGTCGTCCTCGATCACCGCCACACCGTGGGCACTGCACAGGCGCACCAACGGGGCCTTGTGCGCATCGGGCATGACGCTGCCCAAGGGGTTTTGCAAATGGGGCACCACGACCACGGCGCGAATGCGCTCATAGGCCGACAGCGCCAACTCCAGCGCCTCGACCGACAAGCCCGTGCGTGCATGGGTCGGTACTTCCAGCGCACGCAAGCCCAGGCTTTCCAGGATCTGCAGCAAACCGTAGAACGCAGGGGATTCCACTGCCACGGTGTCGCCAGGGTGGGCGACCGCACGCAAGGCCAGGTGCAGCGCCTCAGTGCAGCCATGCGTGGGCAACACATCCAGAGGGGTCAACTGCATCCCTGCACGCAAGGCGCGCCGCGCTACGGCGGTGCCAAAAGGCAGACAGTCCTGGGGGGGCGGCGCGGTAAGCAACTCCGGTTGCTGGCGCAGGCTGCGCGCCATCGCGGCGCGCAGCGCATCGCCGGGGTACAGCGCGGGAACGCAGTGGGCCACGGAAAGATCCAGCCGCAGCCCTCCTTGCTGGCGCCGGGCGACAAAGGCCGATACCTTTTCGTGAATACCAACGAATTGCGCAGGGTCAGGCAGCCTTTGGAGGGCAGGCGCATCCGGCGGTGGCATACCGCCCATGCGCGATGGCCGTCGCACAAAGTAGCCGGAACGCTCCCGCCCCTGCACCCAGCCACCCTCTTCCAGCGTGCGGCACGTCTGGAGCGCCGTCGAAAGTCCCACGCCGTGCAAGCGCATCAGCGTTCGCAGCGACGGGAGCTTGTCACCCACACCCAGCGCACCGCCCTCAATGGCTTGCTGGTAATGCTGGGCCAGTTGCTGGTATCTCGGGGGATTGGGCATGGTGGCAGTGGATGGACAACAAGGGAAACACATTCTAGGTAAATCCACCATAACAGAGCCGTTTTTTATAAAACTGTTTCTGTTTTTATGGGCTTATCTGTGTCTTTTTATTCCACAGGAGAAACCATAAAATTAAATCCATGGAATTTCACGAATCCAATTCGTTGAAACCATCTTCAACATCTAAATATTCAAATATCCAAGGAAAATCATTTGAAAAACAAAAACATTCCCACCCAAGAATATCCACAGGGGGAAGAACCCCAAAAGGGATCATTCCCATGAATGCTGATGTTGTGTGGATATTGGCGACCGTCGCCTTTGGCGCGGGCTTCTTCGATGCGATTGCCGGTGGGGGCGGGCTGGTGACCTTGCCAGCCTTGCTGCTGGCAGGCCTGGATCCCGTCGCAGCCTTGGGGACCAACAAGTTCCAGGCGGCCGCAGCGACGGTTTCAGCAGCAAGCACGTTTGCCCGCAAGCGCTTGATCGACTGGCATGAAGCACGGTGGCTGGTTCCCCTGGCCATGCTGGGCGGGGCGGGTGGGGCCTTGCTCGTCAGCAGGGTGGACAGGCAATGGCTGGAAGCCGCCGTCCCGGTCCTGCTGATAGGGGTGGCCGTGTATTTTGGGTGCAGTCCCGCCATAGGCCATGGCCGTGGCAGGCAACGCCTCTCGGTCGCCCTTTTTTCGCTGACGGTGGCCCCCCTGCTGGGAATCTATGACGGCATTTTGGGTCCCGGCGTAGGCGCCTTCTTCATGATCGGCTGGCTGCTCTTGTGCGGTTTGCCCATGGTGCGTGCCATGGGCCTGACCAAGCTGGGAAATGCAGCCAGCAATACAGGGGCCCTGGCGGTTTTCATGGCCAAAGGGGTGATCATTTGGCCATTGGCTCTCACGATGGCCGTGGCTGCTTTTGCCGGCGCACAACTGGGCGCGCGCTGCGCGTTGCGTGTGGGCCCCAGCCTGGTACGACCCATGGTGGTGGTGGTGTGCTGCGCCCTGGCCGTCAAGTTGCTAAGTGCGCCCGCCAACCCCTTGCGGGCCCTCCTGGCCGGGGCGGGATGAATGCCAACCATGCGGCCGCCCGGCTCCGAACGCCATGCGGCTTGGCCTTGCAGGATGCACCGAACCGTGGATCGGAAGGCCATTTCCAGGCCAAAGGGCCCGCCCTCATCGCCGGCACGGCGCCCTCGACCGGCCATCAAAACGCTATCATTTAAAGAGCTAAAAAGACAATATCAACGGGCGCCAGAGGCTTTTTTGATGAAAACCTGCGCCGACAGGAAGCGGGCGGCCCACGCACCCCGTCAGCGCGGCGGAAACACCGGGCTGCGTTTTTCCAGGAACGCCCGCACGCCCTCCTGGAAGCTGGGCCGGTCGATCAGCTCGCGCTGGCGCTCGGCCTCGTAGCGCATCTGGGCCACCAGGCTGTTCTCGCCGGCCCGGTCGTAGGCCTGGCGGATCTCCTGCGCGGCATGGGCGGGCAGCTCGGCCAGGCGCTGGGCCAGGGCCAGCGCCTCGGCCTGCAGCGCATCGTCCGGCACGGTTTGCCACACCAGCCCCCATTGCGCAGCCTGGGCAGCGGGCAGGCGTTCGCCCAGCAGCGACAGGGCCACGGCGCGCGAGCGGCCCAGCATGCGCTCCAGGAACCAGGTGGTGCCCAGGTCCGGCACGATGCCCAGGCGCGGCATGAAGGGCAGGTAGAAATACGCCGACTCGGCCGCCAGCACCACATCGGCCGCCAAGGCCAGGCCCACGCCCGCCCCGGCGCAGGGGCCGTTGACCGCGCTGACCACCGGGAAAGGCAGCGTGCGCAGGTCCTCGATCAGGCGGTTGGACAGCGCCTCCATGGTCTCGGCCGATTGGTCGCCCAGGGTCTTGCCGGGCGGCAAGGGCCGCATGGCGCTCAGGTCGGCACCCACGCAAAAGGCCTTGCCGGCGCCGGTCAGCACCAGGGCGCGCACGCTGCGGTCCTCGCGCAGGGCCGCCAGCGCGGCGCGCAGGTCTTCCTGCAACGCGTGGGCAATCGGGTTGAGCTTGTGCGGCAGGTTCAGGCGCACGAGGGCCACGCCGGCCTCGTTGCCGTGGCGCTCGATCTCGAGGGTGTCAAAGGTGGACATCAACGGCTTTCCAGAAACATCACTTGAACTTGGCCTGGAGTTTGCGCAGCAGGCCGACCACGCCCCCGGGCATCACGAACATGAAGGCGATCAGCACCAGGCCATACACCGCCCAGGGCGCGGCCTTGGAGACCTTCTCCGCCAGGTTGGGCACGAACATGATGAAGGCGGCGCCCCACAAGGCCCCCCACAGCGTGCCCACGCCGCCCACGACGATGCCCACCAGCAGCGAGATCGACAAAAACAGCGTGAAGGAGTCGGGCGAGACGAACTGCACCGCAATCGCCGACAGCGCCCCGCCCACGCCGGTGTAGGCAGCCGACACGCCAAAGCTCATGGACTTGTAGTGGCGGTTGTCCACCCCCATGGCTTCGGCCGCCATGCTGTGGTCGCGGATGGCGCGGATGGCCCGGCCCGTGCCGCTGGCCAGCAGGTTGTGCGCGATCCAGAACATCACCGCCGCCACCAGCAGCGCAAAGAAGTACAGCCACTGGTCCTGCGACAGCGGCAGGCCAAACGGCGCATCGGGCTTCATCAGCACGATGCCGGTCACGCCGCCAGTCCAGGCTTCCAGGTGCTTGTACTTGAGCAGCTGCGGCATGGCCACGCCCAGCGCAAAGGTGGCCAGCGCCAGGTAGAGGCCTTCGAGCTTGAGCGCGGGGCGCCCGAACAGGTAGCCCACCACTAGGCAGACCAGCGCCGCGCAGGGAATCGTCAGCCAGTACGGCATGCCGGCGTGCTCCATCAGCATGCCGGTGGTGTAGGCGCCCAGGGCATAAAAGGCGCCGTGGCCCAGCGAGATCTGGCCGTTGTAGCCGGTCAGGATGTTCAGGCCCAGGAGCGAAATCGCATACGACAGCACCATGGTGGCCTGGAAGATCTGGTAGCCCTTGGCCACGAAGGGCAGGCCCAGGGCCAGCAGCAGCAGGACGGGGCCCCAGACGCGGGCCGAGCACAGGGGAGAGGTCTGGTTCATGGCTTACACCCGCTTCACAATGGTTTTGCCCAGCAGGCCGGCCGGCCGCACGATCAACACGCCCACGATCAGCACCAGCGCCACCGAGAGCTTGAGCTCGGTACCCACGATGTAGGTGCCGATCAGGTTTTCCAGCACACCGACGATGAAGCCGCCCATCACCGCGCCCACCGGGTTGTCGATGCCGCCGATCAGCGCGCCGGCAAAGGCGTACAGCAGCACGCCGGTCATCATGTGCGGGTCGAGAAACACCACGGGGGCCACCATCATCCCGGCCACCGCGCCGATCGCGCCGGCCAGGCCCCAGCCCAGCATCAGCATGCGGCCCACGTTGATGCCCACCAGGCGCGACGAGGGCGCGTTCTGCGCCGCAGCGCGCAGCGCCAGGCCCAGCGGCGTGAGGCGGAAGAAGGCAAACAGCGCCGCCACCATCAGCAGGGCGACGACGATGGCGCCCACCTCGTGCGCCGACATCAGCGCCGAGCCATACCAGGCATTGGCCGGAAACGGGCTGGGAAACTGCTTGATCGTGTAGCCAAACAGCCAGCCCGCCAGGCTGTGGAAGATCACCAGCAGGCCGATGAACACCACCACCACCGACAGCTCGGGCGCGCGGTGCATGGGGCGGATGACGGCGAACTCCACCACCGCCGCCAGCACAAAGGAGATCACCACCGTCAGGAAGAAGGCCCCCCAGTACGGCAGCCCCGCCTGGATCAGGCTCCAGGCGATGAAGGTGGAGAACATCGCCATCTCGCCCTGCGCGAAATTGATGTGCTGCGTGGCCTGGTAGATCATCACCAGGGCCAGCGCCACGCTGGCGTAGATGCCGCCGGTGGCCAGGCCCGCCAGCAGCTGGTGCAGGAATTCGTTCATCGTCTTGCCTTCCTCATTCGCCCAGATAGGCCTTGCGGACCGCGTCGTTGCGGCGCATCTCGGCGGCCGAGCCCGACAACACCACGCACCCGGTCTCCAGCAGGTAGGCCTGGTCGGCCAGCTCCAGCGCCAGCTTGGCGTTTTGCTCCACCAGCAGGATGGAGACCTTCTCCTCCTGGTTGATGCGCCGCATGATCGCGAAGATGTCCTGCACCACCAGCGGCGCCAGGCCGAAGGACGGCTCGTCGAGCAGCAGCAGGCGCGGGCGGCCCATCAGCGCGCGGCCAATGGCCAGCATCTGCTGCTCGCCGCCCGACAGCGTGCCTGCCTGCTGCGCGGCCCGCTCGCGCAGGCGCGGAAAGTAGCCGTAGATGCGCTCCATGTCCTCTGGGATGCCGCTGCGGCTGGCGCGGGCATAGGTGCCCAGGCGCAGGTTTTCTTCGGTGCTCAGGCCCAGGAAGGTGCCACGGCCATCGGGCACATGGCCCACGCCGGCGCGGGCAATCTGCTCGGTGGAGCGGCCATCCATGCGCTGGCCCGCCAGCGTGATGCTGCCACTGGTCTGCACCATCAGCTGGCACAACGCGCGCAGCGTGGTCGTCTTGCCGGCGCCGTTGGCGCCCAGCAGCGCGGTGACCTGGCCGTCGGCGATGTCCAGGTCGATGCCGTGCAGCACGCGGGTGTTGCCATAGCGGGCGTGCAGGCCCCGCACTTCAAGGATCTTGTTCGCGGGCTTGGGGGGATGGGCGGGGTTCGGGGGCGTCATGCCGTCTCCTCCTCGGTCGTGCCCAGGTAGGCGCGGATCACCTCGGGGTGGCGCCGCACCTCGGCGGGCGTGCCCTCGGCGATCTTCTTGCCAAAGTTCAGCGCCACCACATGGTCGGAAATCCCCATCACCAGGGCCATGTGGTGCTCCACCAGCAGCACCGTCACGCCCAGGCGGTCGCGGATGTCACGGATCAGGCTGCCCAGGCTGTGCAGTTCCTCGTGGTTCAGGCCGCAGGCGGGCTCGTCCAACAACAGCAGCTGGGGCTGGGCAGCCAGGGCGCGGCCCAGTTCCACGCGCTTTTGCGTGCCAAAGGGCAGGTCGGCCACCACGCGCTCGGCCTCGGCCGTGAGGCCCAGAAAGTCGATCAGCGACTGCGCGCGCACCTGCGCATCGGCCTCGATGCGCGCCACGCCGGGCAGGCGAAACGCGTTGCGCAGGAAGCCCGCATGGTGCTTGCTGTGGCAGCCCACCAGGATGTTCTCGCGCACGCTCATGCTGCGAAACAGCGCCAGGTTCTGGAAGGTGCGGCCAATGCCGATCTCCGCCATGCGGTGGCGCGGCAGGGTGGACAAGGGGTGGCCATCGAAGGCGATGTGGCCGCTGTTGCAGGCGTACAGCCGCGACAGGCAGTTGAACAGCGTGCTCTTGCCCGCGCCGTTGGGGCCGATCAGCGCGCAAATCTGCCCACGCCGCACGTCGAAGGACACCCCATCCAGCGCCACGATGCCGCCAAAACGCACGGTGACGCCCTCGATGTGCAGCAGGGGCGGATCGCCCCGGTCGCTGTGGGGGGTCGCCATGGCTTACAGGCGCTCGATGAGGGTCACGTTCGCCATGCCGCCGCCCTCGCACATGGTCTGCAGACCATAGCGCTTGCCGCGCTGGCCCAGGGCGTTGACCAGGGTGGCCATGAGCTTGGTGCCCGAGGCCCCCAGCGGGTGGCCCAGCGCGATGGCGCCGCCGTTCACGTTCAGGCGCTCGGGGTCGGCGCCCAGGGCCTTGAGCCAGGCCAGCGGCACCGAGGCAAAGGCCTCGTTGACCTCGTACAGGTCGATGTCCTCGATTTTCATGCCGGCCTTCTTGAGCGCGCGCTCGGTGGCCGGAATGGGGGCCTCCAGCATGATCACCGGGTCGTGGCCGATCATGGTCATGTGGTGGATGCGCGCCAGGGGCTGCACGCCCAGGGCTTTGAGGCCGCGCTCGTTGACCACCATCACGCCGGTGGCGCCGTCGCAAATCTGGCTGGCGTTGGCGGCGGTGACCACGCCGCCTTCCTGCAGCAGCTTCACGTTCTGGATGCCTTCGAGCGTGGCCTCGAAGCGGATGCCTTCATCGACGGTGTGCCAGTCCTCGGTGTCGGTGCCGTCGGCGGTGCGTACGCGCACGGGCACGATCTCGTCCTGGAAGGCGCCGGCCTGCGTGGCCGCGATGGCGCGCTGGTGGCTTTGCAGGGCGTAGCGGTCCAGGTCGTCCTTGCTCAGGCCGTATTTGCGGGCCATCATTTCCGCGCCCATGAACTGGCTGAACACTACCTCGTTGTAGCGGCGGTTGACGCTGGGGCTCTGGTAGTGGCCCAGGCCGGCTTTTTGCGCCAGGGCCGTGGGGCTGAACATGGGCACGCGGCTCATGGACTCGACGCCGGCGGCAATCACCACGTCCATGGCGCCGGACATCACCGCCTGCGCCGCGAAGTGGATGGCCTGCTGGGACGAGCCGCACTGGCGGTCGATCGAGGTGCCGGGCACCGACTCGGGCAGTTTGGACGCCAGCACCGCGTTGCGCGCCACGTTGGTGGACTGCTCGCCCACCTGGCTGACGCAGCCCATGAACACATCCTCGACCAGGGCCGGGTCGATGCCGCTGCGGTCCACCAGGGCGTTCAGGATCTGGGCAGACAGCTCCACCGGGTGCCAGCCGGACAGGCGGCCGCCCCGGCGGCCTCCGGCGGTGCGGGCCGTGGCAACGAGATAGGCTTCGGACATCGTGCGCTCTCAGGGGGAGTGGAAGAGGGCCCCATGTTCGCCGCGCACCCGCCCGCCAGCGTCGTCGCTTCGGACGATTTTGCGCACCCCCGTCCCAGGGACCTTGGAGTACAAAGCGCTATGGTTTCATTGACAAACACCACCGCTCCAGACAATGAGCAGACGCTGCGCCTGTTGCTCGTCGAAGACAACCCCCTGTTCGCAGAACAGATCTGCGCAGCCGTGGCCCAGCAGGCGCAGGCCTGGAGCATCCACACCGCCAGTGAGGGCCAGCAGGCGCTGGCCCTGGTCCGCGAACCCCGGCAGCACTTTGACCTGGCACTGATTGACATGGGGCTGCCGGACATCAGCGGCCTGGAGGTCATCAAGGCCTGCCACAAGCAGTTTCCGGACCTGCCGATCGTCGTGATCTCGGTCGTGGCGGCAGAGCCCGTGGTGCTCAGCGCGATCGAGGCGGGCGCCAAAGGCTATTTGCTCAAGGACGAGTCGATTCAGCAAATCACCAAGGGGATTGCCCAGGTGATGGAGGGCATCTATCCGCTGAGCCCTTCTCTGGCGCGATTTCTGTTCAAGAAACTGGCGGGCGAGCAGAACACGGCGGCCCACGACACCGACTTCAAATTGACCCCGCGCGAACTGGAAACCCTGCGCTTTCTCTCGCAGGGCCTGAGCTATGACCGCGTCGCGCAGCAGATGGGGGTGGCGCTGTCCACCATCCAATCGAATGTGCGCAACCTGTACCGCAAGCTGAATGTGCGCTCCCAGGTGCAGGCCATCACCAAGGCCCGCAACCACGATCTGTTGTGAGCCGGGCCGGACGGCGCCAGGGGGCATGGAATCAGCCGTGTACCTCAGGGACACCCACCAGGGTCAACTGGCCTGCGGTTTCAATGGGCACGAAACGCCCCTCGAACTCCGGTTGCTCGAAGGCCTTGGCGTAGAACGAAGTCAGGCCGTCGTACTCGCCATGGGCCCATTTCTGGTGCCAGTAATCCCAGCCTGGCTGGTCATCTTCGCGGTTCAAAAAGCCCAGGTAGAGCATGTCGATGGCCACCTCGTCCTGGGTGACGGCTTTCAGACCATCGCTCTGGAGAATATCAAGCAGCAATTGGGAGCGGCCCGCCCCCGCATCCAGGGCCTGGACCCAGGACGCCTTTTGCGCGGTATCCACCGTCAACTCGGCGTTCTTGAGCAGCAGATCGACAAAGGCCTGGTTGCTCAGCGGCCCGAGCTTGAGGAATTCATCCTGCCCCAGGAAGTCACTGACCACCTGCTCCACGCTCTTGCCCTGGTTGCGCTGGGCGATCCAGTAGTTGAAGCCGCAGAAATCCGGGCTGCGGTCCAGCACCGTCTGGTAGGCACGAATGACCAAACCCGCTTTTTCATTGAACTCCGGCAAGGAGAAGAACCCTTCAATCACCTGGAACTGCGACACGGTGCCCTTGGCCAGCAACACCTTCCAGTAGTCGTTGCCCGCCTGCTCGGACTCCCGGCCATGCACGTCGCGGTACAGCTGATTGACGAACAAGTCGTTGTTGCGATAGATGTCGTTGTCCTTGGCGTTCGGATTCCGCCCGGAGAGGGCCTCCAGCGCATTGGTCAGGCCGTCGCCATCGTCATCCGGCTGGAAGGGATCGAAGGGGCAGTAGGCGCGGACCAGCTCGCCCGGGTCGACGACGATGCCATTGGCCAGGCCGTCCTCGTCCCCGGGGCCCCCATCGGTGATCGTGAGCACCACGCGGTCAATCAAATTGTCGCCATTGGTGTCCAGCAGGGCGGCGCCATCGCTGCTTCCCTTCAGGGCGGCGGGGTTGGTCAAGTTGACCCAGCTTTGCGTGGTGGCGTTGTATTTCATGAACGCATTGGCCACAACGCCCTTGGGCAGGTCGATCACCACCTGGGTTTGTAAGCCGGCGCGCGTGGGGTCTGCATCGATCAGGGCTTTGCCATCCTGGGCCGCAACAGAAAACTGCAGCAAGGGCGTGGCCGCTTGCGTGTTGGCGGGCAAGGGCGTGGAAGGCTGTTCCTTGACGGCAATGTTGAGCAGTTGCGCACTGGCGTCCAGCTGCACAGAAGCCGCCTGGGTGCTGCTGACCTTGCCCGCCATGATCGCGCCAAACGAAGCGGTGGGCGCGTTCTTGCCCGCCTGGAAATCGGCGGCAGAGGTCAGCGGCAATTGCGCGACATTGTTTTGCTGCCAGTCGGGGATGCCGTCCTGGTTGAAGTCGCCGCTGTGGGCCGCCAGTTCGGTGGAGGGCATCACACCGTCGCGGTCGGTCACGATGGTGACCGTCACAGGCACCGATGCCACCACCTTGCCGGAGGCGTCGAGCACCTGCGAAACAAAGGTGTACGCCCCGTCATCCAGCTGCGTGGTGGGCACATTGATCTTGCCGGCGGCAATGTTCGCCGCCGTCACGGCCGTCTGGCCCACCACCTTGCCCTGGGGGTCCAGCAACCGTGCACTGCCGCCCGTGGTCAGGAAACTGCCCGCATTGATCGTGAACTCAGGATTGACGATGGCCGTCTGGTGGTCCTTCACACCCGTGTCGCTGTTGGGGTCGAGATCGGCGGTCAGGGGCGCCGGAGCGGGAGCGGGAGCGGGAGCGGGAGCGGGAGCGGGAGCCGGAGCCGGAGCGGGAGCGGGAGCGGGAGCAGGAGCAGGAGCAGGAGCAGGAGCAGGAGCAGGAGCAGGAGCCGGGGTTCCATTGCCCACCGCCTGATCGGTCAGGCTGGCCGCCAGGTTGCTCGCAATGTCCTGCAGCTTTTGCGTGCCGGGGGTGTACGACAGCAGCACCGTGTCGGCGCTGGTGACCGCGCTGGGCAGCGTCAAGGTGACGGTCTTGTTGGCTGCGTTGACCACCACGGCCGAAGGGGTGGTGCTGCTGCCGTTGACCTTGACCGCGTAGTCTGCAGCGGCAGGTGTGACGGTGGACACACCCACCCCGGCCTCGGTGTAGCTCAGCACCAGGGTGCTGCCATTCACGCTGGTCGTGCTCAACACCGGAGCCACGGTGTCCAAGGTGAAGGTGAGGTGGGCGCTGGCCGTGTTGCCGGCCGTGTCCGTGTCGGTGACAGTGGCGGTGTGGCTGCCCTGGCTGGTGGGTGCGCTGTAGCTGGCGCTGGCGGTACCCGAATCCACCGTGTAGGTGCGGGTCGCGTCGCTGTCCTTGGCATTGAAGCTCAGTCCAGCGTTGCTGGTTTTGAGGTCGGTGTGGTCGCCGCCGACACCATCGGTGGTGTCGCTGGTCAGTGACACGGTCGGGGTGGTGATGCTGGCATCGTAGGTCACCGCCTGGCTGGCCGGTGTGCCCGACAGGTTGGTCGGGGTGTTGGTGACCCTTGCCTGGATGGTCCAGCCAGCGGTGTGCGCACCGCTGTCGGTGATAGTCCAGCCGGTGCCCGTGGTGGTGGCCGTGCTCCAGGTGGCGCCGTTGTCGAACGAGACCTCAACCACTTCATTGGCACCCAAGCCTGCGCTGAGCGTGCCCGCCACGGTGCGGTTTGCAGCGCCATCGTTGGTGAGGAAGTCTGCCGCGCCGCTGTCCTTGCCCATCGAGGCAATCGTGACGGTCTGCGTCAGGGCCACCGCTGGTGCTGGTGCTGGTGCTGGTGCTGGTGCTGGTGCTGGTGCGGAAGGCGTTGCATCGGTGTCCAGCCCGGTGGCCGTGGTTCCGGTGGAAGCCCCTGCATGGTTGGTTCCGCCAAAGGTATAGATCACACCGCCGCCGGTGTCATTGATGGTGGCGGTGCCTGGGGTGCTTGCCGTGCCGCCGGCGTTGGTCGCAGTCAGGGTAAAGGTTTGGTCGCCCTCGGCCGCCGTGTCGTTGACGATGGCCGTGCGCACCAGCAGGGTCGTACCGCCGGCGGGGATGCTGACGAAGCTGTTGCTGGCATAGGCAACCCACCCACCGGCATTGCTGTTGGCCGTGGGGTCCCAATATTCAAGGCTGGTCGCGTAG
Source organism: Burkholderiaceae bacterium (assembly GCA_028685665.1). Taxonomy (GTDB): domain Bacteria; phylum Pseudomonadota; class Gammaproteobacteria; order Burkholderiales; family Burkholderiaceae_C; genus JAQUDN01. The sequence continues at coordinate 7,895 of JAQUDN010000010.1, read as the reverse complement.
TCCACGCTGCCGTCCGTGGGCGTGGTGGTGCCGCCAGTGGCCGTGCCATGGACCAGGCTCAGTTGGACTGGCTGGTCGGCCACGCCGGTCACGGTGAACAGGGCGTAGGGCGAGGCTTCGTTGACGGTGATGCTGTTGACGCTGAGCGTGCGGTCGTCGTCCAGACCTGTGGTCACAGCGGTCGGTGCGCCGGTGGTCAAGGTACCGTCGTAAATCGATCCCGAGCCATCGTCCACGATGCTGGTTTGCGCTGCCCCCGAGGTGCCGTTGCCGGTGCTGGTCAATGCCGTCAGGGTGAAGGTTTCCGTGCCTTCCGGGGTGTTGTCCTGCTCGCTGGTGATATTGGCGCGCACATAAACCACACCTGTGCCGCCGCCCAAGGTGCCCGGCACCACGGGTTGCACGGCACTGCTGTAGTTGGTCCAGTCGGTACCGTTGTACGAGAACTGCAGCGTGAAGCCGGCGGTAGTGGCTTGGGTGGTGCCGCTGCCGGCCAGTGCCAGGTTCAGGTTTTCGCCGATGGTGGCGATGACCTTGAACAGGGCGTAGGTGGAGCCTTCGTTGACGGGGCCGTAGGCGGTGACGTCCACCGACAGGTCGTTGTCCAGGCCACTGCTGGTGGTCGTGGCCGCATTGCCGGTCACCGTGCCGTCATACACCAGCCCCGTGCCGTCATCGACGAGGGTGGCCGTGCCGGTAGAGGGGATGCCGCTGCCATTGGTGGCCTTGAGGCCGAAGTTTTCGGCGCCTTCGTAGGTGGTGTCGTTCGTGATGGGGATGCGGACCAGCAGCGTGCCGCCCGCGGGGATGGTGGCGCTGGTCCCATAAGCCCCCCAGTTGGCGCCGTCCCAGACTTCCAGCGCATTGCCATAGTCCGTGCCTGCGGTGGCGGAACCAGCCTCCAGCACCAACGTGATGACCTGACCGGCAGTACCGCCCACGGAAAACACGGCGTGCGACGATGCCTCGTTGACGGTAATGCTGTTGACGGTCAGCGTGCGATCGTCGTCCAGTGCAGCGGGGTAGCCCGTGCCCAAGGTGTCTGCGATGCCGGTGGTGTTGCCGGCCAGGTAGATGGAACCCACGCCATCGTCCTGGATGGTGCTGTTGCCTGAATAGGCCGTGCCATTGAGGTTGGTAGCTGCCAGGCTCAGGGTTTCGCTGCCCTCGTAGGTGTTGTCTTGCAGCACTGGCAGCCGCACCAGCAGGGTCGTGCCAGGCATGGCAATGGTGCCGCTGGTGTAGGCATTCCATGTACCGCTGCTGTAGTACTCCAGGTTAGGCACAAAGTCGGCGCCTTTGGTGGCTGTACCGCTGCTGCTTGCCAGGGAAACCAGTTGACCAGCCGCACCGCCCACCGTGAAAAAGACATAGGGCGAGGCTTCGTTGACCGTGGTGCCCGTCACGCTCAGTGCCCGGCTGTCGGCTGTGACCGTGATGGCGACCACGTCGGTGTCGGTCAGGCCCGTGGCATCGGTGCTGACCATGCGCAACGCATCGGAGCCTGCATATCCGATGGTGGGCGCATAGACCACCGATGCAATCATGGCGTTGATTTCTGCAGCGGAGCCTGAGAACACCAGGGGGCTAGCATCGGTGCCGGCGCCGGTGATCGCGCCAGCGCCGCTCGCAGTGGCCGACAACGTGCCGTGCGAGACACTGAGCTGCACCGCCGATACGGTGGCAAGGTTGCCATCGGGGTCTGCCACCGACAGGCCGGTGATGGTTTTAGTCTCGTAGCTGTTGAGGGTTTGCACACCCGGCACAGTGTTCACCGGCGCATCGTTGGCACCGGTGATGGTGATGGTCAGTACGGCGGTATCGGTGAGCGAACCATCGCTGACCGTGTAGTTGAAGGCATCGGTGGCCGTGGCGCCCGCTGCCAGCGAATTGGCTGCGGTTTCGTTGACCACATAGGTGTAGCCGCCGGTGCTGTTGAGCGTGAGCGTGCCGTATGTGCCCTGCACGCCGGTGCCGACGGTGCCAGCAGTCCCCGCGCCTTCAGTGGCGCCTGTGCGCACCGCCGTCACGCTCAGGGTCGTGCCGTTGTCCACGTCGGTATCGTTTGTCAGCACGTTGCCCGTGGCGTTTTGGCCTGCCGCCCCGTTGGCCGTGCCGCCAGCTTCGGTGGCCGCGCCAGCATCGTCCTGGCCTACAGGCGCATCGTTAGCGCCGTTGATGGTGACCGTAAGGGTGTTGGTCGCAAAGTTGCCGCCGCTGTCGGTGATTCGGACGTTGAACTTGTCGGTCAGGCTCTGGCTGCTGTTGAGTGCATTGACCGTGGTGTTGCCGTCGTGGGGCGTGTAGGTGTAGCTGCCGTCCGACTTGATCAGCAAATCGCCGTAACTACCCGTCAGGGCGACGCCACCGCTGGTGACAGACGTGAACGCCGTGGCCGATTGGCTTTGCGCTGCATTCACTGCCAGCGTGTTGTTGCCAGAACCCACGGTGTCGTTGGTCAGCACATTGCCGGTGCCGGTCACCCCGCCCGCGTTGTTGTGGGTGCCGCCCTTTTCGGTGGCCGCAACTGCGCCGGAAGAGGTGGAGGTATCTGCCACGGCCGTAGGCGCTGCGGCGGTGGCCGTGTTGATGGTGACGACCAGCTTCGCGGTGGCCGTGGCGGCAGCCGTGTCCTTGACTTCGTAGGTAAAGGTGTCGGTAGAGCCGTTGGTGACCGAGGCGTTGGTGACGGTGTAGGTGTAGGAGCCATCGCTGGAAATGGACAGCCGGCCATACGTGCCATCGACTACCGTTGGATCACCAGGGTTGGTCGTGACCGTGCTGGTGGTTGTTCCGGTAAAGGCGTAATCCGTGTTCAAGCTGCCGGCGTACGCGCTGCTCAGCTTGACCAGCGTAATGCTGTTGGCAGTGGTTACCGCCGTGACCGTTGTGCCCCCAGTGATGCCCGTTCCGCTGACTGTCATGCCCGTAGCAATGGAGCCGCCCGTTGCGGCGGTGATGGCCACGGCGGTACTCGTTGCGTTCAGAACGTCGTTGCCTGGGGAGAGCGTAATGCTTTGTGTGGTGTTGTTCGCGTGCGTGAACACCAGTGCCGATGAGGTGGTGATCACAACGGGATTACTGAACACCACCTGCTTTGCGCCGGTCACAGTGGTGATCGAAAGAACCGTGGTACCGGTAGGAATTACCGTACCGGCAGATGAAGAAGTAAGCACATCGCCCACTGCGATGTTGTTGACGCCTGATGCCTTGATGTCGGCACTTAGATACGCTAAACCTTCGGTGCCGGTGATGGTGGCGTTGGAGGTGGTGGTGTGGGTCTGAGCCTGACCCAGTGTGTAGATCGTCCCGCCCAGCGTACTGCCAGTGCTGATGCGGTTCACCGCAATCGCATCCCCGCTGTCCACATCCACATCGTTGGTCTTGACGTTGCCGGTCGGATTGCTGCGGTAGGCCACCGTGGCGCTGTAAACCGCCTGCGCTGCATCGTCCATGGCGGTGGGAGCGTCGTTGACGGGCGTGACGTTGAACGTGAGGGTGTTGGGCGTGGGATCGAGGTTCTTGCCGCCGTTGGCCGTGCCGCCATCGTCCTGCACCTGGAAGGTGAAGCTGGCGTAGTTGTTGCCGTTGGCATTGGCTGCGGGCGCGAAGACCAGGCTGCCCAGGTTGGCCACCGGGATGGGCTGCCCGGCGGCAACGGGAGTCCCGTTGAATGTGAGTGTTCCTGCCAGCGGCAGCGTGGTGATGACCACCGCGCTCAGGGCATTGGCGGGCGAATCGGCCGGGTCGGTCAAGCCGAAATCACTGGCCGCGAAGGTTTTGGGCGTGTCTTCGTTGATGGTGACGGTGGCATCCGTGCCCGCTGGGGCATCGTTGACAGCAGTGACATTGGCGGTCAGCGTGTAGGTATTGCTGAACAGGGCGCCATCGCTGACTTGGAAGCCCAGCGTGGTGTAGTTGGCGCCAGCGCCATTGGCGGCAGGCGTGAAGACGAGCTTGCCGGCGCTGATGTCAGCAGCAGTAAAGGTGTCCTGCGTGGCAAGGTTGACTGCGGTGCCGTTGTAGCTGAGGGTGCCGGCAAGCGGCAGCGACGTGATCTTGACCGAGGCAATGGGGGTGCCTTCAGCATCGCTATAACTGCCAAAATCGCCCAGCGACAGGATTGTGGCGTTGTCTTCCAACGTGGTGACACTGCTGTTGCTGGACGTGGGTGCCTGGTTGACCGGCGTGATGCTGAAAGTCAGCTTGGCGGTGGATGTGCCGCCGTTACCGTCAGACAAGGCGTAACTGATGACGGGCACCGCGCCTTTGTAGCCTGCATTTGGCATGAAGGTATAGGCCCCCGTGGCAGACAGGCTCAAGGCCCCCACACCCGTGATGGTATTGGCCCCCGCCAAGTTGCCAGCCACCCCATTGATGGTGAAACCGGTGACAGTGAGCGCATCGCCATTGGCGTCGGTGTCGTTGCCCAGCACATTGCCGGCAGCCGTGCCATTCTGGTTCACCGTGACGGCATCGTTCACCCCCACGGGCGCGCTGTTCACGGGCAACACGCTGTTCAGTGAGCTGTCCACCCGGTCGGAACTGCTGCCAAGGACGGCGTTCGCATTGAAGTAGCTGTTGTCCAGGCTCAGGATGAAGGCGGTATCGCCTGTCGAGCCGCTGCCATTGTGGTCGTTGTCGAGCCAGACATAAAAGCCCTTGACCACACCGCCCACCTTGACCGGACGGCTGGCCAGGCCGGTGAACGTGTGTGTGGTGCCGTTGCCGTCGGTGTAGGACACCGTGCCCAGGACGTTGTTGCCCGAGAACTGGGCGCCCGCCTGACTGAACGTGACATTCGTGCTCGACAGCGGGGTGGTGCTGATCGTGACGCTGTTGGTTTCTTCGCCAAAGAAAGTGTCGGAAGAACCACTGACCGTGGCCTGGTAAATGCCACTGACTTTCAAGCTCACCAGCTGATGGTTCCAGCCTTGGACCACTGCAGCCTGGAAGGGCAAGGCAACAGGCGTGGCCGCAGGGTGATCTTCACACCGCAGCTCCCAGTGCCTTTCCTGGGTTTCTGCATGAAAGCCCAATGCGTTGGTTGCAGCAAACACCTTCGCCCCGGTCAACCGCGCCAAGGTGCCCAGCAACGCGGTGGACTGGCCTTGCTCACAGCTCCACAGCGCAATGCGCCGCACCGTCCATTGCGCGAGCAAGTGGGCGTTGTCGCGCAGCGCGGCCTCATCGATCCACTGCCCGCCCATGGCAAAACCGCCCGCCTGGCCGTGGGCCACAAGGTGCAGCGTGTCCAGGTCTTCGCCCGCAAGCGCCGTGGTGATGGCCTGCAGCGCATGGTCGGTGTACCCCAGGGCCATGGTGGGCACCGTGGCGCCTTGCACCAGCGCGGTGATTTCGGGCGCAGTGCCGTCGGCAATGACCAGGTTCCGCAGACCAACGGAGACGAGCCCATTCAGGGCCATGAACGGGGGGAAGGAAGTGCTTTGCATAGAAAAGTGGAAGGCGCGAGAAGGGGGCCGATGCCAACCGTGGCAATGCGGCCGCAGACCATGCAGGGGATCTGACAGGGCAGATCGGTCAGTGCGGCGATTTCGCCACTGCTTGCACTTTACGGACCCCTGCAAAGCTTGTGAATCCCATATTCATGGGGTTCACAGGGTGCCTTGGAGGCCTACCCTCCCGCAGATCCTGGGTGGGTAAAGCGCAGCTCGATGATGGTCCCGGGAGCACCGGGGTCCATGCGCCATTGCGCGCCAATCTCGCGGGAGCGGTTGCGCATATTGTCCAGGCCCCGCCCATGGCGCGGCTGCTCGGGCATTCCGGTCCCGTCGTCCTGGATACGGACGAGCAACTGGTCTTCGCCCGGCTGGTAGACGGCGGTCAACGCAATGTGTTTCGGATCGGCATGGCGGATGGCGTTGTGCATGGCTTCCTGCACGATGCGCAGGATTTGCAAAATCGTCCGGGGCGACAAGGGCGGTAGCGCCTCCAGGGCCACATGCCAATCGAACTGGATGCCGCTGCCCGCAAAACGGCGTTCGATGCGGTAGCGCTTGTTGTAGATCGCCTCTTCCAGCGTGATATTGGACTGGCCCAGGGTGTCCACCACGAGATGCAGGTCCGCGCTCACCTCCTGCAGGTAGCTCGCCAGGGCGCTCGACGGGATACGGCCTTTTTCCACCATCATCCGCACACTGGCCAGCTGCGATCCAAAGCCATCGTGCATGTCCCGCAGCAACTGCTCACGCTCCTGCAGGCGCGACTGCTCCAGCAAATGGGCCTGCAGGGCGGCACGGCCTTTTTCCGCGGACTCCATCGCCAGCACACGGTCGGTATCGTCGATCAGCACCCCTTCCCACAGCGTGGCACCGCCAGGAAGCGCGCGCGGTATCGCCTCGGTAATCACCCAGCGCACCACCCCGTCGCGCACGATGCGGATGTGGCCAAGCAAGGGGGCTTTTTGGGTGAAGGCTTCCACATTGCGCTGAATCCACGCCTTGCGATCCTCCGGATGCAGGCAGTCGAAAACCCTGAAGGGATCACGGGCCAGCACGTCGCGTTCCAGGCCGATCATTTCCAGGAAACGGCGGCTCATGAAAGAAAAATGCGCGGTGGTTTCCCCCGCTTGCAGCACCATGGTGTAGGTGCCCACGGGAATGTGCTCGGTCACTTCGTAGGCCATGCGCTCTGCCACCTTGCGTTCCAGCAAGGCCCGCATGGTTTGGGACTGCACCAGGGCATGCGCCAGGCGCCCCACCAGCACCAGCCCCATCGCGAACATCATCCCGCTGTACAGATAGGCACTGAAGTAGATCCCGTCAAAAGGCCCGCCCCCCGCCAGACGGATCCAGTCCAGCGCCCCCCCTCCAAAAAACGCCAGCATCATCAGGGCGGTGATGGCATGAAACGGGTCGCGCGAACGCCAACTCCAGCGGAAGGCGGAATACAGAAAGAAGGGGCAGGCCACCACAAAGGGGGCGTACAACGCAAACACCGCCGTCCGGTGGTTTCCACTGAGCCACACCACGGCCGGCGCCAGGACGCTGTAGACCAGCAGAAGACGGGCGATACGGCCGCCATCTTTGGCAAAAATGCCCAGCAAGGTCAGAAAGGTCAGAGGCACCGACACGAGCCGGGACGAAAAAATCAGCCAGTTGTACAGGTCAATATCGATCCAGGGATGGATCACAAAACCATTCATCGACGCGACTGCATTGACCACGCTGGCCAGGCCAAACCAGAGGAATACCGTTTTTCGCCGCAGGATCAGCCCCACCATCAGCGAGAGCAGGCCGAGCAAGATCGACAGCCAGGACAGGCTGGTATGCAGGTCGGCCGTCAGCCACTTGCGCCAGACATAGAACTGCGTGTACAGGGCATCGGCATCCCCTACCCGCACCACAGACAGGCCATTCATCTGGCGCGCCGTGGCGTAAATCTCGAACTCCAGCGTGTTCAGCCCCTCGCGAAACAGGGCTGCGGGCACCCGGAACAGCTGGGGCTGGTGCAAACAGCGCAACACCTCCAGCGGCGCATAGCCACAGGCGCCGACCAGCTGGCCATTGACGAACAAGCGGCCAGACAGCGCCATCTTGGCGACATAGACCGCTTGGGGCCGATCGGGGATCGCCGGAAGTTGCCACTCCAGGTGATAGCGCACAGTGCCGCCGGCCGGCGGGACATCGGCTGATGCCAGGCTGTGGGGCAGCAGGACCGTCTGTGAACCCGTCGATGTGTCCAGGGTGGCGTGCTGCAAGGCCTGGAGGGCCATCGCAGCGGGTGCCTTCGCGGCCAGTTCTGCCGGCATTTCTTCCGTCCGCTCGGCCGCGATTGCGCCCGCCGACCACAGCCACAGTCCACACGCCACCACGAAGGCGCACGCGCCCCCGAGGACGCCAGCCCACGCGCCTGAACGCGCCGGAACCCACCGG
>JAQUDN010000139.1 GCA_028685665.1 Burkholderiaceae bacterium | reverse complement strand
GACGGTGCCGGTTCCCGCCGCCTGCTGCCAGACGGTGTCGCTGCTCAGGCAATGGGGGCAAATGTCGCGCGGGTAATGGTGCACCTCGCCGCAGGCATGGCACTTTTTGATCAGCAGCTTGCCCTCGTCGGCCGCCTGCCAGTACGCGAGCGATTCGGGCAAGACCCGGGGCGCCGGGACCTTGCGGGGCCCTGCCGGCGGACGCACAGGCTTGTCGGCCAAGGGTTTGGACGTGTTGTCAGCGGTGCTCATGGTGTCAAACCCTTTCCAGAATCAAGGTGCCTGCGGTGTGGCGCGAGGCCAGCGCGCCACCAATCCCATTGGCCAATGCCAGCGTGCAATTCGGCACCTGCACGGCAGGATGGGCCTCGCCGCGCAGCTGGCGCACGGCTTCGATGACCTTGGTCACCCCCCCCCGGTTGGCCGGATGGTTGTTGCACAGGCCACCGCCATCGGTGTTGAAAGGCAGCTTGCCCACGCCAGAGATCAGGTTGCCCTCCATCACGAACTTGCCGCCCTCGCCTTTCTTGCAAAAGCCCAGGTCTTCCAGCTGCATCAAGACGGTGATGGTGAAACTGTCGTACAGCGAGGCATAGCGGATGTCGGCAGGGGTCACCCCCGCTTCCGCAAACGCCCGGGGGCCGGACCAGGCTGCGGCCGAATAGGTCAGGTCCAGCTTGCCGCCCATGCCATGCTTGGGGGCTTCGCCGGTGCCGCGCACTTTGACCATCGGACGGCCATTCTTGCGGGCCAGTTCACGGGCTATTTCAGGGCGCGCCACGATGAGGGCTCCGCCACCATCGCTCATCACACAGCAGTCCAGCCGGTGCAAGGGGTCACTGACCATCGGGGAACGGAGGACATCGTCCACCGTCACCACCTCCCGCAACATGGCGTGGACGTTGTGCTGCGCATGGTGCGATGCAGCCACCTTGATCCAGGCGAGTTGTTCGCTGGTGGTGCCGAACTCGTACATATGGCGCTTGGCCACGGCGGCATACAGGTTCTGCGTCGCCGGGCCATACGGGAGCTCAAAAGCCAGCTCTGGCGCATCCGGATCGGGCGGCCTCAGGGCCAGGGGCGCTTTGCCCCCCTTGCCCTCTTGGGCTGCGGCCTGCGCAGCGGCCATCTGTGCCCGCGGACGCCCTGCCAGCGTGATCAGCGCCACGTTGCAGCGGCCGGCGGCAATGGCGGCCGCGGCATGGGCCACATGCAGGATGGGGGCCGAACCACCACATTCGGTCGAATCCACATGGCGCAACGTGAGGCCCAGGTATTCGGCGATGGTGGTGGTGCCCAGACCAGGGGCATCCCCCGCGCAAAAGTAACCGTCAATATCGCTCTTGGAAAGGCCGGCATCCTCCAGCGCGCCTTTGGCCACGTCCGCATGCAGGCGTGCCACCGACAGGTGGTCGGCCTTGCGGGTGGGGTGCTCATAGGCCCCCACGATGTAAGCAGATCCGTTCAGACTCATGAAAATGTCTCGCTGAAAGAAAGAAGGGCTTGGGAAATGAAGCGATCGATCATGAATCGGGCTGGAAACCGGAGTCCTTGATGATGGGCCCCCAGAACTGCAGCTCCTTGCGCTGGAGCTTGTCCATCTCCTCGGCGGAGCGGAAATCGGGGTTGAGCGTGGCCTTGTTCACAAAGAGGTCGCGTACTTCCGGCAGGCCCAAGACATAGCGCAGCCCGTTCTGCATCCGATCGATTTCCGCCTTGGGGGTCTTGGCGGGAGCCCACATGCCGGTCCAGGCATCGCCGGCATCGAGCTTGTAGCCCTGCTCGATCAGGGTGGGAACATCGGGCATGACCGGGGAGCGCTTGGCCCCGAACTGCCCGACCACCCGGACCTTGCCGCTGCGCTGGTGCTGCACGATATCGCCTGCGGTCAGGATGCCGGCAGGCACCTGGCCGCCCAGCAGATCGGTGGCCAGCGGGCCGTTGCCCCGGTACGGAACCACCTGCAGCGGCTGGCCCACGATCTTGCCCAGTTGCAAACCGGTGAAGTGGGTATGGCCGCCCGCGCCCGCCGAGCCGAACGTGGCCTCCTTGGGGTTGGCCTTGACCCACGCCACATATTCCTTGGCATCCTTGGCGTTGATGTGGTTGCTCACCGCCAGGGCCAAGGGATAGGAAACGACCATGCCCACGGGGGCAAAGTCTTTCAGCATGTCGTACTTGAGGACGGCGGGCGGATAGAGCAGCGTCTGAAACACCGGGGTGGCATTCGGCGCCACCATGTAAGTCAAGCCATCGGGCGCAGCCGCCTTGAGCATTTGCGCTGCCAGACGCCCCCCCGCGCCAGGCTTGTTGTCCACGATGATGGGTTGCTGGAGCACGGTGGCCAGCTTGTCCGCGAGCACCCGTGCCACGGTATCGGTAGACCCTCCGGGAGGAAACCCCACCAGCAATTTGATGGGCTGCCTGTCATTGGCCAGAGCGGCAAAGCCCAGGCCCATCAGCCCACAGGCCACAGCAGATGTCAGAAATGTCGAACGGCGCATGGAAATATCTTTTGACGGTATCGAAAGGAAAGGGAGGCAGGCCACAGACGAGGTCTGACCGCCTGCCCAAGGCTCACTGCTGGGCTTTGAAATCGGCGTCCTTGATCACGGCAGCCCAGTAATCCATCTCGCTCCGCAGCAAGCGGTCCATCTCTGCGGCGGGCTTGAAATCGGGGCTCATGGCGAGCTTGTCTTCGAGGGTCGTGCGCACCTCCGGCATCGCCAGCACCTGTCGCACGGCCTCCTGCATGCGGGTGAGCTCGGCCTGGGGGGTCTTGGCATTCGCCCACAGACCAAACCAGGCATCGCTGCGCACCGTCTCAAACCCCTGCTCGGCCAAGGTGGGGACGCCAGGCGTCAAGGGAGACCGCTGGGTACTGAAAATGCCCAAGGCCTGAATCCGGCCGCTGCGGACATGGGGCATGGCATCTCCGGCCAGCACCACGGCCGCCGGCACCTGCCCGCCCACCAGATCGGTCATCAAAGGGCCATTGCCCCGGTAAGGAACGACCTCCATCCTGATCCCGGCCGCCTTGGCGAACATCAGGCCCGTCAGATGGGTCTGCCCTGCCTGGCCGGCCGTGGCGAATTGCCCCGGTCCCGCCCCTGCCTGGACCCAGGCCACATAGTCCTTGACCGACCTGGCCCCCGTCTGGCCATGGACGGCCAGCAGCAGGGGGTAGGACACCAGCGTGGCCACGGGGGTCAGGTCCTTGAGAACGTCATAGCGCAGCACAGACACCGGGTACATCAGGTGCTGGAAAACCGCGGTGGCATTGGGCGCCACCATGTAGCTGTACCCATTGGGCGAAGCGTTTTTCAGCGCCTCGGCAGCCAGGCGCCCCCCGACACCGGGCCGGTTTTCGACGATGACAGGCTGCTTGAGCACCTCGCGCAATTTGTCCGCCAGCAGCTGGCTCAGGTTGCTGCCCCCGCCCCCGGCGGGAAAGCCCACGAGGATGCGGATCGGCGGTTTGTCCTGGGCCTGCGCCGGGGCTCCGAGCCCGAAGGCCAGGAACGCAGCCGCCAGAAAGCGGTTGACGGTCTTGCGGTTCACCATGCTTGTCTCCTTGTCGTCGGTCTACGGATACGGGGCACATCCCGGGGCGGCTTAGCGGGCCCGCGCCACCTGCTGCAGATGCCAGGCGGCATCGCCGAACAGCTGCCCAATCACGATCAGCCGCTTGGCGTAGTGGCCGACCCGGCATTCGTCGGTCATGCCCATGGCGCCATGCATCTGGATCGCCCACAGGCCGATCTGGCGCCCTTGCTGCCCGACCAGCACCTTGGCGGCGGAAACCAGGCGGCGGCGCTGTGCCGCGTCGCCGGCCTCCACGGCCATGGCCGCCACACAGGCCATGGACTTGAGCTGCTCCAGCGCCATCGCCATATCGGCCATGCGGTGCTGCAGCACCTGGAACCTGGCCAGTGGTGCGCCAAACTGTTGGCGTGTGCGCAGGTGCTCGGCGGTGTGCACGATCAGCGCATCGACCGCGCCGACCGCCTCGGCACACAGCGCCGCCATCGCGGCGTCCAGTGCGGCTTCCACCGCGTCGGCCGCCTGGCCCGGAATCCCCAGCAGGTGGTCGGCGCCGACCGCCACCTCGGTGAACGTGACATGGGCCGCGCGGCGGCCATCCAGGGTGTCGAAACCTTGCAGCTGCACACCGGGAGCGTGGGCATCGACCGCCAGCACACTCAAGCCGGCCCGGTCGGCCACTGCGCCCGCGGTGCGCGCCACCACCAGCAGCACACCCGCCGTGTCACCGTGCAGGACCAGCGTCTTGCGGCCGTTCAGCAGGTAGCCAGCGCCGTGGGGACGGGCCGAGGTCTGCACCCGGTGCCAGTCGTAGCGAACGCCGTCCTCGTACAGCGCCACGGCGGCTTGCAGCGCACCGCTGGCCAAGGCGGGCAGCCATTGCTGCTGCTGTGCATGCGAACCCAGGCGGGTCAGCACATGGCCCGCCATCACGGTGCTGCCCACAAAAGCCCCCCCGCCCAAAGCACGGCCCAGCTCCTGGGCCACCAGCATGACCTCGACCGGGCCTTGTTCACTTCCGCCCCATTCGGCGGCAAAAGGCAGGCCCAGCAAACCCAGCTCGGCCATGGCCGCAAGGCGCTGGCGCGCTTGCGCAGGCGTCTCGGGATCCCCCCGGCGCTCGGCCGGGAACTCCCCTTCGCAAAAGCGCTGCACCGCTGCGCGCAGGGCCAGGTGGTCGTCATTCAAAGAGAAATCCATCGTCAATCCTTGTGCATTCAGTCAGAAGGCGTCGAGGGTGGCGCGCGCAATCATGTTGCGCTGCACTTCGTTCGTTCCGCCATAAATCGTGACCTTGCGGGAGTCCAGGCAGTTGGCAGCCAAAGCCACCAAGGCAGGGTCCACGGCGGCCTGGTCCAGGTGCTCCAGGAACTGGGCTTCTTGCGAGAAGGGCACCGCATCGGGCCCGGCCAGATCGACCAGGGTTTCGTAGATGGCCTGGCGCAGTTCGGTCCCCCGCACCTTGAGCATGGAGGCCTCGACCGCCGGCGTGCGGCTTTGCTGGTGGGCGCTGAGCAAACGCAGCGCGGTGAACTCCAGCGCCATCAGCTCGACCTCGAACTGCGCCAGCCGCGCTTGCAGCAAGGCATCCTCGCCCAGGCCCTGTCGCTGCGCCAGTTGCCGCGCACGGGCCAGCTGCTGCTTGCAGGAACCAATGCCTGCGATGCCGGTGCGCTCATGGCCCAGCAGGTACTTGCCATACGACCAGCCCTTGTGCAGCTCGCCCACCAGGTTTTCGACCGGCACGCGCACGTTGTCCAGATAGCACTCGTTGAGGTCGTTGCCCCCTTCCAGCATCCGGATGGGGCGTACCGTCAGACCCGGTGTGTTCATGTCGATCAACAGGAAGGAAATGCCCTCCTGCGGCTTGGCGGCATTCGGATCGGTCTTGACCAGGGCGAACATCATCGAGCACCAGTGCGCATACGAGGTCCAGACCTTGTGTCCGTTGACCACGAAATGCCGGCCATCCGGCTCCAGCACGGCGGTGGTGCGCACGGCGGCCAGATCCGAACCGGCGCCTGGCTCGGAAAAACCCTGGGCCCACCAGGTCTTGCTCTGGCGGATGTCGGGCAGGTACTTTTGCTTTTGGGCTTCGGTGCCGAAGGCATGCAGCACGGGGGCCAGCATCTGAATACCGCTGGCGATGATGCGGGGCGCACCGCCCAGCAGCGTTTCTTCGTCAAAGATGTAGCGCTGGACAGGGTTCCAACCAGGGCCGCCATGCTCCACCGGCCACCCCGGAGTGAGCCAGCCACGGGCTTCGAGGATGCGGAACCAGGTCACATAGTCGGCCTGCTCCAGGCGCAGCCCCAGCTCCACCTTGCGCCGGATGTCGGCGGGCAGATGGTCCTGGACGAAGGCGCGGACTTCCAGGCGAAAGGCCTCATCGGCGGGAGAAAACTGCAATTGCATGTCAGGGCTCCTCAGGCGCGCGCCACGACCAGGGCATCCAGGGCCAGCACCGGCGGGACCGATCCCACGGGGTAGGCGACCAGCGGATTGATGTCGATTTCGGTGATCTGGGGGTTGGCGCGCATCTGCGCCCCCACCAGGGCCACGACCTTGGCAATGGCCTGCAGGTCCACCCCCGCCGCACCGCGAATGCCTTGCAGCACCACGGCGGCCTTCAGGCGACCGAGCTCGACCACGATGTCGGCTTCGGCCATGTCGGCGGGAATCAGGCGCACGTCTTTCAGGGCCTCGATCCAGATGCCTCCCAGCCCGACCAGCACCACCGGACCCCACTCGGCGTCGCGCTTGGCACCAACCACCAGCTCCAGGCCGCGGGGCCCCATGGCTTCGACCAAAGCGCCATCGAGTTCCAGTTCGGGGCGGTGCTGCCTGACACTGGCAAACAGCTGCGTCCACGCCTGGCGCAGGGCGGCCTCATCGCAGAGTCCCACGCACACGCCACCGACATCGCTCTTGTGCGGCAGCGCACTGGCCTGGGCCTTGAGAACGACCGGGTAACCCACCTCGGCAGCCACCTGGACCGCGGCATCGACCGTGCGCGCCAAAGCCCCCGGGGGGACCGGCACACCGGCCTGCGCCAGCCACTGTTTTCCCTGGTATTCGGCAAAAAGGCCATTGGGCGGAACCGCGCCCGGCAGCGGCAGGGCGGCGACAGGCGCGGCATCGGCTCGGGCGGCGCGTTGCAGCGCTTCACCGTAGGCTGCCACCCGGCGCAGCGCACGCAAAGCCCGGTCCGCAGAACGGAACAAGGGCACGCCGCTGGCCTGGATGGCCTCCAGAAAGAACGGCTCGACCGGGCTGCTGTCGCCGGTCAGCACCAGCACAGCGGGCTTCTGGGCCTTGGCCACCGTGGGAACGATGTACTCGGCCTTGTCTTTTTGTGCAACGGTGGGCCCCACCGGAATGGCCAGCACGATATTGCCAATCGCGGCATCGTCGAGCATCGTCAAGAGCAACTCGCCCACGATGGCCGGGTTGCGCACGCTGATGGTGGTGTAGTCGAGCGGGTTCTCGGCCACGGCATAAGCGGGCAGCATGGCGGTGAGCTTCTCGACCGTGGGGGCCGTCAGGGCGGGCAGGTCCAGCCCCAGGTCGTCGGCAAAGTCCAGGGCAATGTTCTTCATGGCCCCCGAGCCCGTCAGGAAACCCGTGCCACCGGCAGGCGGCTGGGGGTAGCGCAGCAAAATGGCGCTGACATCCAGCAATTCGTCCAGCGACTCGACCACCACCACCGCCTCCCGCAAGAGCTGCGCGCTGGCCGTGGCATGGTCGCCGGCCAAGGCGCCGGTGTGCGACTGCGCAGCCTCCCGGGCACGGGCGCTGCGGCCAGGCATCAGCAGAACGATGGGTTTGCCCGCAGCGCGGGCCTGGGCTGCCAGCTGCAGGAAAAGCGCCGGGCGGCGGATTTGCTCGGCATACACCGTGATGGTGCGGGTCTGGGCATCGGCGATGTAGTGGGCCAGGATGTCTTCGACACAGACCGAGATTTCGTTGCCGGTCGAAAACACCGAGGTCACCGGCACACCCCGCCCCAGGAAGGCGTCGCGCAGATTGGCGGCCATGAAACCGCTTTGCGCCACCACCCCCACGCCAGGACGTGTCTCACGCGCCCGGGGGGCCAAGGGTTCAAAGGTGACAGGCACCCCTGCGGCCAAATTGGTAAAGCCCATGCAATTGGGCCCCACCAGCAACAGGCCCGCCTCTTGTGCGACCCGTGCCAGCACCGCCTGCTTGGCCTGCCCCTCTTCACCGGCCTCGGCATACCCCGACGCAAACAGCACGGCCGCATGGCAAGCGCGCGCCGCCAGGCCCTGCACCGCGTCCAGCACACCGGCTTCAGGAATGGCCAACACCGCCAGATCAATGCCCTCAGGCAGGTCGTGCACGGTTTTGACACACGGGCGTCCGTTGATTTCGCTGCTGCTGCGGCTCACCAGGTGGATCGCCCCGTCATAGGCAAATTTTTCCAGGTTGGCCTGGACAAACCCCCCGAAAGAACGCGCATCGGCCGAAGCGCCCACCACCGCAATCGAGCGAGGCTTGAAAACACGGGCCACGTTCTGAACGGTCAGATCGTGGCGGGGGGTCGGCGAGTTCATGCAGAAATTCCTTTCAGGCTACCGGAGGTACAAGGGGCACGCAGGGCATGCCGCCGCATTCAATTCGAGAATTGTGGCATCCAAAACTGAATTTAATGCATACCAACAAGGATTTTCAGGTGTTTTCAAGGGTATTCCCTGAGTCCATGGCCTGGCAAAGCCCCCTCCAGGCCGACAGAAGCACCGATTTCCCCACCCTCCCGCCTCCGCCAGGAAGGCCACGGCCCCACCCCTCCTGGAAAACCCAGCGGTACGCCACCGTGCACCGGCAGGCACCCTGGAACCGGGCCGCAGACAAGGCTCCGCCTCTCAGCGCCCCGCCGGGTGCGGTATACCTACAGCGTCCCAACCCGGCCTCGATTCCCCGAAAATCCCGGCGATTGCGACCACTTCAAAGATCTATAGCTCCCTGAGCAGGATCTGAGAGAGCTCCCCACCCCTTCATGGCATTCAAATAAACATTTTTTGGATGCCAGTAAATTTAATTGGTATACTTTTTCCACGCCATGAACACACAGCCCAGCCTTCCACCCCAACCCTCCAGCGACCCCCACCCCCCGGGGGAAGAGCTGCGCCCCCGCGGCGGACGGGCCAATGAAATCCGGGTCACCCTGCAGGAAGAAATCGAAAGCGGCAAGCTCAGCCCCGGCACGCAACTGGATGAACGGGCCCTGGCCAGCCGCTTCGATGTCTCCCGCACCCCCGTCCGCGAAGCCCTGCAGCAATTGGCCGCCCGGGACCTGGTGCGCATTGCGCCCCGCCAGGGCGTGATCGTGGCGCGCCTGTCCATCGGCAAGCTGCGCGGGATGATGGAATCGGTCGGGGAGCTGGAAGCGCTGTGCGCCAAATTGGCTGCGCGCCGGGTCGATGACAAGGTCAAACGCGATCTGGACAACGCCGTCGCACGCTGCCAGGACGCCGCCGTCCATGGCGGCTCGGCCGAATACGCCATGGCCAACACCCTGTTCCACGAGGTGATCTATGCCGGCAGCCGCAATGAATACCTTGCGGAAATGATCCGCAATGCCCGGCGGATGATCCAGCGCTACCGCGTTCGGGACTTTCACAACAAGACCCAGATCAGCCGGTCGCTGCAAGACCATCTCCGGATTGCACGGGCCATCCAGGAGGGCGAC
>JAQUDN010000138.1 GCA_028685665.1 Burkholderiaceae bacterium | reverse complement strand
GGGCCCACGGGGCGTGGGCCCAGGCTCAGGCCGGCTTTTGCAGCATCTTGATCACGCCCGAGAAGTCCTCGGCGCCATGGCCGGCGATGCTGTGCGCGGCGTACATCGCGCGGGCCATGCCGCCCAGGGGGGTGCTGGCCTTGACGGCGGTGGCGTTTTCCTGCGACAGGCCCAGGTCCTTGAGCATCAGGTCGGTGCCGAAGCCGCCGGCGTAGCCCTTGCTGGCGGGGGCGTTCTCGTGCACGCCGGGGAAGGGGTTGTACTTTTCCAGGGCCCAGTTGCCGCCCGAGCTGCGGCGCATGATTTCGGACAGCACCTTGGGGTCCAGGCCGTTGGCCACGCCGAGGGCGATGGCCTCGCTGGTGCCCACCATCAGGATGCCCAGCAGCATGTTGTTGCAGATCTTGGCGGTCTGGCCCGCACCCACTTCGCCCGCGTGGAAGAGGTTCGCCCCCATCTTTTCGAGCAGCGGACGCGCGCGCTCCAGCTGGGCGCTGCTGCCGCCGACCATGAAGGTCAGGGTGCCGGCGATGGCCCCGCCCGTACCGCCGGAGACGGGGGCGTCGATGAAGTCGATGCCGGCGGCTTCAGCGGCCTTGGCGACCTTCTGGCTGGTGGCGGCGGCGATGGTGGAGCTGTCGATCACCAGCGCGCCCTTGGCAATGCTGGCCAGCAGGCCGGGCTGGCCGTCCCGGCCCAGGAACAGGCCCTCGACATGCTGGCTCGCGGGCAGCATGGTGACGATGGCCTCGGCGCCCTGCACGGCGTCCTGGGCGCTGGTGGCGGCCTGGCCGCCTTCGGCCTGCACCTTGGCCAGGGCGTCCTGGCTGAGGTCAAAGGCCTTGACGCTGTGGCCGGCCTTGATGAGGTTGATGGCCATGGGGCCGCCCATATTGCCGAGGCCGATGAATGCGATCTGCATGGTGTTGTCTCCTGGTGGTTTTGAGGTCAAAAGGGGCGCTGGAGCAAGAGGATCAAGCGCTGCTAGCTATAAAAAGAGAAGCGGTTTGGGGGCGCGGCAGGCTGGCACCCCCGCCCTCTCCCGGTGGGGGCGGGGGCCAGGCCCGGTCAGCGGATGGCGTCGGGGGCATCGCCATCGAGCATGCGCCGGGCAATGATCACGCGCATGATTTCGTTGGTGCCTTCCAGGATCTGGTGCACGCGCGCATCGCGCAGCAGGCGCTCCAGCGTGTATTCGCGGATGTAGCCGTAGCCGCCGTGCAGTTGCAGGGCTTCGTTGCACATCGTGAAGCCGGCATCGGTGGCAAAGCGCTTGGCCATGGCGCAGTAGGTGCTGGCGTCGGGCGCGGCGGCGTCGAGCTTGCTGGCGGCCAGGCGCACCATCTGCCGCGCGGCGACCAGCTCGGTGGCCATGTCGGCCAGCTTGAACTGCAGCGCCTGGAAGCTGGCAATCGGCTTGCCGAACTGCTTGCGGTCCTGCATGTACTGCTGCGCTTGCGCCAGGGCCCCCTGGGCGGCGCCCACCGAGCAGGTGGCGATGTTGATGCGCCCTCCGTCCAGCCCCTTCATGGCGATCTTGAAGCCCTCGCCCTCGCGGCCCAGCAGGTGGTCGGCCGGAATGCACACATTGTCAAAACTGATGGTGCGGGTGGGCTGGCTGTTCCAGCCCATCTTTTCTTCTTTTTTGCCATAGCTGATGCCGGGCGCATCGGCCGGCACCACAAAGGCGCTGATGCCACTGGCGCCCGAGGCGGCATCGCCCGTGCGGGCCATCAGCACCAGCACGTCGGTGGCGCCCGCCCCCGAGATGAAGGCTTTGCTGCCGTTGATCACATAGCCCTCGGCCGTGCGCTCGGCCCGCGTCTTGAGCGAGGCAGCGTCCGAACCAGCGCCGGGCTCGGTCAGGCAGTACGAGGCCAGCTTTTCGCCGGTGGTCAGCAGCGGGCCCCAGTGTTCGCGCACCGCGTCCTGGGCCCAGGTGCCCAGCATCCAGGTCGCCATGTTGTGGATGGTGATGAAGGCGGTGGTGGACGGATCGACCGCCGCCATTTCCTCAAAGACCAGGGTGGCATCGAGCCGGGGCAGGGCCAGGCCGCCCGCGTTCTCCGGCGCGTACAGGCCGCAAAAGCCCAGCTCGCCCGCCTTGGCGATGGCCTCTCGGGGGAAAATCCCTTCCGCGTCCCAGTGCGCTGCATGGGGCGCCAGTTCCGCCTGGGCAAAGTCGCGGGCGGTTTGCGCAAAGGCCCGCTGTTCTTCGGTCAGTTCAAAGTCCATGTGCCAAGTCTCCAGGAGTTTTTTTGTTTTTCTGAACTGCGATGTAGAAAGCACGCCCCTTGCAACAGGCGCGACCCAACATGGGGACACCGCGCAAGGGCCGCCATCACTACGTCCTGGCGCTGGTGTCGTCCCCCTTCCCGCGTCGCGAGAGAAGGGGGAAGGCGCGCAGCGCCTCAGGGGGATGGTCTTTATTTCAAGCTGATCGTGGTGTTCACGCCCTGGCCGGTGGTGCTGTCGTCAAACCAGCGGGCGGTGACGGTCTTGGTCTGGGTGTAGAACAGGATCACTTGCTTGCCGTAAGGGCCCAGATCGCCCAGCTTGGAGGCCCGCGAGCCGCTGAAGGAGAACAGGGGAACCGGCACCGGAATCGGCACGTTGATGCCGACCTGGCCCACGTCGATCTCTTCCTGGAACTTGCGCGCCGCCGCACCCGACTGGGTGAAGATGGCGGTGCCGTTGCCGTTGGGGTTGCTGTTGATGAATTCGATGGCTTCGTCGAGGTCCTTGGCGGGCACCAGGGCCAGCACGGGGCCAAAGATTTCCTGGTCGTAAATCGCCATGCCGGGTTGGACGCCACTGAAGATGGTCGGGCCGACGAAGTTGCCTTTTTCAAAGCCGGGCACATGGGGCTTGCGGCCGTCGAGTTCGAGGGTGGCGCCATCGGCAATACCGCGGGCAATCAGGCCTTCGACGCGCTCCAGCGCGGCGCAGGACACCACGGGGCCCACGTCCGTGCCTTTTTCGGTGCCGGCGCTGATCTTGAGGGTCTTGGCCTTGGCCACCAGTTCTGGAATCCACTGTTGCGACTCGCCCACCAGCACCACCACCGGCAGGGCCATGCAGCGCTGGCCCGCGGCACCAAACGAGGCGCCGGCGATGGCGTTCAGGGTTTGTTCCTTGTTCGCATCGGGCAGCACGATGGCGTGGTTCTTGGCGCCCATCATGCATTGCGCCCGCTTGCCCGCCAGGGTGGCGCGGTTGTAGACATGGGTGCCCACCTTGGTGGAGCCGACAAACGACACCGCCTTGATGTCCTTGTGGTCGCAAATCGCGTTCACGGCCATTTCGCCGCCGTGGATCACGTTCAGCACGCCAGGGGGAATGCCGGCTTCGAGGGCCAGTTCGCACAGGCGCATGGTCACCATGGGGTCTTGCTCGGAGGGCTTGAGCACGAAGGTGTTGCCTGTGGCAATCGCCATGGGGAACATCCACAGCGGAATCATGGCCGGGAAATTGAAGGGGGTGATGCCGGCGCACACGCCCAGGGGCTGCAGCAGGGTGTAGGTGTCTACGCCGCCGGCCACGTTGTTGGCCAGTTCGCCCAGTTGCAGGTTGCCGATGCTGGCGGCGTGCTCCACCACTTCCAGGCCGCGGAACACATCGCCTTCGGCGTCGGGCAGGGTCTTGCCCTGTTCGGCGGTGAGCAGCGCGGCCAGCTCGCCCATGTTTTCGCGGATCAGCTGCTGCAGCTTCAGGAAGATGCGGGCGCGGGTGCCGATGGGGGTCTTCTTCCAGGTCTTGAAAGCTTCCTTGGCCGAGGCCACGGCGGCGTCGATTTCGGCGGCGGTGGCAAACGGCACGCGGGCCAGCACCTCTTGCGTGGCTGGGTTGACCACATCGCGCCATTCGGTGGTCTGCGACTCGACGAACTGGCCGCCGATCAGCAGCTTGACGGTGGGGGCCAGGGTGGCCACGGGGGTGGGTGCGTTCATGGGTTTGTCTCCTGAGAAAGGGGCGGTAGGGCCGGCAGAGGCCGTGGTGTGACGCGTAAGGCCGCCATCCTAGCTGTGCAGAATTGTTAAGACAATAGACAATTACGCGCACAAGGTCTGCAAAAACGCACAATCGATCCAACCCCGCGAGGAACACCATGGACTGGGACAACCTGCGCTACTTTCTGGAACTGGCCCGCTCCAGCACCCTGGTGGGGGCCGCCCGGCGCCTCGCGGTGGACCACACCACCGTGGCCCGCCGCATCCAGGCCCTCGAAAAGCAACTGGGCTCGTCCCTGTTTGCCCGCGAGGCCGGGGGCTACCGGCTCAGTGAATCGGGCCGGCAGCTGCTGCCCCAGGTCGAGGCCATGGAAGCCGCCTTTTTGGCTGTGGAAAACGCTGCGCCCCCTTCGGGCCAGGGCCTGCAAGGCCTGGTGCGCGTGGGCACCACCGAAGGCTTTGGCACCTTGGTGCTGGCGCCGCAACTGGCCCGTTTTGCCCAGGCTCACCCGGGCCTGGTCATCGACTTGCTGGCCTTGCCCCGCCTGGTGCACCTCTCGCGGCGCGAGGCCGATATCGTGATCTCTCTGGAGCGCCCGGCCCGCGGCGCCGTGCTGGTCGTCAAACTGGCCGACTACCTGCTGCAGCTGTACGCGGCCCCCGGCTACCTGGCCCAGCACCCGCCCATCCAGACCTCCGAGGACCTGCGCGGCCACCGCTTCATCAGCTATGTGGACGACCTGCTGTTCAGCAAAGAGCTGCAAATCCTCGACGAGCTGCACCGCCCCGCCCAGTTTTCCCTGCGCAGCACCAGCATCCTGGCCCAGTACGAAGCCGTGCGCATCGGCACCGGTCTGGCCGTGCTGCCGGCCTTTGTCGCCGCACAAGACCCCACCCTGCGCCCCGTCTTGCCCCACGTCGCCCGGTTCACCCGCACCTTCTGGATGTCGATGCCCGAAGACAACAAACATGTCCCCCGCATGCGCGCCACCTGGGACTTTGTGCGCGACACCCTGCAACAACAGCACTTGCTTCTTTTGCCGCAGAACGCGGCGGCCTAGGTTCAAGCCCCGCTGGGGCCGTGTCTGGGGCCCGGCGGGGCCAGGGTGGCGTGTTTTGCAGGTCGGCAGCGCGGTATGTCCCTGCGACATCCGCCAACATGTTGCGTATGAGGAACACATACCGCATTTGCGGTATATGCCTGTAACAACAATCTCTCTACCATTCAATGCCTTTCCGCGTCCTTGAGGCGTCTTCCACCTTCGATCCGTGGGTGCTGTAAAGCCTATTCACGACACGCCATGCCCCTTCAAAACGGCGAAACCATCGCCCGCATCACATCGCATCTGTATGAGGGGATTTTCAGTTTTGATGATTGGTGTCTGGGCTTGGAAGGGATTCGGGAAGCCTTGAAAGGGGCTTACTTCTACCAGTGCACCGTGGATGTTCCCGCCCTGCGGGTCGTCAGCAGCCTGGTCAGTGCGGAGATTCCCCTGGAGCTGACCGCCGAGTACGAGCAGCAGCACTTTGCCCAGGACCCCCGGATTCCCCATCTGCTGGCCTTGCCGATCGGATCGGTGTTCTTGGACCAGGATGCCATTGCCCCGATGACCATGGCCCACAGCGCCGTGTACCGCGATTTTTTGCTGCCCCACGGCTACCGCCACAGCCTGGCGGTTCCCTTGCACGGGGACGGTGCTTTCCGCCAGATTTTCGGAATCATGCGCACCACCCAGCAAAAATCCTTTGGTGCCGCCGACCGGGAATTCATCGGGCGGCTGGTGCCCCATCTGACCCGGGCAGCCCGCTTGCGGGCCCGCTCGGGCGATCTGACGCGCAATGCCACTTTCTGCTCTCCCATCCTGCAGGCCTTGCCCCAAGGGGTGATGGTGCTCAATGCCGACTGCCGGATCGAGATGGCCAACCCGGTCGCGAAGGCCCTGATGCACCCTGGAGGGGCTGATTTTCCCCAGGCCCCCTTGATCAATGAGGGCGGCTACCTGCGCTGCGCCCATGCGCCTTCCCACACCCGTTTGCTGCAACTGGTGGCACAGGCCTGTGGCCTGCCGCAACAGGGGCGCGACCCTTTGGTGCGCGTGGGTCTCTTGCAACTCCCTTTGACGCCCTCGACACCCCCGGTGGCCCCAGACCCTGACGCAGCCCAGGCCCTGGAAGCGGCCCAGGCGCGCCTCTCACTCACGGTGATGCCCTTCCATCCGGACCCCGTCTTGGCGGTGGTCCATCCTCCGTCCCCGCCCTGCGTGCTGGTGCTGATCGGCGGGCCTGGCAAGAACACCCCCCAATACAGCGCCCACACCATGGCAGAGATGCTGGGGCTCACACCCACCGAAGCCCGCCTGGCCTTGCTGTTGGCCCGGGGGGGAACCGTCAAGGAATTCGGGGTGGCCGAAGGCGTGAGCTGGCATACCGCCCGCACCCACGCCAAAAACCTGCTGCGCAAAACCGGGTGCAAACGCCAGGTCGAACTGATCCGCCTCATCCAGACCCTCTTTTTCGGCTGAGCCTGTTTCCACGCCTGTGATCTGAGGACGCTCCCTGCATGCCAGGGGCAGCGCGGGGCTTCGCTCTGCCTTTTGCGGGGGTGGGGGAGGGCTGCAAGCCCCCAGGCCGGTACGGCCAGCCTCTGAACCCCATGGCATATGCCCAGGTCGCATATGCACACAACGATTCGGTCGCATTGACCGCAAAGAAATCTCTCGAAATACCGCAAATGCGGTATGGATAAGGTTATTGCGTTTGGATACCTTTACCGGGTTCTTTTGCGTTGGATCAACCAAGGCAAAAGTTTTTGTTTTTTACCCGGAGATACACATGGCCACCTCTGCCGCACTCGCCACCGTCCAGAACCTCTATATCTCCTATTACGGCCGCCCCGCCGATGTCGCGGGCCAGCGCTTCTGGGCCGACAAACTCGACGCCGCCCAAGGTTCCCTGGTCGGCATCATCGACGCCTTCGCCACCTCGGCCGAAGCCCAGGCCCTGTATGGCGCTGGCACCACCGTCACCGACCGCATCACCGTTCTCTACCAGAACATCCTGGGTCGCGCCCCCGATGTACCTGGGTTGAACTACTACGTTGATCAGGTCAACCGCGGCAAAGTCAGCCTGGGCAATGTGGCCCTGTCCATCCTCGATGGCGTCAAGCCCGGCACCAGCGATGCTCCCTTGGCCGCCAACCGCCTGAGCCTGGCCAATGCCTTCACCGCCCAGGTCAGCACCGTCGCCAAAAGCTACGACGGCGATGCCGCCGCCGCCATTGCCCGCACCTTCCTCAAGCAAGTCACGGGCGACGCTGCCACCGTCACCGGCAGCACCGCCAAACTCCCGGCTTTTCTGAACACCATCGGCGTGGCCTCCAAGGAGCCCGCCAAGTTCGCCGGCTTTGTCACCAACGGCCTGCTCACCAACACCGGCATTGTCAGCAGCACCCTGAGCCAGGCCAACCTCGACGAAGTCCTCAAGGCCCTGACCCCCACCACCGGCACCACCGCCGGCAAAATCATCGACGGCTATATCAAGGGCGCCACCGTGTTTGCCGACGCCAACGGCGACGGCAAGCAAGACCCCGGCGAAGTCAGCGCCACCACCGATGACAAGGGCAACTTCGTGCTGCCCGCTGGTGCGGTGGGCAACCTGGTCTCCAAGGGCGGCACCGACATCTCCACCAACCTGCCTTTCAAGGGCGTGCTTACGGCGCCTGCAGGCTCTACCGTGGTCAACCCGTTGACCACCTTGGTGAATAACCTGGTGCAGTCCGGCCAGGATGCAGCGGCTGCCCAACAGAAAGTGGCCCAGGCCCTGGGCCTGCCCGCCAATGTGGACGTCACCACTTTTGACCCCCTGAACGTGGCTACCAGCAGCACCGCCAGCGTGGCCGACAAGCAAGCCGCCTTGGCGCTGCAAAAAGCCGCCGCCACCGTGGCCAACATCCTGGTGCAAACCGCTGGCGCTGTCGCCGGCGCTGCCCCCGGCTCGGACTCTGCCGCCGTGGCCAGCCAGGCCGCCCAGACCCTGTCGAACCTGATCAACGGCACCGCCAGCGGCCAGACCCTGGACCTGACCAGCACGGCCACACTCAACGCCGTCCTGAACGACGCTGCGCAAGGCCTGAACGCAGCAGACCAGGCCCAGCTGGCCCAGGTCCAAACCCAGGTCGTGCAGGTGATGCTGCAGACCAACGAAGCGCTGGAAAAGGTGGGCACTGACGGTGCCGACCCGATTGCCGCCCTGGCCAACATGGCCAAGGCCCAGGTGGTGGCGCAGGGCGAGGCGTCCACCGCGCTGCAAAACGCGGTGCAGACGGGCGACACGACCCAGGCCACGACCAACTTCACGGGTGACAAGCTCGACCAGGCCGTGGAAACAGCCCCAGCCGGGACGATTGGGGAAGCCACGCCGCCTCCGGCACCTGCACCCGCGCCTGCACCAGCTCCCACTCCCGCACCAGCCCCTGGCGGTGGTGGCGGTGGCGGTGGCGGTGGCGTGCCCACCTTCACCCTGCAGCTCAAGTCCGCAGACGCCGACGGCTTCATCAAGGCCAGCGAAGCCACCACCACGGCCGTGCTCGTGCCCACTGTGACCAGCAGCACGCTGAACACCATCCAGGTGTCGGGCCTCAAAAAGTCAGACAGCACCGCCCTGAGCGTGGCTGCCACCAAGAACACCACCACTGGCAATTACGAGTTCGATGCCACGCAGTTCAAAGACGGCATCCTGGCCCTCGCCGCCCAGGACATCTTTGGCCAGATTTCGAATCTGTCGGTGACGTTGGATACCACTGCGCTCACGCTGGTGATCAGCGATGTCGAGACCAAGACCACCTCCAACATCGCCGACGGCACAACGACCTTCACGTTCACCTTCAGCGAGAACCTGAACACCACCACGTTCACCGAAAGTGACATCACCGTCACCGGCGGCACCTTCACCCCTGGCAGCCTGACCAAGGTGAGTGACAGCACCTACACCCTGGTCGTGACCCCAACGGCAGGTGTCGATGCAGGCACCATCACCGTGGCCGCCAACGCCAAAAACGTGAACGATGTGGCTGGTAATGCGGGTGCGGACAGCGCCAAGAGCCTGATCCAGCTGTACGACACCCTGGCCCCCGTCTTCAGTAGCCTGGGCACTGCCTCCCCCCTGGAAAACCAGAACCAGCTTTACAGCGCGACCACCACGGGCGCCCCTGGCTCTGTCACCTACAGCCTGAAAGATCCGACCGTTGGCGATGCCAACCTGCTGAACATTGATGGCAGCAGCGGTGTCGTCACCCTGAAGGCGGGCAGCCTGGACTTTGAAGGCGGCAAGAACAGCTACC
>JAQUDN010000137.1 GCA_028685665.1 Burkholderiaceae bacterium | reverse complement strand
TCTGCAGCAAGACCATGCGCTCGAACTGCGTGAAGTTATCACGACCAATCTGCTCCACCTTGCTATCGAAAGCGGCATGGGCAGCGCGCACGACCTGCTCCAGGATCTCGTCATCGGTAATGGACTGGGCCCCTTCAACAGACTGCTGCAGCGCTACCGAAACATGCCACTCATCCAGGAGGATTTTCTCTAGGGCTGGAACATTCCATTGTTCTTCAACCGACTCAGCAGGCACATATTGCCGCACCAGATCGGTCATGCAGTCTTCCCGCATGGCAGCGATCACCCCGGACAACTCGGAAGCATCCAGAATGTCGTTGCGCTGCTGGTAAATGACCTTGCGCTGGTCATTGGCCACATCGTCGTACTCAAGCAACTGTTTGCGCACGTCAAAATTGCGTGCCTCGACCTTGCGCTGTGCGGATTCGATGCTGCGCGTGACAATACCGGCCTCAATCGCTTCGCCGTCGGGCATTTTCAGACGGTCCATGATGGCCCGGACACGGTCACCCGCAAAAATGCGCATGAGGGAGTCATCCAGACTCAGATAGAAGCGCGAGGAGCCCGGATCGCCTTGACGGCCTGACCGACCACGCAACTGGTTGTCAATGCGGCGCGACTCATGGCGCTCGGTAGCGATGATGCGCAAGCCCCCGAGCTCTTTGACCTTTTCGTGGTCCCGAGTCCATTCGGTTCGCAACTGGGCAATGCGGGCTTGGCGGGCAGCGTCATCCAGGGCCCCATCGGCCTCAATGGCTGACACCAGCTTCTCGATATTGCCGCCCAAGACGATATCCGTACCACGGCCCGCCATATTGGTAGCAATCGTGATCATGCCGGCCCGGCCCGCCTGTGCCACGATATCGGCTTCGCGTGCATGCTGCTTGGCATTCAGCACCTGGTGCGGCAAACCCGCTTCGTTCAAGAGCTGATCGATGATTTCCGAGTTTTCGATCGACGTCGTACCGACCAAGACGGGTTGACCGCGCTCATGGCACTCGCGGATGTCCTTGATGGCAGCTTCGTATTTCTCGCGGGTGGTCTTATATACCCGGTCGAGTTGGTCATCGCGGCGGCTGGGGCGGTTCGGCGGAATCACCACGGTTTCGAGGCCATAGATCTCCTGAAACTCGTAAGCCTCGGTATCGGCCGTTCCTGTCATCCCACCCAGTTTTTGATAGAGGCGGAAGTAGTTCTGGAACGTAATGGATGCCAAGGTCTGGTTTTCAGCCTGGATATTCATGCCTTCCTTGGCTTCGACCGCCTGGTGCAGGCCATCGCTCCAGCGGCGGCCCGACATCAGGCGCCCTGTGAATTCATCCACGATCACGATTTCACCGTTCTGCACCACATAGTGCTGATCCCTGTGGTACAGGTGATTGGCACGCAAAGCGGCATACAGATGGTGCATCAGGGTGATGTTGGCGGGGTCGTACACCGAAGCGCCTTCTGCAATCAAGCCATGGCTGGCCAAAATACGCTCAGCCGATTCATGCCCCTGCTCCGTCAGGAAGACCTGCTGGGTCTTCTCATCCAGCGTGAAATCCCCGGGCTTGGTGATGCCTTCACCCGTCCGCGGATCGGCCTCCCCCTCCTGGCGCACCAACAAGGGCACCACCTTGTTCATGGCGATGTACATCGCCGTATGGTCTTCAGCTTGGCCACTGATGATGAGGGGGGTTCGCGCTTCATCGATCAGGATCGAATCCACCTCATCGACGATGGCGAAGTTCAGGCCTTGCTGCACCCGATCATTGGCCTCATAAACCATGTTGTCGCGCAAATAGTCGAACCCGTACTCGTTGTTGGTTCCATAGGTAATATCTGCACGGTAGGCCTGCTGCTTTTCCTCACGGGGCATCTGGGGCAAATTGATGCCCACGGTCAGATCAAGGAAGTTGTAAAGACGCCCCATCCACTGGGCATCGCGGTTGGCAAGATAGTCGTTGACCGTCACCACATGCACCCCTTTGCCAGACAGGGCATTCAGGTACACCGGCAAAGTCGCGGTCAGGGTTTTACCTTCACCGGTTCGCATTTCGGCAATTTTGCCGAAATGCAGAGCCATGCCACCGAGCAGTTGCATATCGAAGTGACGCATCTTCATGATGCGCTTGGAACCCTCGCGAACCACCGCAAAGGCTTCGGGAAGAATCGCATCCAGTGTCTCGCCCTGAGCCACACGCGCCTTGAACTCCTGCGTCTTGGCGCGCAAGCCATCGTCGGTCAACTTTTCATACTCAGGCTCCATCGCATTGATGCGAGTCACGGTTTTGCGGTATTGCTTGAGAAGCCGGTCATTGCGGCTACCGAATAATTTGGTGAGGAAGTTGGTGGCCATGCGAACAGGACCGCTCAGCCTGCTTTGTCCAGCATGCCAAGCGACCGAAATCCCTAAGATGAATGATGTCAGATGGGGCTGATGTCTGTGGCTGCAATACCTGCGGCCACCATGCGCAATCCCCGGAACATGGATTTTAACTGCCAGCTTATTGACCTCCAACCCAGGGCCAATCTACCCCTCCAGGGATTTGAAAGCGGCTGGAGACAAGCCATGTCCTGCACTGCGAAGATGCCGCGCCATGCCAGGATGCAAAGCCTCAAGGCACTCGCCACACCACTTGTGGCACTATCGAGCGCACCATGAACCGTCGTCATTACGCCATCACCCTACAGCAGGCCACCGAAGAAACCCCGACCCTTGCAAAGCTCGCAGAGCTGACACGAGAATCCAGCGCGCGACTCAAGGCGATCGAATTATTGATTCCAGCAGGGTTGCGAACCACCATCAAGGCAGGACCGATTGACGGATCGTCATGGTGCCTATTGGTGCCCAACAATGCAACATCTGCAAAAATTCGCCAATTGCTTCCTGCCCTGGAAGCCCATTTGCGATCAAAAGGATGGGATGTACGTTCTATACGCCTGAAAATTCAGAACTGAACAGATGGCCTGCATCTGTGGCGCAAGAAACTTTGAAAGAATGGTGCCGGTTGTCGGAATCGAACTGACGACCTACCGCTTACAAGGCGGGTGCTCTACCAACTGAGCTAAACCGGCACAGCCAATATTCTAACCTCTAAACAGACGCGCCAGGAGCGAATGCGTCTTATTTAATACGCTTGAGCGAAGGTCGGGCGCCCCCGGAACCAGCAGGAGGCCGGGGTTTGTCCACTCCGTCATCGGAAACAGCGTCAGAGACCAATTGGATGACACGATCATCCCCCGGATGGGGCGGGGAGGACTCAGACGCATCTTGAGATGGGGGAACAGCCTGCCCAGAATGCGCCTCCGGAGCCAACACGTCGACGGGAGCAGGGAAGGCCATGCCCTGCCCATTTTCCCGCGCATAAATGGCAATGACACGCCCCACTGGAACCAGAATCTCGCGGGGCTTGCCCCCAAAGCGGGCCTTGAACTCAATGAAATCGTTACCCAGCTGCAAAGCACTGGTGGCGTCGTAGCTGATGTTTAAAACGATTTCACCATCGTTCACAAACTCGCGAGGAACCTGAACGGAATCGTCCACGCGCACGGCCACATAGGGAGTCAACCCATTGTCCGTACACCATTCGTACAAAGCCCGGATCAGGTAAGGACGTGTGGAAGTAGATTCTTGAGCGTTCATGGATGAGCGAAGGGACGGAAATCTGTAAAAGCAGAGGGCATCACCAGGGTGTTACTTGCGCATGACCTTTTCGGAAGGGGTCAATGCCTCGATATAGGCCGGACGCGAGAAGATACGCTCTGCGTACTTGAGCAAAGGCGCTGCGTTCTTGCTCAAGTCAATGCCGTAGTAATCCAAACGCCAGAGCAAGGGCGCAATAGCGACATCCAGCATCGAGAAATTGTCGCCAAGCATGTATTTGTTCTTGAGGAAGACGGGCGCCAATTGCGTCAAACGATCGCGAATATGGGCACGGGCTTTCTCCAGGGCCTTTTCATTCCCCTTGGTGGCACGCGACTCCAGAATATTGACGTGGATGAACAACTCTTTCTCAAAGTTGAGCAGAAAGAGGCGCACACGAGCCCGATCCACAGGATCGCCAGGCATCAGTTGCGGATGGGGAAAACGCTCATCAATGTACTCATTGATGATGTTCGACTCATACAAGATCAGATCCCGCTCTACCAGGATGGGAACCTGACCATAAGGATTCATGACACTGATATCTTCAGGCTTGCTGTACAGATCCACGTCGCGGATTTCGAAATCCATGCCTTTTTCAAACAGCACAAAGCGGCAACGGTGGGAAAAGGGACAAGTTGTTCCCGAATAAAGCACCATCATGTTGGAGGCTCCTAAAAATCAAAAGAGTGGGACGCCGGAAGCGCCCACTCTGTAAAAAACCGGAAGCACCCCGAAAGAGGTGCGATCCATGGAAAAGCTCTTGCTTACTTCACATCTTTCCAGAAGGCTGCATTCAACCTCCAGGCGATCACAGTGAAGATGCCCAGGAAAATCAAAACCCAGACGCCAATCCGCACGCGGGTATTTTGCGCAGGCTCACCCATCCATTGCAGATAACCCACCAGATCACCAATGGTCTGGTCGTACTGCAAAGGGGTCATTGCACCCGGCTTGGTTTGTTCCCAGCCCTTGAATGCCAGGGTCTTATGGCCATGGCTTTCATGCTCTTCATAGACTGGCTGGCGCTCCCCTTGAAGCTCCCATAGGGCGTGGGGCATGCCGATATTGGGGAAAGCAAGGTTGTTCCAACCCGTAGGTTTGGCTTCGTCACGGTAGAAAGTCCGGAGGAAGGTGTACAGGTAATCAGCCCCCGTGCCACCAGACCCCGAGCGCGAACGGGCAATCACGGTCAAATCAGGAGGGTTGGCACCAAACCATTCCTTGGCCTGCCGGGGATCAATCGACGCCTTCATGGTATCGCCCACTTTTTCCGTGGTGAACAGAAGGTTGTCCTTGATCTGTTGCTCGGTCAGGCCAATATCGCGCAAGCGGTTGAACCGCATGAACGCTGCCGAGTGGCAACCCAGACAGTAGTTGACAAAGACCTTGGCGCCGTTTTGCAGCGCTGCCAGATCGTTGGTCTTGTTGGGGGCTTTATCCCAGGCAATTCCACCGCCACCAGAGGCCTGGACCGAACCTGCAGCCAGTCCCAGCGCAGCAATCAGGGTAAGAATGAGCTTCTTCATTGTTGTTATCTCCAGTGCTCAGTGCGCTGCAAAGGTGACACGGTCTGGAACCGGTTTGGATTGACCCAGACGGCTCCACCAAGGCATCAGCAGGAAGAAACCAAAGTAGAACAGGGTTCCCACTTGGGAGACACGCTCACCGATGGGCGAGGGAGGCTGTACACCCAGGTAACCGAGGATCAGGAAGTTGATCACAAACACGCCATACAGGTACTTGTGCCAGCTGGGACGATAACGGATCGACTTGACCACGCAGTTGTCCAGCCAAGGCAAGAAGAACAAGATGATCACGGCACCGCCCATGACGACCACGCCCCAGAATTTGGCATCAATCGAGAGCATCAGGAGCACCGTCACCAGCGCCGCCACGACCACACCGCCCTTGATGAAGCCAGGCAACTTGGCCTTGACCACGCCCAGGAAAGCCCCCGCCAGCACGCACGCAATCAGCGCATACATCATCTCGCTGGTGATGGCACGCAGCATGGAGTAGAAGGGCGTGAAGTACCAGACTGGCGCAATGTGCAAAGGCGTCGTCAGCGGATCGGCTGGAATGAAGTTGTTGTATTCCAGGAAATAGCCACCAAACTCCGGAGCGAAAAAGATCACTGCGGTGAAAGCCATCAGGAACATCGCGACGCCAAAGATGTCGTGCACGGTGTAGTAGGGGTGGAACGGCACGCCATCCAGCGGCTTACCCTTGGCATCCTTGGGCGCCTTGGGGCCCTTGATTTCAACGCCATCGGGGTTGTTGGAGCCCACGTCGTGCAACGCCAACAAGTGCGCCACCACCAGGCCCAACAGAACCAAGGGCACAGCAATCACGTGGAAGCTGAAGAAGCGGTTCAGTGTGGCATCGCCCACCACGTAATCACCACGGATCAGCAAGGCCAGGTCGGGGCCCACGAAGGGAATGGCCGCAAACAGGTTCACGATCACCTGAGCGCCCCAATAGGACATCTGTCCCCAGGGGAGCAGGTAGCCCATGAACGCTTCGGCCATAAGGCACAGAAAAATGGCACAGCCAAAGATCCACACCAGCTCACGCGGTTTGCGGTAGCTGCCGTAGATCAGACCACGGAACATGTGCAGATAGACGACGACAAAGAACGCGGAAGCACCCGTGGAGTGCATGTAGCGAATCAGCCAACCCCAGGGTACATCGCGCATGATGTATTCCACCGAGGCAAACGCCAAAGCGGCGTCAGGCTTGTAGTGCATCACCAGGAAAATACCGGTGACGATCTGGATCACCAGCACCAGCAAGGCCAGCGAGCCAAAGATGTACCAGAAATTGAAGTTTTTCGGAGCGTAGTACTCCGACATATGCACCCGGTAAGCGTCGAATGCGGTGGGAAACCGGTTCTCAAACCAGTTGGTGAGCTGGGCACCAGCCGACGCGTTGGGGGAGATTTCCTTGAATTCAGCCATATCGATTTACCTCAGGCCTTCTTGTCTTCACCGATGAGCAAACGCGTATCGGACAGGTACATGTGCGGTGGGACTTCGAGATTGTCGGGTGCTGGTTTGTTCTTGAAAACGCGACCGGCCAGATCGAAGGTAGAGCCATGGCAAGCGCACAAGAAGCCGCCTTGCCAGTCATCGGGCAAGGAAGGCTGAGGGCCGGCCTGGAATTTATCACCGGGCGAGCAACCCAGGTGGGTGCAGATGCCCACACCCACAAACAGCTCAGGCTTGATCGAGCGGTGCTGGTTGTTGGCGTATTCGGGAATGGGATAGGTCTTGCGCTCCGACTTGGGATCGGCCAGCTGGGACTCGGTTTTTGCCAGAGACTCGACCTGCTCTGGGGTGCGCTTCATGATCCAAACGGGCTTGCCGCGCCATTCCACGGTCAACTTTTCACCCGGCTTGAGCGCCGAAATATCTACCTCTACGGCAGCACCGGCCGCTTTGGCTCGTTCCGAAGGCTGAAAACTGCTGACGAAAGGCACGGCTACGGCCACTCCGCCAACGGCACCGGCACATCCGGACGCAATCAGCCACGTCCTTTTGCTGGTGTCGACTGGTGTGTCACTCATGGGAATCCTCGGTAAACATCGCTATGTTGGGGTCAGCCGCGCATTGTAGCGGAGTGAAAATGGGGATTGCCAATGGTGTGATCGCCTTGACAGACCTTGTGGCAGGACAATACTGCGCATCCAAGCAACGTTTAAGGAGTCAACCATGGGCATGGTGCAGGAATTCAGGGAGTTTGCGATCAAGGGCAATGTGATTGACCTTGCCGTCGGCGTGATCATTGGCGGGGCCTTTGGCAAGATCGTGGATTCGGTGGTCTCCGATCTGATCCTGCCCGTGGTGGGGCTGGTGTTCGGGAAACTCGATTTTTCCAATCTTTTTATCGCGCTGGGGGAGGCTCCTGCGGGGACGGCCCCCACTTTGGACGCCCTTCGCAAAGCCGGGGTACCAGTGTTTGCCTATGGCAGTTTCATTACCGTGGCGGTCAATTTCCTGATCCTGGCCTTCATCATCTTCATGATGATCAAACAGATCAACCGCCTCAAGCGCCAGCCGGCCGCAGCGCCAGCCGCACCAGCCGCCCCCCCGGAAGACATTGTGCTGCTGCGTGAAATCCGGGACAGCCTCAATCGCTAAAGCCGCCAACACCCCAGACGCTCTTCAATACAGAGCGTCCAGAGCCCCCGGCGCCTGGACAACAAGGAATTTCAGGCGGCAAGCTTCCGCGCCATGCGCACCGCCTCGATGAGACTGGACGCATCGGCCACCCCCTGCCCTGCAATATCAAAAGCCGTGCCATGGTCGGGGCTGGTGCGCACCAGCGGCAGGCCCAGGGTCACATTCACGCCCTTGTCCACCCCCAGGTACTTCACCGGAATCAGGCCCTGGTCGTGGTACATGGCCACCACCACGTCGAACTCACCCGGGTGTACCGCGGTATGGCGGGCGCGCATGAAAACGGTGTCGGGGGCGAAAGGGCCCTGCGCACCGATGCCGAGCATGCGCGCTGCAGCGATGGCGGGGGCGATCACCTCGATTTCCTCGCGGCCGAACAAACCGCCCTCTCCGGCATGGGGATTGAGCCCGGCCACCGCGATGCGCGGCGCATGCCCCAGGCTGCGGGACAGGGCTGCATGGGTAATCTGCAAGGTTTGCAGGAGGTTGTCGTGCGTGACGGCGGCAATCGCATCGCGCAGCGCCACGTGGATGCTGACCAGCACCGTGCGCAATTCATCGCTCGCCAGCATCATCCGCACCGGCATGGCCGACAGGGGCACCCCCTCATGGGCGGCGGCTTCGGCTTGCAGCAACTCGGTATGACCAGGGTAGGAAACGCCCGCGGCAGACAAGGCCTCCTTGTGCAGCGGGGCTGTCACCAAACCAGCGATCTCGCCCCGCAAGGCGGCCCGTGTCGCCCACAAGACACAGTCGGCCGCAGCACGCCCGGCCGCCGCACTGATCTGCCCCCAGGGCACGGGGCCACTCAGCCCCGGCAACGACAACACCGGCAAACAGCGCGGAGGCACCTCCCAGACTTCATCGGGATGGGTGATGGACGCCAGGGGCAAGGAAGGCGCTCCCAAGGGCTGCAGGCATGCGGCGGCGCGGCGCAAGGTCTCGAGATCGCCGACAGCAAAGCAGCCCCGCAGATCCTCGGGCGCATCCCGAAAGGCCTTGGCCACGATTTCCGGGCCGATGCCCGCCGGATCGCCCTGGGTAATGGCAAGACTACGGGGAGAGGTACGCATGGTCTGGAATACAGTCAAAAGTGAATCAAACGCTTGCCTGGAAAGCGTTGGCAGCTCTCTATTTGTGGGTTTTTCTCGCCGGCTCAAGCCGGGTTGTCGATCTCGATGAACACATGGGACAAGCCGTGCTGCTGCGCCACCTGGGCAACCAGGGCCGGCGCGCCATAGCGCTCGGTGGCATGGTGACCTGCCGCAATGAAAGCCACACCGGTTTCACGGGCCAGGTGGGCTTGCGGCTCTGAAATCTCGCCGGTGATGAAGGCATCCACCCCGGCGGCAATCGCCGCTTCGAAGTAGCTCTGCGCACCGCCGCTGCACCAGGCGACCCGCCGGACAGGCCGATCGTCCGGCTGCACCAGGGTCACGGCGCGCCCCAGCGTCTGGGCGACATGGTCGGCCAGCGCCTGCGCCCCTGCAAAGGACGCCGCGCCCGCAAAGCCCAGGTTTTGCTCGCCAAAACGCTGGTCCGCCACCCACCCCAGGCGCAGGCCCAGTTGGGCGTTGTTGCCCCAGTCCGGGTGGGCATCCAG
>JAQUDN010000136.1:8742-9418 GCA_028685665.1 Burkholderiaceae bacterium | reverse complement strand
GCATGCAATGTCTTTCGGTGCAGAAGAGGGATAAGGGCAAACCCGAGCCCCACTGGCGCGCGGCGCAAGGCTCTTTGCCCGCTTCAGAGCGCCGCTTCCAGAATGCGGCGGCTGACTTCGGGGGTGATCTCGCGCTGCTCGCCCAGTTGCGTCATGCCGTGGGCCTGGAGCTGGGCCACCGCCAGATCGACCACCTCGGGGCCGACGCCGTAACCCGACAGGCGGGTGGCGATGCCCAGGCTCTCGAAGAAGGCGCGGGTGCGTTCGATGGCGGCGGTGATGCGCTCGTCCTCGGTGCCGGTGGTGATGCCCCAGACGCGCTCGCCGTACTGCAGGAGCTTGTCGCGCTTGGGAACGCGGCGCTCGTGGAGCAGGGCCGGCAGCACGATGGCCAGGGTGCGCGCGTGGTCGATGTGGTGCAGCGCGGTCAGTTCGTGGCCGATCATGTGCGTGGCCCAGTCCTGCGGCACGCCGGCGCCGATCAGGCCGTTCAGCGCCATGGTGGCGGCCCACATGAGGTTGGCGCGGTCGTCATAAACGGGCTCGGGCGCGGCCAGCAGGCGCGGGCCGATGTCGATCAGCGTCTGCAGGAGGCCTTCGGCAAAGCGGTCTTGCACGGGGGCATTGACGGGGTAGGTCAGGTACTGCTCCACCGTGTGCACAAAGGCATCGACCA
>JAQUDN010000136.1:0-8732 GCA_028685665.1 Burkholderiaceae bacterium | reverse complement strand
GACCACGCCATTGGCCAGTTGCTGGGGCGGCAGGGTGTAGGTCTTGGTGGGGTCGAGCACCGAGAACTTCGGGTACACGTGCGGGCTCATGAACGCCAGCTTGGCGCCGATTTCGCGGCGGGTGATGACCGAGCCGCAGTTCATCTCCGAGCCCGTGGCGGGCAAGGTGAGCACCGCGCCGAAGGGCAGTGCCTGCGTGACGCCGCGCCCGTGCTTTTGCAGGATGTCCCAGGCATCGCCTTCGAACAGGGCCGCAGCGGCAATGAACTTGGCCGCGTCGATCACCGAGCCGCCGCCCACGGCCAGCAAAAAGTCAAAGCCGTCGGCGCGCACCTGGGCCACCGCGTGCATGGCGGTTTCAAAACTGGGGTTGGCTTCGATGCCGCTGAAAGTGGCGTGGTGGCGCGCGCCCAAGGCCTGGCGCACTTCGGCCAGGGTGCCGGTCTTTTCGGCGCTGGCGCCCCCGACCAGGATCAGGACCTTGGCCTGCGCGGGCACCAGCTTGGCCAGGTCGGCCACGCGGCCCTGGCCAAAGACGATGTGGGTGGGGTTGTGAAAATCGAAATTCAGCATGCTTCGGACTCCATGGGGGACAGGGGGACCGGCGGAGCACATGCCCACCGGCGGGTCAGGACCGGAGATTACCCGCAGCCGCTGCGCCCGGGCGCAGCCTGCGCGACAACCCCACGGGGCGCCAGACTATGAATTCCATAGCAAGCAAGGCTTTCTGGAAAAGGGCCGAAGGGCGATAAGGCTCACAGGCCCTGCGGGGCGGCGATGGCCTGGTCGATGGCGCCAAAAAGGCTCTGGCCGTTCTTGCCCTTCATCTCGATGCGGACCGTGTCGCCAAACTGCAGGAAGCCGGTGTGGGGCTGGCCGTTGTGCAGGGTCTCCATGGCGCGTTTGTCGGCGATGCAGTGGTAGCCCCTGGGCCAGTCGGTGCGGCCCTGGGCGTCCTGCACACCGGGGTTGCTGACGGGGCCGCTGCCAACCACCGTGCCGGCCCCCAGCGGACGCGTCCTGGCCAGGTGGGCGATGAGCTGGCCAAAGTGAAAGGCCATGCCCTGGCCGGCTTCGCACAGGCCGACCTTGCGGCCGTTCCAGAGGGTTTGCAGGGGCAGGTGCACGCGGCCCTGGTCCCAGGCCTCGCCCAGTTCTTCCAGCGTCACGGCCACGGGGCTGAAGGCGGTGGCGGGCTTGGACTGCACAAAGCCGGTGCCCTGGGCGCGCTCGTGCGGCATCCGCTGGCGCAGGCTGATCTCGTTGGCCAGCATGACCAGGCGGATGGCCCCGAGCGCCTGCTCCGGGCTCACGCCCCGGGGGACGTCCCCCGTGACCACGGCGATGGAGGCCCCGAAGTCGATCCCCAGCGCCTCGCTGGGCAGCACCACGTCGTCGCAAGGACCCAGCAGGGCGTCGCTGGCACCCTGGAAGACGCCGGGTTCGGTGGCCGGGTGGCCGGCCGATGCGGCCCCCGCGGGGTAGGCGGCGCCGGCGGCCCACTGGTAGGCACGGGGCAGCGGCGCCATGCAGCGCTGGGGGTCGAAGGGAAAGGCATGCCGCGCCCGGCCCTGGTTCAGCTGGACCGACAGGTCCTGCAACTGGGGCGCCAGAAAGCCCCAGTCGTCCAGCACCTGCTGCAGCTTGTGGGCAATGCCGGTCGCATAATGGGCCGTTCCCAGATCGCGGGAGACCACCAGCAGCTGGCCATCGCGCGATCCGTCGTGGTAGGTAGCGAGTTTCATGGTGGGCGGATTGTGTCAGGACCGCCCCCCCCTGCTGCGGCCCCTGGACCGCGGCCTGCCCCCTTTGCCTCCAACCCATCGCACCCGTTTTTTTCATGCCCATGGACAAAGAACGTGCCGGCATCCAATCCGTGGAAGTCGGCTTCGCCCTGCTGGAAGGGCTGACCCACTCGAGCGGACCGCTGATGCTCAAGGACCTGGCCGCCGCCGCCGGGATGAGCGCGGCCAAGGCGCACCGCTACCTGGTGAGTTTCCAGCGCCTGGGCCTGGTCGTGCAGGACAGCCGCAGCGCACGCTACGACCTGGGTCCCGCCGCGCTGCGCCTGGGCCTGGCGGCCCTGGAACGCCTGGATGCCGTGCGCCTGGCCCGCGAGCGCATGCCCGCCCTCATGGAAACCATCGGCCACACCCTGGCGCTGGCCGTGTGGGGCAACCACGGGCCGACGATCGTGCACTGGGAAGAATCACCGCAGGCCATCACGGCCAATCTGCGCCTGGGCGATGTCATGCCCCTGCTGGCGTCGGCCACCGGGCGCTGCTTTGCCGCCCACCTGCCGGCCCCGCTGGTGGAGCCCCTGCTGCAGGCCGAACTGGCCCGCGCCGTCCCCGGCCTGCGCAGCGACCTGCCGACCGACCGGGCCGGCGTCGAGGCCCTGCTGGCCGAGGTGCGCACGCGCGGCTCGGCGCGCGTGGTGGACACGCTGCTGCCCGGCGTGGTGGCGTTTTGCGCGCCGGTGTTCGATTCCGACGGCCACCTGGTGCTGGGCATCACCACCCTGGGGCCGGCCGGCACCTTCGACACCGCCTGGGGCGGCGCCATCGACGCCCCCCTGCAGGCCGCCGCCGCCCAGCTGTCGCACGACCTGGGCGGGCGGCCCGCCGTGGCCCCGCCCGCGCACGCTGCGCCATGATTCCGCGCGCGCTGCTCCTGACCACGCTGCCGGTGCTCGCCGCGCACTGGCTGGTACTGCAGGGCGCACCGCACTGGTCCCCGGCCTGGGACAGCGCCAGCACCCCGAACGGCCCGGTGTTC
The DNA here is from genome assembly GCA_028685665.1 of Burkholderiaceae bacterium. GTDB lineage: Bacteria > Pseudomonadota > Gammaproteobacteria > Burkholderiales > Burkholderiaceae_C > JAQUDN01. The sequence continues at coordinate 5,954 of JAQUDN010000136.1, read as the reverse complement.
AGCACCCGCAGCCTCCCGCCCGCAGCGGCCCCGACGCCGCCGCCCGCAGCGGTAACCCCCGCCTCCCGCGCGGCCACCGCCCCCCGGGCCACGCCGCCCCGCCGCCCTCGGCCGCAGCCGCCGGCCGGAACTGTGACGGCGGCTGCGGCCCCCGAGGCCATCGCGGCGCAGGCAGACCTGCCCGAGCCGCCCCCGCTCGCCGATGCGCCCGGAACGCAGGCCGCCGTGCCAGAGCCGCCGCTGGCCGAGACCCCGCAGGCACCGCCCGCCGGCGCCGAAACCCCGGTGCCCCCCGCCCCCGCCCCCGACACCGTCGCCCTGGCGGCAGCAGCGCCCTCCATCGCAGCGCAGGCCCCCCCAGAGGCCGATAGCCTGCGCCACGGCCTGGAAATCCGCCAGCCCGGCGCCAGCCCCGGCCGCAGCGGGGGCCAGGCACCGCCCGCGGTGCGCATTCCGGCGCCTGCCCAGCTGGCCTTCGATGTCTCGGGCCAGGCCAAGGGCTTCCACTACAGCGCCCGGGCTGAACTGCGGTGGGAGCACGACGGCCAGCGCTACACGGCCTTCCAGGAGCTCAAGGCCTTCCTGGTCGGCTCGCGCTCGCAGCGCAGCGTGGGACAGATCACCGCGCAGGGCCTGCAGCCCGAGCGCTTCGCCGACCGCGTGCGCAACGAACAGGCGGCCCATTTCGACCCGGCCCAGGGCCGCGTGACCTTCAGCGCCAACACCCCGGACGCCGCCATTGGCCCCGGGGCGCAAGACCGCCTGAGCGTGTTCATCCAGCTGGGCGCCCTGCTGGCGGCCCACCCCGAGCGCCTGGGGCCTGGCACCCAGATCAGCCTGACCACCGTGGGCGCCCGCAACGCCGACCGCTGGACCTTCAGCATCGAAGGCCCAGAAACCCTGGACCTGCCCGCAGGCACCACCCCGACGGTCAAACTGCTGCGCCTGCCCCAGCAGGAATACGACCAGAAAGCCGAACTCTGGCTGGCGCCCAGCCTGGGCTACCTGCCCGTGCGCATCAAGCTGACCCAGTCGAATGGCGACTTTGCCGACCTGCAGCTGCGCAGCAGCAGCGCCCCCTGAGTCCAAGCACCGGCCGAACCCGAGGCGCCCGGCCTGGGTCCCGGCGTTTTCGTGGAATACTGGCTGCGTGGAGGGTGCACACAGGGCCGGGGACTTGAACTCTGGTTCCGCGTGGCCATCTGATGCCCATACCGACCGGAGAACCACCATGCAAACGCTTTACGACTCTGAATCCTTTGTGGTGGTCCATATGCTGCCCGACGCGCAGGAGCCCCGGGAGGAGCCACTGAACGATGCGCCCCCCCTGGTGCCGCAGCTGGCCCGCCACGGCTTTGAAATCGTGGACAAGCGTTCGGGCAAAGAGGTGTACCTGGACGGGTCCTGGGCCGAAATGTTCCAGCAGCAAATCCTGGCCTGGCAGCGCGACACCCCCACCCAGGAAGAAGTCGAAGACGCCCTCGACCGCTACGCCGGCCTGGCCCAGAACCCGGTGGTCGTTCATTGAGCCTCCAACGCCGCACCGGACCGTCCGGGGGCCGTTTTTAGTTCTCACCACGTGCGCGCCATCCCCCTCTTGCGAAGCGTGCTGGGTTTGGGCAGGCCTCTGCGTCTGCCGGCCCGCGGGGGGCGCCCCGAAAGGCCCCCACTCCTGGCCTTCCCACGCCGCCTGGGGGCCGCAGGGCTCTTGTCGCTGACCGCCGGGTTGGCGGGTTGCGCCAGCCCGGGAGCGCCTGTCCCGCCCGCCTGGACCGCCGCGCTGCCAGCGCTGCTGCCCGCCGATCTGTGGCTGTGGGGCGAACAGCACGATGCGCCCGAACACCAGCGCCTGGAACGCGAAGCCGTGCAATGGCTGGCAGAGCGCGGGCAACTGGCAGCCCTGGTGCTGGAGATGGCCGAGCACGGCCACAGCACCCACGGACTGCCCCCCGAGGCCAGCGAGGCCCAGGCCCAGGCCGCCTTGCAATGGCAGAACGCCGCCTGGCCCTGGACGGTGTATGGCCCCGTGGTAATGGCGGCGGTGCGCGCAGGCGTGCCGGTGCTGGGCGGCAACCTGCCGCGCAGCGCGATGCGTGCGGCCATGGCCGACAGCCGCTGGGACCGCCATTTGCCCCCGCCGGCACTGGAAGACCAGTACACGGCCTTGCGCGAAGGCCACTGCGGCCTGCTGCCCGAGGCCCAGATCCCGGCGATGGCGCGCATCCAGATCGCCCGCGATGCCCGGCTGGCCGAAACCGCCCTCATCGCACGGCAGCCCGGCCGCACGGTGCTGCTGGTGGCCGGCGCAGGCCATGTGCGGCGCCGCCTGGGCATCCCCACCCACCTCGCGGCGGACATCCAGCCCAAAGTGCTTCTAGCCCATACAGGGAAAGCACCAGAAGCTATCAAAAATGAAGCAACCTGGATGCTGGAGACCCCGGCCCTGCCCCCCCGCGACGCCTGTGCGGCGCTGCGGCCGCGGTAAGAACACCGCCCCGACCGGCCCCCGGGCCATGTCCCTGCCGCAGGCGCCAGGGGCCACGGGTGCTGCGACAATGGCGCAGCTATGACCACCCAAGCCTACATCCTCACCCTGTCCTGCCCCGACCGCCTGGGTCTGGTGCATGCCGTTTCCGGTTTCCTGCTGGAGCACAGCGGCAACATCGAAGAAGCCGCGCAGTACAACGACGCCGACACCGGCCTGTTCTTCATGCGCGTGCAATTTGCCTGCCAGCAGCACGACCATGCCACGCTGCAAGAGCGGCTGGCCACGTTTGCCGCGCCCTTTGAGATGCGCTGGAGCCTGCAGGCCCCCGACCAGCCCGTGAAAACCATCCTCATGGTCAGCAAGGAAGGCCATTGCCTGAACGACCTGCTGTTCCGCTGGAAGTCGGGGCTGCTGCCGGTTGACATCCGCGCCATCATCAGCAACCACCGCGACTTCTACCAGCTGGCAGCCAGCTACAACGTGCCGTTCCACCACATTCCGGTCACCGCCGCCACCAAGGTGCAGGCCGAAGCCCGGCAGCTCGAAATCATCGAGGCCGAAGGGGCCGAACTGGTGGTGCTGGCGCGCTATATGCAGGTGCTGTCGGACAGCATGTGCCAGCAATTGGCCGGCCGGGCCATCAACATCCACCACAGCTTCCTGCCCAGCTTCAAGGGCGCCAAGCCCTACTACCAGGCCCATGACCGCGGCGTGAAGCTGATCGGCGCCACCGCCCACTACGTAACGGCCGACCTCGACGAGGGGCCGATCATCGAGCAGGACGTGGCGCGCGCCGACCACACCGACACCGTGGAAGACCTCACGGCCCGGGGCCGCGACACCGAAAGCCAGGTGCTGGCCCGGGCCGTCAAGTGGCACAGCGAGCACCGCGTGCTGCTCAACGGCCACAAGACCGTGATCTTCCGCTGATCCCCCGGGCGGGGCCGGGCGCCTTGCGCCCCGCCGCACGCCCTCTTCTCGAAAGTGGCCGCCATGCAGACTGCCCTCGACGCCCCCGCCACACCGTCCCCCGCCGAACGCGCAGCACGCCAGGCCGAGATCGTGCAAGCCCTGGGGGCCGTGGTGCCCGCCCACGCCCTGCTCTGGCAGCGCGAGGACACCACGCCCTATGAGTGCGACGGGCTCACGGCCTACCGCCAGCGGCCGCTGGTCGTCTGCCTGCCCGAAACCGAAGCCCAGGTCCAGGCGGTGCTGCAGACCTGCCACCGGCTGCGCGTGCCCGTGGTGGCGCGCGGCGCCGGCACCGGCCTGTCGGGGGGCGCCATGCCGCATGCCCTCGGGGTAACGCTGTCGCTGGCCAAGTTCAACCGCATCCTGCAGATCGACCCCGTCAGCCGCCTGGCCCGGGTGCAGTGCGGCGTGCGCAACCTGGCCATCAGCGAGGCCGCCGCCCCCTACGGCCTGTACTACGCGCCCGACCCCAGCAGCCAGATCGCCTGCACGATTGGCGGCAATGTGGCCGAGAACTCGGGCGGCGTGCACTGCCTCAAATACGGGCTGACGGTGCACAACGTGCTGCAGGTGCGCGGCTTCACGGCCGAGGGCGAAGCCGTCACCTTCGGCAGCGAGGCGCTGGACAGCCCCGGCTACGACCTGCTGGCGGCGGTGATCGGCAGCGAAGGCATGCTGGCCGTGACCACCGAGGTCACGGTCAAGCTCATCCCCAAACCGCAACTGGCGCGCTGCATCCTGGCCAGCTTCGACGACCTGCGCAAGGCAGGGGACGCGGTGGCCGCCGTGATTGCCGCAGGCATCATTCCGGCCGGGCTGGAGATGATGGACAAGCCCATGACCGCCGCCGTGGAAGACTTCGTACAGGCCGGCTACGACCTCGAAGCCGAGGCCATCCTGCTGTGCGAGAGCGATGGCACGCCCGAAGAAGTTGAAGAAGAGATTGGCCGGATGAGCGCCGTCCTGTCTGCCTCGGGCGCTACCAAAATTGCAGTCAGCCAATCCGAAGCCGAGCGCCTGCGCTTCTGGAGCGGGCGCAAGAACGCCTTTCCGGCCAGCGGCCGCATCAGCCCCGACTACATGTGCATGGACTCGACCATTCCGCGCAAGCGCCTGGCCGACATCCTGCAGGCGATTGCCGCCCTGGAGCACAAGTACGGCCTGCGCTGTGCGAATGTGTTCCATGCCGGCGATGGCAACCTGCACCCGCTGATCCTGTTCGACGCCAACGACCCCGACCAGTTGCAGCGCTGCGAGCAGTTCGGCGCCGAGATTCTGGAGACCAGTGTGGCCATGGGCGGCACGGTCACGGGCGAGCATGGCGTGGGCGTGGAAAAGCTCAACAGCATGTGCGTGCAGTTTTCGGCCGCAGAAAACGCGCAGATGGCCGCGCTCAAGCAGGCCTTCGATCCGGAGGGGCTGCTGAACCCCGGCAAGGTCATCCCCACCTTGAACCGCTGCGCGGAGTACGGCAGGGAGCTGGTGCGCGGCGGCCTGCGCGCTTTTGCCGGCATCGAGCGCTTCTGACGCGCCCCGCTCCCGCCGCCGACCTTGCCTGAGCCCATGCCCCGCCCCGCCCCACCCCGCCGCGCGCTGGCCCCGCTTGCCCCGCTGGCCGGCGCCGCGCTGCTGGCGGCGGCCCTGGGCGGTACGCCCCCGGTGCGGGCCCAGGCGCTCAAGGGCAACTTTTCGGTGTACATGGTCCACACCGTGCTCTGCTACAACGCCATGGACACGGCCTACGTGTTCGACCAGCTCAAGAAGCAGGTGGGCCCGCCCTACAAGCGCGACCAGGGCGCGTACTGGTGGAAAGTGAACCTCAGCATCCAGGGCGTTCCGGCCACCGAGCTGTTCGTGGCCGAGCCCAGCGCCACCTACCAGTTCGTGGGGGCCTTGCTGGACCAGTCGCCCAAAGAAGCCGCCCCCACCCTGAACGCCAAGGGACCGGCCTTTCGGGCGCAGCAAACCGCCAATCCCTACAGCCCCCTGGCCTCGGCCACGGGCAGCACCCTGCTGTGGCAGGACAAAAAGGGCAAGCTGGCCTGCGCGCGCAAGACCGATCCGGGGCTGTAAAACCCGGCGCCCTTGCCTGTAGCGCTCAGGCCACCCGGTCCCGCCAGCCCAGTCCGTCGGTGGTGCCGCGCGGCACGGGGCCGCGGGCCGGACGGTACTCGCAACCGATCCAGCCGTCCCAGCCGCAGGCCTGGGCCACCTCGTCGATGACGCCGAACAGGTACGGGTAATTCACCTCGCCCTGATCGGGCTCGTGGCGCAGGGGCACGCCAGCAATCTGCAGATGGCCGACCCGGCCCGTGGGCAGGTCGTGGCGGATCCGGGTGACCAGATCGCCTTCCATGATCTGGCAGTGGTACAGATCGAGCTGCACCTGCAGGTTGGGCGCGCCGATCCGGCTCACCAGGGCATGGGCGGGCGCCTGCAGGTTGAGAAAGTACCCGGGCATGTCGCGCGTGTTGATGGGCTCGATCAGCAGATC
>JAQUDN010000135.1 GCA_028685665.1 Burkholderiaceae bacterium | reverse complement strand
AAACGACTTTGCGCCGATGATAGTGCGGGTTCCCGTGTGAAAGTAGGTCATCGTCAGGCTCTTACAGCCCAAGCCCCCCAGTACCCATCAGGTACTGGGGGGTCTTGCTTTGGGGAAACCAAAAACCTCATCAAACCATTGGCCTTCCCAATGAGCCGTTTCTTTGCGCGCACATTGGGACCATCGGTTGAACGTCCCCAGGGGGCGCAAATTCCCTAGAGACACCCTCTTTTGCATCTAGTTGTCCGGCTGTGCCCCTGTTTGTCCGCCGGGCGCTTCCAAAAGTCACGGAGTTATTCCATGGATGACATCGTCAAGCAGGCCCTTGCCAAATGGCCCCACGTTCCCGATTGTTACGGCTGGTTGGCTCTGGATGCACGGGGTCGCTGGTATCTGCGGGAGGATGCTGTCCAGGCAGAAGGTCCTTTTCCACAGCACCGGGGTTCTTGGCTGCAGCACGAAAAGCTGCTCGACTTTATCGGGCGCAACTACGAGGTCGATGCCCTGGGGCAGTGGTTTTTCCAGAACGGGCCGCAACGGGTCTATGTGGAATTGGAAAGAACCCCCTGGATCTGGCGTGTCCAGCCGGACTTCCAGTTGCTCTCGCATACGGGTCGTTCAGAGACCGCACAGGCATGCCTTCTGGATGAAGAAGGGCGCCTGTACCTTGTCACTGAAAGAGGCCTCGGTCTGGTGCACACCCTGGATGTCGGGCTGGCTGCAGAAGCCATTGAGCAGGGCCTGTGGGAACCCCAGGCGGTTCAGGCGGCCGATCTGCCGGCCCGTTATGGCTATGTGCTCAGCCCTGCGGCCCGGGTCCAGAAGGGGACGCTTCCGTCAACGTAAGGCCTGTGCCTGTACGGGACGGTGTGTCCGTCCATGGCGGCAAGGCACCGTGCCTGGCCCTGCCGTGGACTGGCGAGTCGGTGGATGTGAGGGCGGTCGCTCACTACGGCCCAGGTGCTCTCACCCGTCCTCCTTCAAAAACCTTCAATTCGCCTGGATTGAAAGCGGTCCAGGCTTCGTTATTGGTCAGGGGTTCCGTCGCAACCACTGCGACCCGGTCGTTGGGCGTGGTTTGTGCGGCGAAGTCGATGCGCACATCTTCATCGGAGAGTTGCGCTTCTGAAAAGGGGTGCTGGCGTTCAATGAAGTGCAGATGGGTGGACGCATGGGCCCACAGGGCTTCGCCATTGGAGAGCAAAAAGTTGAAGGTGCCGTGGCGGGCAATCTGCGCAGCGAGTTCCCGGAGCGTGATCGTCAACTCATCGATGCTTGGTACGCCGGCATGGGATTTGGCCAGTTCCTGCATCAACCAGCAAAAAGCGTGTTCGCTGTCGGTGTCTCCCACGGGGTGGAAGTGGGCATGCAGGCGCGGGCGAAAGTCTTTCAGATCGCCGTTGTGGGCAAATACCCAATAGCGTCCCCAGAGTTCGCGCACGAAGGGGTGGCAGTTCTGCAGGCTCACGACCCCTTGCGTCGCCTTGCGGATATGGGCGATGACGTTGTGGCTCTTGATGGGGTAGCGGCGGATGAGTTCGGCCACCGGAGAGTCGGCCGCCGGCAGATGGTCGACGAAGTGGCGCAAGCCCCGGTCTTCAAAAAATGCGATGCCCCAGCCGTCGGCATGGTCGGCTGTTTTGCCTCCGCGCTGCGCAAACCCCGTGAAGCTGAAGGTCACGTCGGTCGGGGTGTTGCAGTTCATTCCCAGCAGCTGGCACATGGTGGTTCAAGGTCTTGGATAAGGAAGCGATCGGGCCGTCCCGGCGCGGGGATGCAAGATACCACGCCCTGGTGCGCTTGCTCCAGGCGTGTACCGGTGGCGTCCGGGCGTGGCTTGCCTGTTCCGGTGAGGCGCGCCTTGGGCAACAGCCTTCCTGGGCTGCGATACGTGTTCCATCCCTTGGCGGTACGGGTGTTTCGCTACGGCGTCGTGCAGGCGTCCGCATCGGCACACCGGGGGCAAATGCAGACCTTTCCGCGCAATGTATCCGGCAGGGCGGCCAGCACGGTGGGCGAGAAGGTGGCGGTCATGCACCAGCAATGCTCTGCAGGCAGCCCGGCGGCCATGGCGCACAGATTGCCTTGACCGCACAGAGGGCACTTCTGAAGGGAGATGTCTGCAGGTGCCATGTCGAGCGGGGTGACTACGGAGAGGATGGAAGGGCTAAATAGGCTGCCAGGGCTTGTGGATCAAGCCCTGGCAGCTATCTATTTTGCTTTTTAGGCTGCTGCTGTGGCGGCTTTCAGCTTCAGGCGCCAGGCGTGCAGCAACGGTTCGGTGTAGCCGCTGGGCTGTTCCTTGCCCTTGAGGACCAGGTCCAGGGCTGCGCGGTAGGCGTAGCTGGTGTCAAAGTGGCCGGACATGGGGCGGTAGAGCGGGTCCCCGGCGTTCTGGCCATCGACCACGGCGGCCATGCGTTCGAAGGTGGCGCGCACCTGGGCTTCGCTGACCACGCCGTGGTGCAGCCAGTTGGCGATGTGCTGGCTGCTGATGCGCAGCGTCGCACGGTCTTCCATGAGGCCCACGTTGTGGATGTCCGGCACTTTGGAGCAGCCCACGCCCTGGTCCACCCAGCGCACCACGTAGCCGAGGATGCCCTGGGCGTTGTTGTCCAGTTCCTGCTGTTTTTCGGCGTCGCTCCAGTTCGGGGTGGCGGTGACGGGAATGGTCAGCAGGCCGGTCAGCAGCGTCTCGCGTGCGGCATCGGCGTCGGTCTTTTCGAGTTCGATCTGGATGTCGCTGACCTTGACCTGGTGGTAGTGCAGGGCGTGCAGGGTGGCGCCTGTCGGGCTGGGCACCCAGGCGGTGTTGGCACCGGCTTTGGGGTGTGCGATTTTTTGTTCCAGCATCGCGGCCATGAGGTCGGGCATGGCCCACATGCCTTTACCGATCTGGGCCTTGCCGCGCAGGCCGCAGGACAGGCCCACCAGCACATTGCTTTTCTCGTAGGACTGGATCCAGGCGCTGGTCTTCATATCGCCCTTGCGGATCATGGGGCCGGCGAGCATCGCGGTGTGCATTTCGTCGCCGGTGCGGTCCAGGAAGCCGGTGTTGATGAAGGCGACACGGCTGGCGGCTGCCGCAATGCAGGCTTTCAGGTTGACGCTGGTGCGGCGTTCTTCGTCCATGATGCCCAGCTTGACGGTGCTGTCGGGCAGGCCCAGCAGCTGTTCGACGCGGCCGAAGAGCTCGGCGGCAAAGCCCACTTCGGCGGGGCCGTGCATTTTCGGCTTGACGATGTAGACGCTGCCCTTGCGCGAGTTGCGCAGGCCGTTGGCGCCATGGCCTTGCAGGTCGTGCAGGGCGATGGTGGTGGTGATCACGGCGTCCATGATGCCTTCGGGGATCTCGCGCACGGTGCCCTGGGCATCGGTCCAGAGGATGGCCGGGTTGGTCATCAGGTGGCCCACATTGCGCACAAACATCAGCGAGCGGCCATGCAGGCGCACTTCGCCCTGGCCTTGGGGGGCGGTGTAGAGGCGATCGGGGTTCAGCCCGCGGGTCACGGTGTGGCCGCCCTTGTCAAACGACTCGGTCAGCGTGCCTTTGAGGATGCCGAGCCAGTTGCTGTAGCCCAGCAGCTTGTCTTCGGCATCGACTGCGGCCACGGAGTCTTCGAGATCCAGAATGGTGGACAGGGCGGCTTCCAGCACCACATCGGCCACGCCGGCCGCATCGGTTTGGCCGATGGGGGTGCTGCGGTTGATGAGGATGTCGATGTGCAGGCCGTTGTGCTGCAGCAGGATCGACGAAGGCTGGGCGGCATCGCCCTGGTAGCCCGTGAATTGGGTGGGGTCGCTCAGGTGGGTGCGGGTGCCGCCCTGCAGTGCCACCACCAGCTGGCCGCCTTCGACGGCGTAGCCTGTCGATTGCTGGTGCGAGCCGCTGGCCAGCGGGGCCGCCTGGTCGAGCACATGGCGTGCAAAGGCGATGACCTTGGCGCCGCGCACGGGGTTGTAGCCCTTGCCCTTGTCGGCACCCTCGGTTTCCGGGATGGCATCGGTGCCGTACAGGGCGTCGTACAGGCTGCCCCAACGGGCATTGGCGGCGTTCAGGGCGTAGCGGGCGTTCAGGATGGGCACCACGAGCTGGGGGCCGGCCTGCGTGGCCAGTTCGTCGTCCACCTGGGTGGTGGTGGTCTGGATGCCTGCGGGGGAGGGCACGAGGTAGCCGATCTGTTCCAGGAAGCCGCGGTAGGCCGCCATGTCCTGGATGGGGCCGGGGTGGGCCCGGTGCCAGCCGTCGATGTCGGCCTGCAGGCGGTCGCGTTCGGCCAGCAGGGCGATGTTGCGGGGCGCCAGGTCGGCGACGATCGCGTCAAAGCCTTTCCAGAAGCCGGCGTTGTCCACGCCGGTGCCGGGCAGGACCTGGTCTTCGACAAAGCGGTACAAGGGGGTGGCCACTTGCAGGCCGTGGATGGAGGTGCGATCGGTCATGGGGTGCCTCGGGCGTTCAAAGGGAAGAAAGAAAAAACAGGGCCCTGCGACAGGGCCTATGCCACCACTGTATTGCAGATTTTTACCGCCATAAATAGTGCAAAAATCTTTAAACCTATGACTTTTACGCAAAAGTGAGGGGCGATGTTTGCCGTGGGTTCGATGATTGCTATAGAAAAAATAGCTTAAAGTGACCGTTGCATAAGCGTTTGAGCCCTTTTTCTTTCGAATCGAAGCGCCGGCTTTCTGCCGGGCCCCGTGCCCTGGCCGTCCCGGATTTCTCTCGATAATCCCGGGCTATGGACAAACTCAAGGCCTTCGAGTCCTTTGTGTCGGTGGCCACGCGTGGCAGCCTCACGGCCGCAGCCCGGGCCGAGGGGGTGGCGCCCGCCATCATGGGCCGGCGGCTCGATGCGCTGGAAGAGCACCTGGGCGTGAAATTGCTGGTGCGCACCACCCGGCGCATCAGCCTGACCCATGAGGGCAGCGCGTTCCTGGAGGACTGCCAGCGTTTGCTGGCCGATGTTGCCAATGCCGAGGCCAGCGTGTCTGCGGGCGGGGTCAAGGCCACGGGCCATCTGCGCATCACCGCTCCGGCCGGCTTTGGCCGCCGCCACGTGGCGCCGTTGGTGCCGCGTTTCCATGCCCTGCACCCGGACGTGACCATTTCGCTCAACCTGAGCGACCGCGTGGTGGACCTGGCGGGCGAGGGCTTTGACTGTGCGGTGCGGGTGGGCGATCTGCCCGATTCCGCCTTGGTCAGCGTGCGCATGGCCGACAACCGCCGCCTGTGTGTGGCCACGCCCGCCTACCTGCAGCGGCGGGGGCCGCCGCGCCATCCGACGGAATTGGCGGCACACGATTGCCTTACCTTGTCGAGTGAAGCGTCGCAGACCCGGGGCTGGGCTTTCCGGATTCCGACCGAGTCCGGGGGCACCGAGGTGTTGCACCTCAAGCCCGGGGGGCCTCTGGATTGCTCGGATGGCCAGGTGCTGCACGATTGGTGTCTGGCCGGGCATGGCATCGCCTGGCGCAGTGCCTGGGAAGTGGCTTCCGAGATCGCCGCCGGGCGCCTGGTGGAGGTGCTGGAGGCTTTTGCGGCCCCGCCCAATGGCATTTACGCCGTGTTTCCCCAGCGCAAGCACCTGCCCCTGCGGGTGCGGCTGTGGATCGATTTCCTCAAGCACAATTACAGCCAGCCGGGTTTCTGGAAGGCCGCCTGAGCCGTTTGAGCCGGTCGCGCCCGGGCTGTCCGGCCGCCGTGCCCCCTTTTCCCCATCCCAAGGACGTTGAATGACCCTCGAGGCCGTAATCGCCAGCCTGCATCTGTTGGCCATCCTGACCCTGGTGGTCTTTTTATCGAGCCAGGCGGCGTTGTGCCGCAGTGAATGGTTGAACGCTGCCGTGGTCGAGCGCCTGGTGCGCTTGGGCGCCATCGCGGCGGTGGCGGCTTTGCTGGTGCTGCTCACGGGGCTGGTCCGCGTGTTGTGGGGGACAAAGGGCGCGGCCTGGTATCTGTCGCAGCCGATGTTTCACCTCAAGCTCACGTTGTTTGTCGTCCTGTGGGCCCTGTCGATCCGCCCGCTGCTGGCTTTTCGGGCTTGGCGCTTGCAATCGCGTGCCCGCGGGGTCTTGCCGGGTGCCGATGAGGTGCGCCGGGTCCGCCGCTGGGTGATGCTGCAGTCGCACGCTCTGCCCGTGGTCGCCGTGCTGGCGGTTTTTTGGGCCCGGGGGTGGTGAAGCGCCTGGTTCTGTGCGCGGATGATTTCGCGCTGAATGGGGCCGTGTCTCAGGGCATTGCCGGCCTGGCGGCGCAGGGGCGCTTGAGCGCCACCAGCGTGATGGTCCTGTCGCCACGCTGGCCCCAGGACGTGGCCCTGCTGCAGCCTTTGCGCGGGCAGATCGATGTGGGCTTGCACCTGGACTGGACCAGCGATTTCGCGCTGGAGGCCGGTCATGGCCGGCCCTTGGGGGCCTTGATGGCCCGGGCCGCGCTGGGGCGCCTGGCGCCTGCCGCCGTGCGGGTGCAGATCGAGCGCCAGCTCGATGCCTTTGAAGCGCAATGGAAGGCGCCCCCCGACCACATCGATGGCCACCAGCATGTGCAGCAGTTTCGGGGCCTGCGGGAGGCGCTGGTCGCGGCGGTGCAGCGGCGTTATCCGCAGCAAACGCCCTGGCTGCGGGTGTCGTGCGCCCCCCCGGGGCAACGCGATCTGAAGGCCCGCACCATCGCGGCCTGGGGCGCTGCCGCGCTGGTGCGCCTGGCCGACCGGGCGGGCATCCCGCATGCGGCCTGGCTGTCGGGTATTTACGATTTTGCGGGCGGCGGGGCGGCCTATGCGCGGCACATGGCGCGCTGGCTCGCAGAGGTGCCCGAGGGCACCGTGCTGATGTGCCATCCCGCCGCAGGAGACGGAGGGGGCGATGCCATCGGCCCCGCGCGCGCCTGGGAGGGGGCGTACCTGGGCAGCGCGGCTTTCGGTGCGCTGCTGGCGGCCCAGGCCGTACAGCCCGTGCGCGGCCAGGCCCTGTTTGCTCCGATTTCTGTGTAGTTTCTTTCTCTTGACCATGACCGAATCGAAGAAATCCTGGCTGTTGATGGCCGCCCTGTGGGCCTTGCTGTTGGTGCTGGCCGTCTGGCGCCCGCTGGCCCTGCCCGACGAAGGCCGTTACGCGGAAATTGGCCGTTGGATGCTGGTGTCGGGCGACTGGCTGACCCCGCGCCTGAATGGCATTCCGTTTTTCCACAAACCGCCGTTGCTGCATTGGCTGCAGGCCCTGTCCATGGCGACCTTCGGGGTCAGCCCCTGGGCCGCCCGCCTGGTCCCCGCCCTGCATGCCGGCCTGATGCTGGTGGTGCTGCATGCGGCGGTGGGGCGTGTCAGTGCCCCGGCGGTGGCCCGGCGTGCGGTGCTGATGCTGGGGACCAGCCTGTCCTTTCTGATGGCCGGCCAGTATGTGAACCACGACATGATGGTGGCCGCCTGGATTGGCGTGGCCATCTGGAGCTTTGCGCTGGCGTTTCTGCATGGCGAGCGACCCCATGCGGGCTGGGCCCGGCTGGGCTTTGTGGCCTGTGCGCTGGGGGTACTCTCTAAGGGCTTGATCGGCCTGGCGCTGCCGGGGCTGGTGCTGTTGCTCTGGTTGCTCTGGACGCGCCAGTTCGCCAAGGTGCTGCGCCTGCCCTGGTTCAGCGGCCTGGCCCTGTTTGCCGCGATCGCCTTGCCCTGGTTCGTGCTTGCCCAAAGGCAATACCCCGACTTTGTCGGCTACTTGTTTGGCGTGCAGCAGTTTGGTCGTTACACCGGCACCACTTTCAACAACCCGCATCCCTGGTGGTTTTATCTGCCCGCCTTGGCCGGGCTCTTTTTTCCGTGGGTGTTTTTTGTCTTCAATCAGCTGAAGATGCCCTTCCTGAATGCCTTGGTTGCTCCTAAATTAGTCGCTCATCCGCTCCGTTCCCTGGCCTGGATCTGGATTGTGGCCATCGTCGGTTTCTTTTCGATTCCTACCTCCAAGATCGTGGGCTATGTCTTGCCGGTGCTGCCGCCACTGGCCTTGCTGGCCTCGCTGGGTTGGCAGCAATGGATGGGGGGGCGCCGGTTGGAGCGGGCCTGTTTCGCGGCCTTGGCGCTGCTGGCCGTGGGTGGTGCGGGGGTGTTGAATGAAGTGGCCGCACGCTATTCCGCGCGCCAGGGCACACAGGACATTGCGCGTGTCTTGGCCTGCCAGGCCCGCCCGGATGACACCGTGTATGCGCTGGGGGAGTACCCCTATGACCTGCCGTTCTATACCCAGTCGGTGCGGCCGATGGTGGTGGTCCAGGATTGGCCGGCGCTGCGCCGATCGGCCCGCGACAACTGGCGCCGTGAGCTGTTCGAGGGCGCCGACTTCGACCCCGCCAGCGGCCAGGTTTTGCAGACGGCCGAGGTGCTGCCCCTGGCGGCGCAAGCGCCGGGCCGCTGGCTGGTGGCGCCCCTGTCGCTGCCCCCCGCCGACATTCCTCCCGGCTGGGTGCCCGTGCAGCAGGGGCGGGCGTGGTCGCTGTGGCGCTCAGCGCCGAAACGCCCAGAAGCGGCTCAGCACAAAGGTTTGCCCGGCTGCCAGCAGCAGCGCGGTGAACAGGGCCAGCAGTGAGGGCCAGCCCAGCACGCGCAACAGCAGCATGAAGAGGGCCTCGTTGGTCGCAAAGCTGGCCAGCGCCGTGGCGCCAAAACGGAGCAGGCTTTGGGTCAGCGTGGTGCCCGCATCGTGAAAGCTCAGCCAGCGGTGGCCGGCAAAACTCACGCCAAAAGCCACCGCGAAGCCCAGCGCATTGGCCGCTTCGGGCCACAGCCGGTCTTGCACCAGGGCGAAAACGCCCAGGTGCGTCAGGGCGGCCAGACCGCCGACGGCGGTGAACCAGAAACCGGTGCGTCCCACCATCAGGCCTCGGTTGCTGCTGGCGAGTCCCGGTGGGGGGGCAGGCCCTGGCCCAGGCGCTCGTTCACGACATAGGGCGGACGCTGCTTGACCTCTTCATAGATCCGCCCGACGTACTCGGCCAGCACCCCCACCGAAAGCAGCTGAATCCCGCTGAGCAGCATCATGCCGGCGACGATCGTGGCGTAGCCCGGCACCTCGATCCCGAGCCAGAAATATTCGACCACCACCCAGGCGCCATAGCCCAGGGCCAGCGTGGACAGCAGCAGGCCCATCACCGACAGCGCGCGCAGCGGCATCGACGAAAACGCCAGCATCCCTGTCAGGGCCAGTGCGAACGCGCCGCGCAGCCGAAAACTGCTCTGCCCTTCGGCGCGGGGCAGCGGTTCGTAATCGAGCGCGGTGCTTTGAAAGCCGACCCAGGCGTAGAGCCCCTTCATGAAGCGGTTGCGTTCGGGCAGGGCCTTGAGGGCCTCCACCACATTGCGGTCCATCAGCCGGAAGTCGCCGGCATTGGGCGGAATTTCGACCCGGTTACCCCAGTTGATGAGCCGGTAGAAGATGCGCGTCAAGCGGGCGTGCAGGGCCGACTGGTCATGGCGGGTCCGC
>JAQUDN010000134.1 GCA_028685665.1 Burkholderiaceae bacterium | reverse complement strand
GCTGAGATGTCCCTGATCCTCGAATCCCTGGGCATTCCGGTCGAAGTGTTCCACCACGAAGTGGCCGGCGCGGGCCAGAACGAAATCGGCACCCGCTTCAGCACCCTGGTCGAGCGCGCTGACTGGACCATGCTGCAGAAGTACGTGATCCACAACGTGGCCAATGCCTACGGCAAGACCGCCACCTTCATGCCCAAGCCCTACCACGGCGACAACGGCTCGGGCATGCACGTGCACCAGTCGGTCTGGAAGGACGGCAAGAACCTGTTCGCAGGCGACGGCTACGCGGGTCTGAGCGACTTCGCGCTGTACTACATCGGCGGCATCATCAAGCACGCCCGTGCCCTGAACGCCATCACCAACCCCGGCACCAACAGCTACAAGCGCCTGGTGCCGCATTTCGAAGCCCCTGTGAAGCTGGCCTACTCGGCCAAGAACCGCTCGGCCTCGATCCGCATTCCTTACGTGGCCAACCCCAAGGGCCGTCGCGTGGAAGCCCGCTTCCCCGATCCCCTGATGAACCCCTACCTGGGTTTTGCCGCGCTGCTGATGGCCGGCCTGGACGGCGTGGAAAACAAGATCCATCCCGGCGAAGCCGCCACCAAGGACCTCTACCATCTGCCTCCCGAGGAAGACAAGCTGGTGCCGACTGTGTGCCACAGCCTGGACCAGGCGCTGGAACACCTCGACAAGGACCGCGCCTTCCTGACCAAGGGTGGCGTGTTCACCGACTCCATGATCGATGCCTACATCGATCTGAAGATGACCGAAGTCACCCGCTTCCGCATGGCCGTGCACCCTGTCGAGTACGACATGTACTACTCGCTGTGATCGCCTGAGCCCAGGCGCATCCCGAAAAAAGGCGGCGCAAGCCGCCTTTTTTCATGCCTGTGCGCCAGGGGTGAACTTGTCGGCCGTGCCGCGCATCGAAGCCGGGCCGTTTGCAGGGGGGCCGTCCATTTCACCGGGTGCGGGCCGTGATTGGGAGATACTTCCCGCCAACCCCTGCATGCTTGTGCGAGGAAACTGAATGAAAAAAACGCTCATCTCCCTGATCGTCCTCACCGCCTGGACTGCCTGTACCTGGGCCCAGGACCGCATCTACCGTTGCGGCAATGAATACACCAACAGCGCCAACCTGTCCAAAGACCGTGCCTGCAAGCTCATCGAAGGCGGCAATGTCACGGTCGTGCAGGGCACCCGTCCCGCCGCTGTCGCGCCGGCGGCCCCTGCCGGTGCCGCAGCGGTCAGCTCGCCCGCGGGCGCCCCCCGGGTGGATGGCAGCGAGCAGCGGGCGCGCGATGCCGATGCCCGCGCCATCCTGGAGTCCGAGCTGCGCAAGTCCGAGACCCGCCACGCCGAGCTGCTTCGGGAATACAACAACGGCGCCCCCGAGCGCAATGCCCTGGACCTGCGCAATCCGCAGGTCTATATGGAACGCACCGCCGCGCTCAAGGCCAGCCTGGCCCGCAGCGAGAGCGACCTGGCGGGCATTCGCCGCGAGCTGGCCCGCATGGCCCCGGCCAGACCATGACGCCGAGGACGCCCGTGTCGGAACCTTCCGCTGCCGAACAGGCCCGCTTTCATGCCTGGGACCAGTTGTCCACCTTGCTCGTCGTCCTGCATGCCGATGGGGCCGTGCGCTTTGCCAACGCGGCCCTGGAGGACGCCCTGGGCCTGTCGCGCCGCACGCTGGAAGGTGCGGACTTCTGCACTTTCTTTACCGACCCCAGCCTGCTGCAAAAAGCCCTGGATGGGGGTTGGGGCCAGGATTCTGCGGCCCTGCGCTACGAAGCCAGCCTGCGGCGCCTGCACCAGGACCCCGTGCCGGTGCCCGTGCATGTGCATGTGGCCGCGGGGGCGTGTCCGGGCGAGGTGCTGGTCGAGATGTGGCCGCTGGAGCAACATGCCCGCCAGGACCGGGAAGAGCGCCTGCGCGAGCAGGCCCAGGCCCACAAGGAGCTGATCCGCAACCTGGCCCATGAAATCAAGAACCCCCTGGGGGGCATCCGCGGCGCAGCGCAATTGCTGGAGATGGACCTCGACAGCCCCGAGCTCACCGAGTACACCCAGGTCATCATCCACGAGGCCGATCGCCTGCAAAGCCTGGTGGACCGTTTGCTGGCCCCGCACCGCCATCCGCACCGGGTGGGCGACGTCAACATCCACGAAGTCTGTGAGCGCGTGCGTTCCCTGGTGCTGGTCGAGCACCCCCAGGGCCTGTCCGTGCAGCGCGATTACGACACCTCGATTCCCGAGTTCCGCGGCGACCGCGAGCAGCTGATCCAGGCCGTGCTGAACGTGGTGCAGAACGCCGCCCAGGCGCTGGCCGAGCGCATCGCGCAAGGCGACGCCTGCATCACACTGCGCACCCGCGTCGCCCGCCAGGTGACCTTTGGGCGCCAGCGCTACAGGCTGGCACTGGAATTGCATGTCATTGACAACGGACCGGGCGTGCCCGATGCCATCAAAGAGCGGATTTTCTATCCGCTGGTATCGGGTCGGGACGGGGGATCGGGGCTGGGGCTGACGCTCGCGCAAACCTTTGTGCAGCAACACCATGGCTTGATCGAGTGCGACAGCCGACCCGGCTGCACCGATTTCCGGATCCTCATTCCCTTGCCCTGAGGTCCACGGCACGCAAACCAAGGGAAGGTAAAAAACAATGAAGCCGATCTGGATAGTGGACGACGACCCTTCGATCCGCTTCGTTCTTGAAAAAGCCCTGGCGCGCGAGAACCTGCCCACCCGCAGTTTCACGCACCCGCGCGAGGTGCTCGACGCCCTGGCCGACGTGGTCCCGGGCGATCCGCAGCACCAGGGGCCCCAGGTCCTGGTCAGCGACATCCGCATGCCCGGGGGCTCGGGCCTGCAATTGCTGGAGAAGGTCCATGCCCAGCAGCCGGGCTTGCCCGTCATCATCATGACGGCCTACTCGGACCTGGACAGCGCGGTTTCGGCTTTTCAGCGGGGGGCTTTCGAATACCTGCCCAAACCCTTCGATCTGCCCAAGGCGGTCGAGCTGATCCGCCGTGCGGTCGATGAAAGCCAGCGCGAAGAAGTGGTCGAAGAAGGCCCTGGCGAAACCCCCGAAATGCTGGGCCAGGCCCCGGCCATGCAGGACGTGTTCCGCGCCATTGGCCGGCTCAGCCAGAGCCTGGTCACGGTGTTGATCACGGGCGAATCGGGCTCCGGCAAGGAGCTGGTGGCGCGGGCCTTGCACAAGCATTCGCCCTGTGCCAAAGGCCCTTTCGTGGCCATCAACACGGCGGCCATCCCCAAGGATTTGCTCGAATCCGAGCTGTTCGGCCATGAGCGCGGTGCGTTCACGGGCGCCCAGACCCAGCGCCGTGGCCGCTTCGAGCAGGCCGAGGGCGGCACGCTGTTCCTGGATGAAATCGGCGACATGCCGTTTGATTTGCAGACCCGGCTGCTGCGCGTGCTGTCCGATGGGCAGTTCTACCGTGTGGGCGGCCATGCGGCCGTCAAGGCCCATGTGCGCGTGATCGCGGCCACGCACCAGGACCTGGAGCGGCGCGTCAAGGAAGGGGGCTTTCGCGAAGACCTGTTCCACCGTCTCAACGTGATCCGGCTGCGCCTGCCCGCCCTGCGCGAGCGGCACGAAGATGTGCCCATGCTCACCCGCCATTTCCTGCAGCAAAGCGCCCGGCAACTGGGCGTGGAGCCCAAGCGCATTGCCGATGCGGCCCTGGCGCGCCTGGAGCAATTTGCCTTTCCGGGCAATGTGCGCCAGCTTGAAAACATTTGCCACTGGCTGACCGTGATGGCCCCGGCGCAGGTGATCTCGGTGCAGGACCTGCCCCCCGAGGTGCTGCAGGGGCCGGTGCCGCCGGTGCGGGCCGAGCCGCCCAGCGCGCCGGTTTACGCCCCGGTGCCCCTGGAGGCGCCTGCCGCGTCTGCGGCCCTGGCGGAGCACGCCAGCGCCCCGGGGGCCGCGCGCGCCCCCCTGGCCGAGGGCCTGCCCCGGGCTGCCGACATGCCGCCGGCCTGGGCGGCACCTGCCTCCGTGACCGACGGCTCCGGGACGGGGCCCGTGGGGCATGGCACGCTGCAGGCCTGGGTGGCCGCCGTCGAGGCCGAGGCCCTGCAATTGCTCGAAGCCGGCCAGCCGGAAGTCTGGGATCTGCTGACCCGGCGCTTTGAGTCCGGCCTGATCCGTGCCGCTTTGCTGGCCACGCATGGCCGCCGCATGGAAGCCGCCCAGCGCCTGGGCATCGGCCGCAACACCATCACGCGCAAGATCCAGGAGCTGGGCCTGGAAGCGCCGGAAGAGGGCTGAAAAACCCTCTAGGGCTTATCCCTGTTGCCTTTCTAGCTATTGATTTGAGAGCTTTCAGCCCAGGGTGGCCACCACGGGAGCGTGGTCACTGGGCTGTTTGTTCTTGCGCGGGGCGCGGTCCACGCTGCAGGCCGTGACCTGGCCGCGCAGCGCTTCGCTGACCAGAATGTGGTCGATGCGCAGGCCCCGGTTCTTCTGGAACCCCAGCATGCGGTAGTCCCACCACGAAAAGCTCTTGTCGGCCTGCTCGAACAGCCGGAAGGCATCGCTCAGGCCCAGGTCCAGCAGGGCCTGGAAATGCGCGCGTTCTTCGGGGGTGTGGTGGATGCTGCCCCGCAGGCCCTCGGGGTCATACGAGTCGCGGTCTTCGGGGGCCACGTTGAAGTCGCCCAGCAGCGCCAGCCGGGGGTGGGCGGCCAGCTCGCTGCGCAGCCAGTCGTGCAGTGCCTGCAGCCAGCGCAGCTTGTAGGCAAATTTCTCCGAGCCCGGTTCCTGCCCGTTGACGAAATAGGTGTTCACCAGCCGCAGCGGGCCGGTGGGCGTGGCCAGCGTGGCGGCAATCACCCGGGCCTGCTCGTCCTCAAAGCCCGGGATGTTCTTGACCACCTCGCTCAGCGGGAAGCGGCTCAGGATGGCCACTCCGTTGTAGGTTTTCTGCCCGAACACCGCCGCGTGGTAGCCGGCTTCTTCCAGGGCCGCATGGGGAAACTTGTCGTCGGTGAGTTTGAGCTCCTGCAGGCAGAGCGCGTCGACCGGATGGGCCGCCAGCCAGTCCAGCACCTGGGGCAGGCGCACGGTCAGCGAGTTGATGTTCCAGGTGGCAATCTGCATGAATAAAACAATCCCGAATGAAACAGCCGCAGGGGGCAAAGGCGCCGGCCCGGCAGGGTGCGCGGGGCCGGTCTGGCAAGGCTGCGATTGTGCCTGGGGCCCCGCGCGCCGCAGAGGGCGCCCGGGCCGATCCAGCGGCTGTTTTCTGTCCGCCGGTGTTTCAGTCGGTGCGCTGTGCCTGCTGGACCAGTTTGCGCGCCATGCTCCAGCGGTGCACTTCGCTCGGGCCGTCGTAGACGCGGAAGGCGCGCATGTCCATGAAGATGCGCATCACGGGCGATTCGCCGGTCACGCCCTGGCCGCCCAGGATCTGGACGCAGCGGTCCACCACCCGCCATTCGGCTTCCGAGCACACCACTTTGGCGCGGCTCGATTCGTAATTGCATTTCTGGCCCTGGTCGAGCAGCCAGGCGGTGTGCCAGATGTGCAGGCGCGCCGTCTGCATGTCCATGTCGTTGTCGGCCAGCATGAAGCCCACGCCCTCGTGTTCGGCCAGGGGTTTGCCAAAGGCGGTGCGGCGGCTGGCGTATTCCAGGGCGATGTCGTGCGCGCGCCGGGCCTGGCCCAGCCAGCGCATGCAGTGCGTCAGCCGTGCGGGCGCCAGGCGCACCTGGGCGTAGCGAAAGCCCTTGCCGACCTCGCCCAGGACATCGCTGGCGGGAATGCGCAGCTGGTCGAAGCGCAGCACGCCGTGGCCGCCGGTGAAGCAGCTGTCCATGGCGTCCATGCTGCGCTCCAGGGTGATGCCGGGGCGGTCCATGTCGGTGAGGAACATGGTGGCCGAGCCGTCTTCCATGCGCGCCATCACGATGGCGTAGTCGGCGCCCTCGGCCCCGGTGATGAACCACTTGTGGCCCTGGATGAGGTAGTCGTCGCCATCGCGCACGGCGGTGGTGGTCAGCATGGAGGGGTCGGCACCCGCGCCGGGCGCGGGCTCGGTCATGGCAAAGCACGAACGGGTCTGCCCCGCCACCTGGGGGCGCAGCCAGCGGTCTTTCTGCGCGGGGGTGGCTACTTCTTCCAGGAGGTGGATATTGCCTTCGTCGGGGGCATGGATGTTCAGCGCCGTGGGCCCGAGCCACGAGTAGCCGGCTTCCTCGAACACTGCGGCCTTGGCCACATGGCTCAGGCCCAGGCCGCCCAGGGCGACCGAGGCATGGGGGGTGAGCAAGCCGGCGCTGCGTGCCCGTGCCACCAGCTCGCGCCGCAGGGCTTCGCTGGGGCCATGGTGGGACTGGCGTTCGTCGTTTTCGAGGGGAATCACCTGCTCGGCAATGAAATCGCGGGTGCGATCGCGCAGCGCGCAGATCTCGGGGGAGAAGTCAAAGTTCATGGGTTGGGGCCATTTCAGGGGAGGTTGGCACGGTCGGGCGCTGCGGGGGCGGTGCACTCGACCAGGGCATCCACCACCACCGCACCTTCGCCCACCGCACCGACCATCACGGGGTTGAGATCGATGGAGGCAATGGTGCCATTGGCGCCGGCAATCACGGTCCCCACAGCGACAGCGATGGCCGCCAGGGCCGCCACGTCCAGCGGGGGGTCCCCGCGCACGCCGTCCAGTAGGGGGGCCATGCGCAGGGTGCGCAGGGCCTGCTCCACGTCCGCCGGACTGAAGGGCGGCAGCAGCACGGCCACATCTTTCAGGGCTTCGACATACTTGCCGCCGTCCCCGACCACGACCACCGGCCCGAAGACCGGGTCCAGGCGCGCGCCCACCATGCATTCGCGCCGGCCTTTGCGCAGGGCCGCCACCACCACGCCCTCGCGGCGGGCGCCGAGCTCGCTCATCTTTTGCCAGAAGCGCTCAAACCAGGCCCCCGCGTCTTCGCGGGTCTGAACATTCAAGGCCACCAGCCCGTGCTCCGACTTGTGCGGGATGTCGGCCGAACAGGCTTTGACGACGGCCGGGCCCCCCAGGGCGTCGAAGGCGGCCCGGGCCGCCTCGGCCGTGGTGCACAGTTGCAGGGGCACCACAGGGATGCCATGGCGGGCCAGCAGCTCCAGGCTCTGGACCTCGTTGAGAAAGCCCTGGGCCCCTGCCGGCAGGGACACGTTCGGCAGGGGGGGCCACGCCGCGCGCGGCTTGCGCATCAGCGCGGTGTGGTGGGCCACCTGGGCCAGCACGCCAATCGCATCGCCTTCGTTGGCAAAGGTGGCAATGCCATGGGCTTGGAATGCAGCCGCCACGTTCTCCTGCCAGGCGGCCACGGCCACGGGCTTGCCGGTGGCCGCCTCGAAGGCCGCGGCATCGCGGGCGAAGGTGTCCACGTCGTAGCCGGCCCCGGCCACGGGAATGTTCAGGAAAAACAGGTCGGCGGCCGGGTCCCGGGCCACGGCCGGCAGCACGTCGCCGAACAGGCCGCTGTTGCTCAGCAGGGCGGCTGTGACGTCGATGGGGTTCTGTGCCGTGGCAAAACCGGGCAGCTTGGCCGCCACTGCCGCGACGGTCGGGGGCGACAGCTCTGCCAGCACCAGGCCGGTGTCCTCGGCGGCATCGGCGCCCATGACACAACTGGCCCCGGAGTTGCTGATGACGACGAGGCGTTTGCCTTCGGGGCGCCAGCCTTTGAGGTAGGCCTGCGCGGCCAGGGCCTGGGCGTGGGGGTCGCGCACCCGCCAGATGCCGTGGTGCCGGAAGAAGGCATCGACCGTCCGGTCTTCATTGGCCAGCGAGCCGGTGTGCGAGGCGGCCGCTTTTTGCCCCCCTGCCGAGCGGCCGGCCTTGACGGCGATGATGGGCAGGTCGCGTTCGCGGGCGTAGGCTGCGGTTGCGGCCAGCATCTCGGGGTGGGCGATGCTCTCCAGGTAGAGCAGCAGCAGGCGCACCTCGGGGTCGTGCGCCACGGCCCAGGCCAGTTCGCCGACGCTGACATCGGCCTCATTGCCCGTGGCATGCACATGGCGCACGCCGATGCCGCGCCCGCGCACCAGGCCATAGGCCATGGAACACATGCCGCCACTCTGGCTGACGATGCCCACGGGGCCGTCCTTGGGAGGCACCTCGATGAACATGGTCGAGAAACCGGCAATCGCCCCGCTGCCGAAGTTGGCCAGGCCCTGGGTATTGGGCCCAAACAGCCGCATGCCGGCCGCACGGGCCGTGGCCACCATCTGCTGTTGCTGTGCCATCCCGGCCGGGCCGGTTTCGCCGAAGCCCGAGGCGATGACCACCGCCGAGCGGACGCCCCGGGCCGCGCAGGCTTCGACGGCGGCCACGGCCTTGTCGCCGCCGACCACCACCAGCGCCAGGTCCGGCACTTCGGGCAGATCGGCCAGCGTGGCGTAGCTCGGGTGGCCCTGGATGGTGGTGCGCTCCGGGTGGATGGGATAGACCCGGCCCTGGTAGCCATGGCGCTGCATGTAATAAATGGGACGCCCCCCGATGCGGTGGACGTTGTCCGAGGCGCCGATGATGGCGACCGAGCGGGGGTGGAGTGCGGAGGCAAGAAGATCGGACATGGTGGGGTGGGGGCGTGAACGCGGCAGGGGCTGTGAAAAGAAAAACCGAAAGCCTGCGGGGCGATCAGTCCACCTTGGCGCCGGAAACCTGGACCACCTTGGCCCATTTGTCGATTTCGGCTTGCAGGAACTGGCCATAGGCCTGGGGGGTATCCCAGCTGGCCGTGAAGCCCTGGGCCTCGAAGCGCTGCTTGACTTCGGGGGCTTCCAGCACTTTTTTCAGTTCGGCGTTCAGGCGTGCCGTGATGTCCCGGGGGGTGCCGGCCGGGGCCATGAGCCCGTTCCAGGCGATGGCTTCGTAGCCAGGCAGGCCCGATTCGGCCACCGTGGGAATCTCCGGCGCCACCGGCGAGCGCTGGGCGCTGGTCACCGCCAGCGCCCTGAGCTTGCCGGCCTTCACGTGCGGCAGGGCCGAGAGCATGGTGTCGAACATCAGATCGGTCTGGCCAGACACCACATCGGTCAGGGCCGGGGCGCTGCCCTTGTAGGGCACATGCGCCATGGCCAGGCCTGCCTTGGCATTGAACAGTTCGGCCGACAGGTGGGTGGATTGGCCGTTGCCCGAGGAGGCGAAGTTCAGCCCGCCGGGCTTGCTTTTGGCCAGGGCGATGAGTTCCTGCACATTGCGCACCGGCAGCGCGGGCGGGACCACCAGGAGCAGGGGGCCGCTGGTGAGCTGGGAGACCGGGCTCAGGTCTTTGAGCAACTGGTAATTGAGCTTGCTGAACAGCGCGGGGTTGATCGCATGGGCGGTGGTCGCCACCAGCAGCGTGTAGCCATCGGGGTTGCTGCGGGCCACGGCTTCGGCCCCGGTGTTGGCTCCGCCGCCCGGTTTGTTTTCGACGATGACGGCCTGGCCCCACTGTTCCTGCAGTTTTTGCGCCACCACCCGCGCCACGA
>JAQUDN010000133.1 GCA_028685665.1 Burkholderiaceae bacterium | reverse complement strand
CAACGGCGAAGGCCTGCAGCACGAAGACGGCCACAGCCACATCCTGGCCAACACCATCCCCAACTGCATCACCTACGACCCCACCTTTGCCCACGAAGTCGGCGTGATCCTGCACCACGGCCTCAAGCGCATGGTCGAAAAGCAGGACAACGTCTTCTACTACCTGACCCTGCTCAACGAAAACTACGCCATGCCCGGCCTGCAGCCCGGCACCGAAGAGCAGATCATCAAGGGCATGTACCTGTGCAAGCCCGGCGCCGAAGGCCCTGCCGACGGCCTGCGCGTGCAGCTGTTGGGCTCGGGCACCATCCTGCGCGAAAGCATTGCCGCCCAGGCCCTGCTGGCCACCGACTGGGGCGTGCAGTCCGACGTCTGGAGCTGCCCCAGCTTCAACGAACTGACCCGCGACGGCCAGGATGCCGACCGCTGGAACCTGCTGCACCCGCTGGAAACCCCCAAAGTGCCTTTCGTCGCCGAGCAGCTGGGCGCCCACGCGGGCCCCGTGGTGGCCTCGACCGACTACATGAAGGCCTACGCCGAGCAACTGCGCCCCTTCATTCCCAAGGGCCGCACCTACAAGGTGCTGGGCACCGACGGCTTTGGCCGCAGCGACTTCCGCAGCAAGCTGCGCGAGCACTTTGAGGTCAACCGCCACTACATCGTGGTCGCCGCGCTCAAGGCCCTCTCTGAAGACGGCAAGCTGCCGGTGGCCAAGGTGGCCGAAGCGATCGCCAAGTACGGCATCAATGCCGACAAAGTGAACCCCCTGTACGCCTGAGAAGCCAGGAGACAAACAACATGGCCATCGTAGAAATCAAGGTTCCCGACATTGGCGACTTCGACGAAGTCGCTGTCATCGAGTTGCTGGTCAAGCCCGGCGACCGCATCCAGCCCGAGCAAAGCCTGATCACCGTCGAGTCCGACAAGGCCTCCATGGAGATCCCCTCGTCCGCCGCCGGCGTGGTCAAGGAACTCCGGGTCGCCCTCGGCGACAAGGTGAAGCAGGGCAGCGTGGTGCTCTTGCTGGAAGTGGAGGGCGGCGCAGCGGCCAGTCCCGAGGCAAAACAGGCCCCAGCGCCCGTGGCGCCTGCGCAAGCAGCTCCTGTTTCCGTAGCGGCGCCTGCGCCAGCCCCGGCAGCACCCACCGGCCCGGTCGAAGTGCGCGTGCCCGACATTGGCGACTTCAAGGACGTGGCCGTCATTGAAATCCTGGTCCAGCCCGGCGACACCATCAAGGTGGAGCAAAGCCTGATCACCGTCGAGTCCGACAAGGCTTCGATGGAAATCCCCTCCTCGGTGGCCGGCGTGCTCAAGGAGCTGAAGGTCAAGATCGGCGACACCGTCAACATTGGCGACCTGCTGGCCTGGGTCGAGGGCGTGGCGCCTGCGGCACAGCCTGATCAGGCTGCAGCCCCCGCTGCACCTGCACAGGCAGCTCCTGTTTCCGTAGCGACGGCTGCAGCGCCAGTGCCAGTGCCAGCGGCCGCAGCAGCCCCCGCGCACAACCCGACGACAGCCCCCGTGGGCCTGCCCCACGCATCGCCCTCGGTGCGCAAGTTCGCCCGCGAACTCGGCGTGCCGCTGGGCGAAGTCAAGGGCAGCGGCCCCAAGGGCCGCATCACCCAGACCGACGTGCAGGGCTTCACCCGCTCCGTCATGGCCGGCGCCGTCCAGACCCTGGCCCAGGCTGCCAAGGCCCCCGCGCCCGCCGCTGGCGGTGGGGGTTCCGAACTGGGCCTGATTCCCTGGCCCAAGGTGGACTTCGCCAAGTTCGGTCCCATCGAACGCAAGGACCTGAGCCGCATCAAGAAGATCAGCGGCGCTAACCTGCTGCGCAACGCGGTGATGATCCCGGCCGTCACCAACCACGACGATGCCGACATCACCGACCTGGAAGCCTTCCGCGTCTCTACCAACAAAGAGAACGAGAAGTCCGGAATCAAGGTCACCATGCTGGCCTTCCTGATCAAGGCCTGCGTCTCGGCCCTGAAGAAATTCCCCGAGTTCAACAGCAGCCTGGATGGCGATGCGCTGGTCTACAAGCAGTACTACCACATCGGTTTTGCCGCCGACACCCCCAACGGCCTGGTCGTGCCCGTGATCAAGGACGCTGACAAGAAGGGCATCTTCCAGATCAGCCAGGAAATGGGCGAACTGGCCAAGAAGGCCCGTGACGGCAAGCTGGGGCCCGCCGACATGAGCGGCGCCACCTTCACCATCTCCAGCCTGGGCGGCATTGGCGGGCGCTACTTCACGCCCATCATCAATGCCCCTGAAGTGGCCATCCTGGGCGTGTGCAAGAGCCAGATGGAGCCGGTGTGGGACGGCAAGCAGTTTGTGCCCCGCCTGATGCTGCCGCTGTCCCTGACCTGGGACCACCGCGTGATCGATGGCGCCGCCGCCGCACGTTTCAACGTGTTCCTGGGCCAGATCCTGGCCGACTTCCGCCGCGTGCTGCTGTAAGGAGACCCCGATGGCACTGATTGACATCCAAGTCCCGGACATTGGCGATTTCGACGAAGTCGCCGTGATCGAGCTGCTGGTCCAGCCCGGCGACCGCATCCAGGCCGAGCAAAGCCTGATCACCGTCGAAAGCGACAAGGCCTCGATGGAAATCCCGTCGAGCCACGCTGGTGTGGTCAAAGAACTCAAGGTGGCTCTGGGCGACAAGGTCAAGCAAGGCAGCGTGGTGCTGGTGCTGGAAGCCGCAGGCGAGGGCGCTGCGCCCGCTGTGGCATCCAAAGCGGCTCCAACGCCCGCCAATCCTGCCCCGGCAGCGATACAAAAAGTAGCAGCTGCGGCGCCCGCCGCGGCTGCATTCAGCGGCAGCGCCGACCTCGAATGCGACCTGCTGGTGCTGGGCGCCGGCCCGGGCGGCTATTCGGCCGCCTTCCGCGCCGCCGATCTGGGCCTGAAGGTCGTGATCGTCGAACGCTACGCCAGCCTGGGCGGCGTCTGCCTGAACGTGGGTTGCATCCCCTCGAAGGCGCTGCTGCACGTGGCCGCCGTGATGGACGAAGTCAGCCACCTGGGCGACCTGGGCATCGAGTTCGGCGCCCCCACCGTCAGCATCGACAAGCTGCGCGGCCACAAGGACAAAGTCATTGGCAAGCTGACCGGCGGCCTGGCCGCCATGGCCAAGATGCGCAAGGTCACCACCGTGCGCGGCTACGGGGCTTTCGTCGGCGCCCACCATGTCGAGGTCGAGGAGACCACCGGCACCGGGCAGGACAAGACCGGCACCAAGAAGGTCATTGCCTTCAAGAAGGCCATCATCGCCGCTGGCAGCCAGGCCGTGCGCCTGCCCTTCCTGCCCGAAGACCCGCGCATCGTGGACAGCACCGGCGCGCTGGCGCTGCAATCCGTGCCGAAGAAGATGCTCATCGTGGGCGGCGGCATCATCGGCCTGGAAATGGGCACCGTCTATTCCACCCTGGGCGCGCGCCTGGACGTGGTCGAAATGATGGACGGCCTGATGCAGGGCGCTGACCGCGACCTCGTCAAGGTCTGGCAGAAGATGAACGCGCACCGCTTCGACAACATCCTGCTCAAGACCAAAACCGTGGGTGCCAAAGCCACGCCCGAAGGCATCCAGGTGCAGTTCGAGGGCCTGGACGGCACCAAGAGCGAGGGCCTGTACGACCTGGTGCTGCAGGCCGTGGGCCGCACGCCCAACGGCAAGAAAATCGCTGCCGACCAGGCCGGCGTGGCGGTGACCGAGCGCGGCTTCATCGAGGTGGACATCCAGATGCGCACCAATGTGCCGCACATCTTTGCCATCGGCGACGTCGTGGGCCAGCCCATGCTGGCGCACAAAGCGGTGCACGAGGCGCATGTGGCGGCGGAAGTCATCGCCGGGGAACTGCAAGGCAATTCGGAGCTGGCCAGCGCCGCGTTCAACGCCCGCGTGATCCCCAGCGTGGCCTACACCGACCCCGAAGTCGCCTGGGTGGGCCTGACCGAGGACCAGGCCAAGGCGCAGGGCATCAAGGTCAAGAAGGGCCTGTTCCCCTGGACGGCTTCGGGCCGCGCCATTGCCAACGGCCGCGACGAGGGCTTCACCAAGCTGCTGTTCGACGACAGCCCCGAGGCCCACGGCCACGGCAAGATCCTGGGCGGCGGCATCGTCGGCACCCACGCGGGCGACATGATCGGCGAGATCGCCCTGGCCATCGAGATGGGCGCCGACGCGGTGGACATCGGCAAGACCATCCACCCGCATCCCACGCTGGGCGAGAGCATCGGCATGGCGGCGGAGGTGGCGCACGGCAGTTGCACGGACTTGCCGCCGGCCAAGAAGTAAGCCGCACCCCTGGGGAATGCTACTGAAATAGTAGCTGGCCGCGCAGACCCTGTAAGGGCTGCGCGGCTTTTTTATGCCTGTTGGCCAGGGGGCACTGTCGTGGATGTGGACGTGGCGGGGTCCGTCCCTGGGGGGTAGACGGCTTCGCCCAGGTTCAGCATGAGGCGGTTGGCCCAGGCGAACAGTGCGGTGGCGTGCACGGCGTCCAGGATTTCAAGGTCGGAGAGGCCGGCGTTGCGCAGGGCCTGGATCTGGGCTGGGCCAAAGTCGGCAGGGTGGCGGGTGAGCCCCCACGCCGCTTGGATCAGGGCGCGTTCGCGGGCGTTGGTGCCGGCCTGTTCGGGGTCGGTAAAAAGCTGGGCCATGACATCGTTGCGCTTGGCCAACTGCTCGAAGCGCTGGGCATGCACGGAGGCGCAATACACGCAGCCGTTGGCGCGGGAGACGGCGGTGCTGGCGATCTCCCGGTCGGCACGGGACAGGCCGCCCGGCGCATACATGATGGCGTTGAAGGCCTGGGAGCGCTGGGACAGCACTTCGGCCTGGTGGGCCAGCAGCAGGTAGAAGTCCGAGCTGCGTGCCTTGGGATGGCTCAGGTCGAGCACGGTCTGCTGTTCGGGCGTGGCGGTGGCGGGGTGGACCACCGGCAGCCAGGCGGTCCATCCCAGGGTTTCGCTGGTGTAGCCGTTCAGGCGCAGGGGTTCGCCAGGGGGTGGCAGATGGGCGGGATGCACGAAGGGGGCGCTGTCTGTGGTGTCTGTGGGCGCTGGGGCCGCCGTGCCCTGCTGGGCACCCAGGGTGTCCAGGGCCGCGATCCCCGCCACCAGGCGCAGCTGGTAGGTGACAAAGCCGATCAGCTGGGCCAGCAGCACGGTGTCCGGGACCGACAGGCCTGCCGCAGGCAGGGCCTCCAGCGCGGCGCGGTCGCTGCGGTCGGGGTGGGTGGCCAGCGTACGGACAAACTGCGCAATGGCCTGCAGGCGGGTATCGGCGGGCTCGGTGCCGGGCTGGTCTGCCTCGTGGGGCCCGTGCGGTGCACCGCTTTCCTCCAGGCGGCGTTGGTAGTGCGCTGCCAGGGCGCTCGCGCCGCTGCTGCGGGCGATGTCGCGGGCCACCCACCAGCGTTCGGCCAGGGTGAGGGCGGTGGGCAGGCCGGGGGCAAACAGGGTGTCATAGCAGCCCTGGGTGGCCACGGCGACCTTGTCGCGGCTGTGGCGCAGGGCGAAGGCGGGGCGGTCTGGCGTGAGCCCCAGAACGTGATCGAGGGTGTCGCCCGCTGGGAGGGCGGGGGCTGTGTCGGGAGAGGTGGGGGCGGAAGGGGTCATCGCAGCCAGAGGAGGGCGCCCGCAAGGGCGAAACAAGGTGAAGAAAACCGGACAAGCCGGGGCCAGTGCGCGGGGGCTCAGGGCTCCACCCGCTGCGCCGTGTGGGCAACGGTCCACTCGTCGCCCAGCAGTTCGGGATCGGCGTAGGCCTGCAGCTGGGCGTAGTGCTGTTCGATGTCTTCGCGGTAGAACAGGCTGGCCAGGCCACTGGCCAGGCGCCGTGCGCCGTCGCTGAGCGCCGGGATATCGCCCGACACCGTGCCGTGCGACAGGGCCGCAGGGTAGCAAAAGCAGTGGATGCGCTCCAGGCCCGGGCAACTGGCGGGGGTCCTGGCCTGGAATTCGAAGGCCGGGCCCAGGTCGGGGGAATCGGCCAGTTCCGGGTCTTCGTCGCCCGGGGGCGGCTGGTAGCGGTCGGACCAGACCCGCACATGCGGGGCGATGGCCGCGAATTCGGGCTTTTGCGCCCAGTCGATGACAAACCCCGTCGAGACGAGCAGGAAGTCCAGGGCGAACACGCCCTGGGGGGTGTGCACGCGCAGGCCGTGGGCGGTGGACTCGACCCTGTGGATGGGGCATCCCAGGTGGAAGTAGGCGTTCGGGTGGCGCGACACGCGCAGCGTGCTGCCGCGTGGCGGGGGCACCTGCTGGACGTTGATGTAGTGGCGCAGGCGCCATTTCCAGGCGTCGGGCAGGTCCCAGTGGCCTTGGGTGAGCCCGGGAACCCCCGAACCCTTGGATTTGTTGATGCGCGGCAGGTCGGTGCGGCGCACCAGCAGGTCCACACTGGCCGCGCCGTTTTCGAGGGCCGTGGCCGCGCTGTCCATGGCCGATGACCCGGCTCCCACCACGCCCACCCGCAGGCCGCGCAGCGTGGCGTAGTCGAGCCCGTCGGACGAATGCGCCCAGCGGCTGCGTTCCACGCCGTGCAGAAAGCCGGGGATCTGCGGCCCTCCCAGGCCGTCGCGGCCGGTGGCCAGCACCACGCGGCGTGCCAGCCAGGTGGAGACGCCGTCTGCGGTCTGGACGTCCACCTCGACCAGGGCATCGGCCCGGGGGCGCAGGGCTGTGGCGGCGTGGCCGTTGCGCACATCGGCCCCGGTCACGCGGCGGTACCAGCGCAGGTAGTCCATCCACTGCAGGCGCGGAATCTTGTCCAGGGCGGTCCAGGCCGCCCGGCCCCATTGGGCTTCGAACCAGGCCCGGAAGGTGAGTGCGGGCAGGCCCAGCGCCGGGCCTGTCAGCTCTTTGGGCGAGCGCAGGGTTTCCATGCGGGCCGTGGTGGCCCAGGGGCCCTCGAAGTCGGTGGGGGCGCGGTCGAGCAGCACGGCTCCGATGCCCAGTTGGGCCAAGGCGGCTGCAGCCGCCAGGCCGGCCTGGCCCGCGCCGAGGATGAGCACGTCCACCACCGGCTGGCCTGCGTGGGTGCGGGGGGGCACCCAGCGGCGGGCCGGCCAGCCCAGCAGTTCCAGGTCGTCGCGCAGGCGCTGCTCCAGCGCGGCCAGGCCGGAGGGTGGGGGGGAGGTGGCGTTCAAAGGCATGGAGCGGGGTGGCGCGTGGAGCCGTGTTTCAGTCGATGCTGATTTTCGCGTCCTTGACCACCTGGGCCCATTTGGCGCGGTCGGTGTGCACGGTCTGGCGGAATTGCTCGGGTGTTTCCAGGCGCACGGTGTTGCCGTTGGCCTCGAAGCGGGTGCGCACCTCGGGCAGTTCCAGCACCTCGCGCACGGCGGTGTTGAGTTTTTTCACGATGGCGGCATCGGTGCCCTTGGGCGCGAACAGGCCGAACCAGATGGAGCTGTCAAACCCCTGGGTGCCCGGCAGGCCACTGGAGGCGATGGGAGGCACTTCCTTGACGGCATTCACCGGCCTGGCGGTGGTCACGCCCAGCAGGCGGACCTTGTCGGCCTTGTAGTGCGGCAGCACGGTTTGCACCTGGTTCATGATGCAGCAGGTTTCTCCGCGCAGCACGGAGGCAATGGCCTCGGGGCCGCCCTTGTAGGGCACATGCACCATGTTCAGGCCCAGGCGGGCATTGAATTCGGCAAACGCCATGTGGGTGCCTGCGCCGTTGCCGGTGGAGGCAAAGTTGTATTTGCCCGGATGGGCCTTGACCCGCTCGACAAACTCCTTGAGCGTCTTGGCGTCGATGACGGCGGGGTTGATGGTCAGCACATTGGAGACATCGATCAGCGGCGCCACGGGCACGAAGTCGCTTTCCACGTCGAATGGCAGTTTCTTGTACAGCGCGGCATTGCTGCCGTGGGTGGCTGCCGTACCGAAGGCCAGGGTGTAGCCATCGGGCTTGGCCCGGGCCACGAATTCGCTGGCGATGTTGCCGGCGGCCCCGGACTTGTAATCGATGACCACCGGCTGGCCCAGGCGCTGGGCCAGGGGCTCTTGCACGGCACGGGCGATCACATCCACGCCCGAGCCGGCAGGAAAGCCCAGGATCAGGGTCACGGCCTGCTGGGGCCAGGGACCGGGTTCGGCGGCAGGGCTGGCACTGCAGGCCATCCAGGCCGTGCAGGCCACCAGGGCCAGGCGTGTCCAGCGGGGCAAGGGCAAGGGGTGCATGGGAAATCCTTCGAGGAGAGGGGGAAAGCAAGCCCCGATTGTCGAAAACCCCTCATGTGTATTGCCGTATATGCATATCCCCGGCCCGCACACGGGCCCGCCCCGCCACCGCCCTGCCAGCCTGTTGGCGGGGAGGGCCCATGCAGGCCCCCATCCCTTTCCAAAGGATTACAGCGCGTGCACGGCTTCCAGCGCGGCGAGGACCTGGGCCCGTGCGGGGATCAGCTGGGGGTCCAGCCGCTGGCGCGGACCGGGCAGCGGCACCGCGATGCTGTCCCGTACCCGGCCGGGGTGGGCCTCCAGCACCAGCACCCGGTCGCTCAGGTAGACGGCTTCTTCGATGTCGTGCGTCACCAGCAGCAGGGTGATGCCGTGGTCGCTGGCAAGGCGCAGCAGCAGATCCTGCAACTTCATGCGGGTGAAGGCGTCCACGGCCGAAAAAGGCTCGTCCAGCAGCAGGATGCGGGGCTGGGTGAACAGCCCGCGTGCGATGGCCGCCCGCTGGGCCTGTCCGCCCGAGAGCTGCTTGGGCAGGGCCCGTTCGTAGCCTGCCAGGCCGACTTCGGCGAGCAACTGGCCTGCGCGGTCTCCGTGGCGGGCGCCCGGGGCCGCGCCAAACGCGACGTTGTCGGCCACGCTGAGCCAGGGGAAGAGGCGCGGCTCCTGGAAAACATAGCCGATATCGCCGGTGTGGCCCACCAGGGCCTGGCCATCGAGCAGAACCTGGCCCTGGAAATCGCGCTCCAGGCCGGCGGCGATGCGCAGCAGCGTGCTTTTGCCGCAGCCGCTGGCCCCCACCAGGCTGACCCGCTCGCCGGCCGACAGCACCACCTGGATCTGCCCCAGAACGGGCTTGGGGCCAAAGGACTTGGCATGGATGCGGAGGTCGAGCAGGGCACTCATGGGCGGTTGTCGAGGGTGTCGCGCCAGACCAGCAGGCGCTGTTCCAGCCGCTGCATGGCACTGTCGCTGAGCTGGCCGAGCACGGCCAGCAAGAAGATGGCGGCCAGGACGATGTCTGCGCGGCCGGTTTCCCGGCCATCGGTCAGCAGGTAGCCCAGCCCGTGGGTGGCGGCGATCAACTCGGCGGCGACCATGAACATCCAGGCCAGGCTCAGGCCATTGCGCAAGCCGGTGAGGATGGGCGGCAGTGCCGCTGGCACCAGCACACGCCGCGCCAGCGCGAAGGGGCTGAGGCCGTACATCTGCCCCACCTCCAGGAGCTTGCGGTCCACATCCCTGAAGCCGGAAGACACCCCCATGTAAACCGGAAAAAAGGCCCCGATGGCAATCAGCACCACCTTGGAGGCCTCATCGATCCCCAGCCAGAGCAGCAGCAAAGGCACCCAGGCCAGGGACGGAATGGCCCGCAAGGCCTGAAAACTCGGGTTGAGCAGCGCCTCGCTTTTTCGGGACAGGCCCACCACCGCCCC
>JAQUDN010000132.1 GCA_028685665.1 Burkholderiaceae bacterium | reverse complement strand
AGCAGCGCCGGCACCTGCGAACCGATGATCAGCACCCCCGCCGCCTGGGTGAACGCCGTCAGCACCGGGGCGCTGACCAGGTTCAGCAACCAGCCAAAACGCAAGAAACCCAGCCCCACCTGCAAACGCCCGGTGAGCAGGGCCAGCCACACCGCCAGATCGACCCATTGCGCGCTGCCCGGCTCTGCCAGCCCGGTCAGCGAAGCGCTCACCAGCAGGCAGCTCAGGGCCGTGGGCCCCACCGACAGCCGGGTCGAGGCGCTGAACAGCACGGCGATCAGTGCCGGCAGCATCGAGGCATAGATCCCCGTCACCAGCGGCATCCCGGCCAGCGCTGCGTAGGCCACGCCCTGGGGAATCACCATCAGCCCCACCGTCAGGCCCGCCAGGGCTTCACCACGCAGCAGGGCTGCATCGGGCCGGGGCCACCGCAGGAAGGGGAAAAAACGGTGCAAAGGACGCATGGCCTGATCTTAAAACCTGTGCCTGTGCCGCAGCCCTAGCGCTGCGGCATGTCCTGGGCTGAATAGCCCAGCGACACCGTGGCGTCGTCGGGGATGGGCGGCATGGTGGCGTTCCAGGCTTCCCAGGCCGCGCGCATGTCGGCCAGGCGCTCGGGCTGGCGGCCGCCCAGGTTGGCGCGTTCGCGCTCGTCGGCGGGCAGGTTGAACAGGTAGTCTTGGCCATCCACCCGCAGGTATTTCCAGTCGCCGTCGCGCAGGGCCCGCTGGCCGCGGTGGTTCATGCGGAAGTGCAGGGGGCGGTGGAATTCCTGGCCCGGCGCGCGCAGCACCGGCAGCAGCGAAACGCCATCGAGCGGGTGGTCCGGGTGCGCGGCCACGCCGGCGGCATCCAGCAGCGTGGCCGTCCAGTCCATCGTCAGGCATTGCTGGGGGCTGGTGCGGCCGGGGGCGATCACGGCGGGCCAGTGGGCGATCCAGGGCACGCGGATGCCGCCCTCGGTCAGGTCCATCTTGCCGCCCACCAGGGGCCAGTTGTCGGAGAAGCGCTCGCCGCCGTTGTCGCTGGTGAAGACGATCAGCGTGTTCTCCAGCTGGCCGTTGGCGCGCAGGGCCTCGACCAGCCAGCCGATGCCCTCGTCCATGTGGTGGACCATGCGGCGGTACTGGTGGATGTTGCCGCCGTGCAGGTGGAACAGGTTGGACTTCACCTCTTCCGACAGCGCCTGGTCGTCGCGCGTCTCCCAGGGCCAGTGCGGGGCGGTGTAGTGCAGGCTCAGCAAAAAGGGCGCGTCCTGGCCCGCCATGCGGTTCACGTAGTCCACCGCGCGCCGCGAGAGCAGGTCGGTCAGGTAGCCCTCCTCGGTGTGGCTTTCCTCACCAAAGTACAGGTCGTGCTGGCCGGCGCTGCTGCAGTGGGTGAAGTAGTCCACCCCGCCCGACATGGGGCCGAAGAATTCCCCGTAGCCCGATTGCAGCGGGCCAAACGCCGGCGGGTAGCCCAGGTGCCATTTGCCGATCAGCGCGGTGCGGTAGCCCGCGTCCTGGAGCAGCGAGGGCAGGGTGGGGTGCTCGGGCGGCAGGCCCAGCGTGGTGCTGCCCCGGCTGCGGCTGTTGATCGGCTCTTCGGCCGCGCCGCGCAGGCGGTACTGGTAGCGCCCGGTGATCATCGCAAAGCGCGTGGGCGAGCACACCGGCGAATTGGCATAGCCCTGGGTGAGCTTGAGCCCGTGGGCGGCCAGGCGGTCCAGCACGGGTGAGACCGGGCCGAACGCCGCCTCGCGGCCGCCGTAGCAGCCCAGGTCGGCATAGCCGAGGTCGTCGGCGACGATGAAGATCAGGTTGGGTTGTGGCATGGTGGTTCCTCCATTGACTCAGGACAGCAGAGGGCTCAGGGCTGGATGTGGGCGCGCAGCACCACCGGGCGCCACTGCTGGCGGAAGGACTGCACCAGGGCGTTGGCCTGCGTGGGCGTGGTGGACAGGGCGTTCACGCGGGCATCGGCAAACTTGCGCTGGATGGCCGGGTCTTTCATCATCTCGGCCACTTCCTTGCCCAGGCGCTCGACCTTGTCCCGGGGCATGCTGGCCGGCGCGAACAGCGCGTTCCAGGGCTCGGCCGCCAGGTCCACCCCGGCTTCACGGAAGGTGGGGATGTCCTTGCCAAACGGCGAGCGCTGCGGGCTGGACACGGCCAGGATGCGGATCTTGCCGGCCTGGTGCTGGGGCAGCAGGATGTCCAGCGAGTCCATGGCCACCGGCACCTGTCCGCCCATCAGATCGGTCAGCAGCGGCCCGGAGCCCCGGTAGCCCACCACCTCGGTGCGGACGCCGGCCTTCTCACCCAGCATCAGCGCAAAGAAATGCACCAGGCTGCCGGTGGCGGGCACGCCCACATTGGCCTGGTCCGGGTTGGCGCGCATCCAGGCCAGCAGGTGCGTCAGCGCCTTGACGGGCACCGCCGCGCCCACGGCAAGGGCCAGTTCGTAGTGGTTCACGACCGAGACCGTCTGGAAATCCCGTTCCGGGTCGTAGCCGCTGTCCTTGTAGATCAGCGGCCCGGTCACCATGCTGGGCGGGTTGGCGAACAGCAGCACGTTCTGGTTGGCGGGGGTGTTCTTGACTTGCTGCGCGGCCAGCCGGGAGCCCGCGCCGGGCTTGTTCTCGATGATCACCGGCACGCCCAGCCGGGTTTGCAGGCCGTCGCCCACGAGGCGGGCGGCGCGGTCGGTGATGCCGCCGGGCGGGTAGCCCACGACGATCTTGACGGGGCCTTCGATCTTTTGGGCCTGCGCGCCTGCGGCAAGGCAGGTCAGCAGGGCCGTACAAAGCCAGTGGGGGATGCGGCGCATGGCAAGTCTCCAAAGAAAAATCAGGGGGAACGGCGGGGCTTGTTCCGGGGAGACGCGACTGTAGGATGGCGCCCCATCGTTGTTCTAATCAATCATTCCCCGTGAAAACCCTCAACCCCCAGGGCATCGACGACATGCTGCTCTACCGCCTGGGCCGGGTGCTGGGCACGGCCGGCAGCCTGGTCACGCGCCTCTGCGAGGGCGAGTTCGGCATCACCCGGAGGGAGTGGCTGGTGCTGGCGCAGCTGGGCAAGCGCGACGGCATCCTGTCGTCCGAGCTGGCCGAAGTGGCCCAGCTGGACCGCGCCCGCACCTCGCGGGCCGTCACCGCGCTGGCGGAAAAACGCTTGCTGGAGCGCATGCCCCGCCCCCACGACCGCCGCCAGGTCACCCTGCACCTGACGGCCGCCGGCCGCGCGGTGTACGAGGCGGTGCTGCCCCGGGTCACGGCCATCCACCGGGAGCTGGTTGCGCCGCTGAGCCCCGAGCAGGCGGGCCAGCTCGATGCACTGCTGGTCCTGCTGCAGCGCCAGGCCGACGCCCTGCAGCGCGATGCCGACCTGCCCAAGGCCGACCGGCGCCGGGGAGGGCGGCGGGTGGCGCTGCCGCCCAGCGAATGACGCTGTCCCGCAGCAGCCCCTGTCCCTCCAGGGAAAAGCCCCCTCGGCACAATCCCGCCCCATGCCACTGAACACCGATTTTTCCCAGCGTTGCGTGGTGGACACCACCACCTTGCCCTGGCAGCCCTCGCCCTCGCCCCTGGTCCACCGGCGCCTGATCGAGCGCGACGGCGGCGAGCAGGCCCGCGCCACGTCCATCGTGCGCTACGACCCCGGCGCCACCTTCAGCGCCCACCGGCACGACCTGGGTGAGGAAATCATCGTTCTCGACGGCATCTTCAGCGATGAAACCGGCGACTACGGCCCCGGCACCTACCTGCGCAACCCGCCCGGCTCGGGCCATGCCCCTTCGTCAAAGCCGGGCTGCACCCTGTTCGTCAAGCTGCGCCACCTGGCGCCCGACGACCGCCAGCAGCACGCCATCGACACCCGCGCCAGTACCGACTGGCGCCCGGGCCTGGTCCCTGGCCTGCAGGTGCTGCCCCTGGCGGGCCACGGCAGCGAGCACACCGCCCTGGTGCGCTGGGCGCCCGGCACCCGCTTCAGCCCCCACCGCCACGCGGGGGGCGAGGAAATCCTGGTGCTGGAAGGCGTGTTCTCCGACGAACACGGCGACTACCCCGCCGGCACCTGGTTGCGCAGCCCGGATGGCAGCGTGCACCAGCCCTACAGCGACACCGGCTGCCTGATCTGGGTGAAGACCGGGCATTTGCCGCGGGGGTGAGGTTGCACGGGAGGCGTGGAGAGGGGCGCGGTCTTGCCTTGCTTTCGCGCTTCTTTTTTGATAGCTCCTTCCGCTGGTATTGATTGGCCTGGAGACCAATTCAAGGTGGGGAATCGCTGTCTGAGTGCCTTGACCGCGCCCATGTTTCCAGCGCTTGCCGATCGCGCTCCAGTTCGGCGCGAAGTTCGTCTTCGCTGGGCAGCAGCAGGCGGTAGTGGGTCCAGCTCAATGCGTGACGCAGTGCGTCACACATTGGGAAGGCTTGGTAAAAAAGCCGCATATAGCGCAGGTTCGAGGCATCAAACCCCTTGCCAAACTCCTGCGACAGCGCCTGCCCCCACTGCGGCAACAGGCGCTGGCCGTAGCCCGCCCGCTTCTCGCCGCCCTGCTCAAACATCGACGATGTGCCGCCCGATGTGCCGCCCGATGTGCCAATAGGTCTGCACCTGCGCCACATCCACCTGGCGCAGCAGCTGCTGGCGGGCCTGGGTCATCAGGCTGCGCAGGGTGGCCAGCAACGTCGGTGGCGGGGCCTAGGGGGCAGGGGGGTGGGGCGATGCCATGGCTTACTGCGCCAATGCCGTCCAGCGCTCCAGCGCCACCAGCAACTCCTCTTCGATCACCCCTTCGCGGGCGTGCAGCGCGGCCGCGCGGGCGCCGTCCTGGGCGTACAGGCTGCCGTCGGCCAGCGCCTCCTGGAGGGTCTTTTGCTCGGCTTCCAGCGCAGCGATGCGGTCGGGCAGCTGCTCCAGTTCACGCTGTTCCTTGTAGCTGAGCTTCTTTTTTGATAGCTGCTCACGCCCTTCTGGCGGGCGCTGGGCCGGGTTTTGGCTCTTGTCTTCCACCGCCTTGGCCGGGGTGGCGCTGGCCGCTGCGGCGGCGCGCGCTTCCTGGCTGCGCTGGGACTGCAGCAGCCAGTCTTCCACGCCGCCCTCGAACTCGCGCCACACGCCGTCGCCTTCGTAGGCGATGGTGCTGGTGACGACGTTGTCCAGGAAGGTCCGGTCGTGGCTGACCAGGAACACGGTGCCGGGGTAGTCCTGCAGCAGTTCTTCCAGCAGGTCGAGGGTTTCGATGTCGAGGTCGTTGGTGGGTTCGTCGAGCACCAGCACGTTGGCGGGCCGGGCAAACAGGCGCGCCAGCAGCAGGCGGTTGCGCTCCCCGCCCGAGAGGGAGCGCACGGGCGAGTGCGCGCGGGCCGGCGAGAACAGAAAGTCGCCCAAATAGCTGCGCACATGCTTGCGCTGGCCGTTGATCTCGATCCACTCGCTGCCGGGGCTGATGAAGTCCTCCAGCGTTTCGTCGAGGTTGATGGCGTGGCGCATCTGGTCGAAGTAGGCCACCTGCAGGTTGGCGCCGCGCTTGATCTCGCCGCTGTCGGGGGGCAGTTCGCCCAGGATCATTTTCAGCAGCGTGCTCTTGCCCGCGCCGTTGGGGCCCAGCAGGCCGACCTTGTCGCCGCGCAGGATGGTGGTGCTGAAATCGCGGGCAATCACTTTTTCGCCAAAGGCTTTGCTCACGTTGATCAGCTCCGCCACGATCTTGCCCTGGTAGCCGCTTTCGGAGCCCGTGCCCACGTCCATGCGCACCTTGCCGACCACGTCGCGCCGCTGCTCCCGGGCGGCCCGCAGGCCCTCGAGCCGGCTGATGCGGCTCTGGCTGCGCGTGCGCCGCGCTTCCACGCCCTTGCGAATCCAGACTTCTTCCTGGGCCAGCAGTTTGTCGGCCTTGGCGCTGATGACGGCTTCCTGGGCCAGCTGCTCCTCTTTTTGCAGGCGGTAGGCGGCAAAGTTGCCGGGGTAGGAGCGCAGCTGCCCCCGGTCGAGTTCGACGATGCGCGTGGCGATGCGGTCCAGGAAGGTGCGGTCGTGGGTGATGGTGACCACGCTGCCCTTGAAGTCGATCAGCAGGTCTTCGAGCCAGCGGATCGAGTCCAGGTCCAGGTGGTTGGTGGGTTCGTCCAGCAGCAGCACATCGGGCTTGGCCACCAGCGCCTGGGCCAGGGCCACGCGCTTCTTGGTGCCGCCCGACAGCGAGCCGACCAGGGCGTCGGGCTTCAGGTGCAGGCGCTGCAGGGTTTCGTCCACGCGCTGCTCCCAGTTCCAGGCGTCAAAGGCCTCGATCTGCGATTGCAGCGCGTCCAGATCGACGCCTTCGGCGCCCGAGAGGTATTCCTCGCGCAGCGCGATCACCTTGCCCAGGCCGGCCGAGGCGGCCGTGAAGACCGTGGCCTCGGGGTCGAGCACCGGCTCCTGCGCCACGAAGGCGATGCGGGTGCCTTGCTGCACCTGCAGGGTGCCGTCGTCGGGTTTGGCCAGTCCTCCCAGGATTTTGAGCAGCGAGGACTTGCCTGCGCCGTTGCGGCCGATGAGGCCCACGCGTTCGCCGGATTCAAGGGAAAAGCCGGTGTAATCCAGCAAAGCGACATGCCCGAACGCGAGGTGGGCATTGAGGAGGGTGATGAGTGCCATGGGGGCGGATTATCCGGTGCCACAATCGGCGCTCCATGCAAATCCCCTACGAACTGGCCCTGGGCTGGCGCTACACCCGCGCCGGCCGCGCCACGCGGCGCAACGGCTTCATCTCTTTTATCTCGGGCGTGTCCATGCTGGGCATTGCGCTGGGGGTGGCGGCGCTGATCATCGTGCTGAGCGTGATGAACGGTTTTCAGAAGGAAGTGCGCGACCGCATGCTCAGCGTGGTCTCGCACATCGAGATCTTCGCCCCCGGGGGCGCCGCCCTGCCCGATGTGGCGCGCACGCTGGCCGAGGCCCGCCAGAACCCGCAGGTGGTGGGCGCCGCGCCTTTCGTGGCCTCGCAGGCCTTGCTGGCCCGCGGCGAGGACATGAAGGGCGTGCTGGTGCGCGGCATCGACCCCGCCCTGGAAGGCGATGTGACCGACCTGGCCGCCACCCATGTCGCCGCCCTGCAGGCCCTGGTGCCGGGCGCTTTCCAGGTGGTGCTGGGGGTGGAGCTGGCGCGGGCCCTGGGGGTGCGCGTGGGCGATGCCGTCACGCTGATTGCCCCGGCCGGCCAGATCACGCCCGCCGGCGTGGTGCCGCGCCTCAAGCAGATGACGGTGGCGGGCATGTTTGACTCGGGCCACTACGAATACGACTCGGCGCTGGTGATGCTGCACCACGAGGATGCGCAGCGCATCTTTCGCCTCGAAGGCCCCACCGGCGTGCGCCTGAAGCTGCGCGACCTGCACCAGGCGCGCGCGGTGGCGGGGCAGCTGGCCGGCAGCCTGAGTGGCCAGCTGCTGATCCGCGACTGGTCCCAGCAAAACCGCACCTGGTTTGCGGCGGTGCAGCTGGAAAAACGCATGATGTTCATCATCCTGACGCTGATCGTGGCCGTGGCTGCCTTCAACCTGGTCTCCACCCTGGTCATGACCGTGACCGACAAGCGCGCCGACATTGCCATCCTGCGCACCCTGGGCGCCAGCCCGCGCAGCATCATGGCCATCTTTGTGGTGCAGGGCGCGATGGTCGGGGTGATCGGCACCTGCGCTGGCCTGGCGCTGGGCCTGGGCGTGGCCTGCAACATCGATGTGATCGTGCCCGCCATCGAAAGGGCGCTGAACGCGAGCTTTCTGCCCAAGGACATCTACCTGATCAGCCAGATGCCCAGCGAGCCGCAAAGCAGCGACATCGTGCCGATTGGCGTGATCTCCCTCGTGCTGGCCTTCCTGGCCACGCTCTACCCCAGCTGGCGCGCCAGCCGCGTCAACCCCGCCGAGGCCTTGCGCTATGAATAAGATAGCTGGTACCGCTGATATTCAGGGCGCTGGAGGCCCAAATGGCCTGAAAAGCGTTCCGGGCCGTGTGGTGCTCGAAGCCCAGGGCCTGGGCAAGCGCTTCACCGAGGGCCGCCTGGATGTGGCGGTGCTGCAGGGCGTGGACCTGCAGGTCCACGCGGGCGAGACCCTGGCCATCGTCGGGGCCTCGGGCTCGGGCAAAAGCACCCTGCTGCACCTGCTGGGGGGGCTGGACGCCCCCACGGCGGGCCGGGTGCAGCTGCGGGGCCAGGATTGGGCGGCGCTCTCGCCCGAACGCCAGGGCCAGATGCGCAACCAGCACCTGGGCTTCATCTACCAGTTCCACCACCTGCTGCCCGAGTTCAGCGCGCTCGACAAC
Source organism: Burkholderiaceae bacterium (assembly GCA_028685665.1). Taxonomy (GTDB): domain Bacteria; phylum Pseudomonadota; class Gammaproteobacteria; order Burkholderiales; family Burkholderiaceae_C; genus JAQUDN01. Next base: position 1,362 of record JAQUDN010000132.1, on the reverse strand, counting down.
GTGGCCATGCCGCTGCGCATTCGCCGCCTGCCGCTGGCGCAGTGCCATGCCGAGGCGGCCCGGGTGCTGTCCGCCGTGGGCCTGCAGAACCGCTTGCAGCACCGCCCGGCCGAACTCTCGGGCGGCGAGCGCCAGCGCGTGGCGATTGCGCGCGCCCTCGTCACCCGGCCGGCCTGCGTGCTGGCCGACGAGCCCACGGGCAACCTCGACCGCGGCACCGCCGATGGCGTGTTCCAGCTCATGTTGCAGCTCGCCCGCGGGCAGGGCACGGCCTTTGTGATGGTGACGCACGACGAGTCGCTGGCTGCGCGCTGCGACCGCGTGGTGCGCCTGGTGGCGGGGCGGCTGGCCGCCTGAGCCGGGTTCAGCCGGGCAGCACCGCCACGGCCTTGACTTCCAGAAAATAGCCCGGCGCCCCACAAAGCTGGGCCGCGCCGATGGCGGTCCAGGCGGGGTAGCAGGTGCTGTCGGTGAAATAGCGGTCGCGCACCTGCATGTAGAGCGGCAGGTCGCGCATGTCGGTGTGAAAGCTCGTCACATCGACGACGTCGGCCAAGGTGGCGCCGGCCGCAGCCAGCACTTTTTTCAGGTTCTCGAAGGTCTGGACGAACTGCGCCTCTTTGTCTTCAAGCAGCTCCATCTTCTCGTTGCGGCCGATCTGGCCCGAGACATACACCGTGCGGCCAGCCCGCACGGCCGGGGCATAGTGCATCTGGTGGTAGAGGGTTTCCATGCCGGCGGGCAGGATGGGTTCGCGATCGGTCATTCAGGGTCTCCTTGAGGGGCGGGGCGGCTGGCTCAGCGCGGGCTTTTTCCCACCCGCCGCACTTCATCCAGCACCATGCAGGCCGCCCCCAGGGTGATGGCGGCATCGGCGATGTTGAAGGCCGGAAAATGCCAGCCGGCCCAGTGCACATCCAGAAAATCCACCACATAGCCGTGGACCAGCCGGTCGATCACATTGCCGATCGCGCCGCCCAGAATGCTCGACAGCGCAAAGCCGAACAGCTTTTGTCCCGGGTGCGCGCGCAATTGCCAGACGATAAACACCGTCGCGCCCAGGCCGATGCCCGTGAACAGCCAGCGCTGCCAGCCGCCGGCCGCCGCCAGGAAGGAGAAGGCGGCCCCGGTGTTGTGGGCCCGCACGATGTTGAAGAACGGGGCCACGTAGGTGGCATCGCCGAGCCGGTAGTAGCCCACGATCAGCGTCTTGGTGAACTGGTCGGCGAGCACGATGACCAGCGCCCAGCCCAGCCAGATCCAGAGGCTGGAGTCGTCCTTGCCGGCCAGCGCGGGGCTGCCCTTGGCCATCAGGCGTGCTGGCGGTTTTCACCGCTGCCATACAGGTTGCTGGTGCAGCGG
>JAQUDN010000131.1 GCA_028685665.1 Burkholderiaceae bacterium | reverse complement strand
TGGCTACCTGATCGAAGGCCATGTGCCCGCCAGCGATGTGCGCGCCCTGCTCCGGCTCGCATCTCCAGCCCTGGGCCTCACGGTGCCAGGCATGCCGATCGGCTCGCCCGGCATGGACGGCGCGGTGTACGGCCAACGCCGCGACCCCTACGATGTGCTGCTGGTGGCGCGCGACGGCAGCACCCGCATCTTCCAAAGCTATCCAGCCAAGGCCTCGTCATGAAAACACGCTCCTCCTCACTCGCGGCCCTGCTCCTGGCCGGCGCGCTGGGCACCGCCATCGCGCAGACCCCACCAGCCACCCCAGAGCATGGCAAGCACCACCCCAGCACCGCTTTGGGCGCAGCGCCTGAACGCACCGAAAGCACCACGCCGGCAAACGGGGCAGAGCTGAGCGAAGGCGAAGTGCTGCGCTGGAACCCCAGCAACCGCAAAGTCACCCTGCGCCACGGCCCGATCCACAACCTCGACATGCCTGCCATGACCATGGTGTTCCAGCTGCAGGATGCAGCGCTCGCGCCCCTGCTGCAGGTGGGAGCTAAGGTGCGCTTTCGGGCCGAGCAGATCCAGGGCGCTTATGTCCTGACACAGGTCCAAGCCGCACCATGACGCCGCAGCGCACCGATCCTTCCTCCAGCGCCGATGCGGGCAGCATCACCCGCGTCGCGGGCATCGAAGTCGGCCATTTCACCGACCGCCGCCGCCCCACCGGCTGCACCGCCATCCTGGCCCGCGAAGGCGCCGTGGCCGGGGTCGATGTGCGCGGCGCCGCCCCCGGCACGCGCGAGACCGATCTGCTCCACCCCTCCAATCTCGTGCAACAGGTCCATGGCGTGGTGCTGGCCGGTGGCAGCGCCTGGGGCCTGGAGGCCGCCACCGGCGCCGTGCGCTGGCTCGAAGAACAAGGCGTGGGCCTGGATGTGGGCGTGGGCCGGCTGCCGCTGGTGCCCGCCGCCGTGCTGTTCGATCTGCGGGTGGGCGATATGCGCATCCGCCCCGATGCCGCTGCAGGCTACGCCGCGTGCGCAGCCGCCTCGGCCCACGATCCCGCCGAAGGCAATGTGGGCGCCGGCACGGGCGCCACCGTGGGCAAGGTGTTCGGCATGCGCCATGCCATGAAAGGCGGCGTGGGAACGGCGTCGGTCACCGTGGCGGGCGTCACCGTGGGCGCACTGATCGCCTGCAACGCCATGGGTGACGTGATCGACCCCGACACCGCCCAGCTGCTGGCCGGCGCCCGCACCGCCGATGGCCGCAGCCTGCGCGACACACGCCGCGCCCTGCTGCGGGGCGAAGTGGCCCAGCCCCTGCTGGCGGGCACTAACACCACGATTGGCGTCATTGCCACCGATGCACGTATCACCAAGGCGCAGGCGCATCGCCTGGCCGTGGCGGGGCACGACGGGCTGGCGCGCAGCATCAACCCCGTGCACACCCTGCTGGACGGCGACACCCTGTTCGCGCTCGGCACGGGCCGGTCCGGGCAGACGCCGGACATGCTGCTCTTGGCCGCCATGGCCGCCGAAGCCACCGCCCTCGCCACCGTGCGTGCGGTGCGCGCGGCCCGCAGCCTGACCACGGCCGAAGGCCTCTACCTGCCCGGCATGGCCGACCTGGGTTGAATGGGCCCGCCGCGCGGAAAGCGGCGGACCAGGTGGCGGGGCCTGAGCGCCGGGCGCCCGCCTGGCCTGAGACGGCCTTAAACGACCTTACTTGAGGGCCTTGAAGCGCATGCGCTTGGGCTTGGCACCCTCTTCGCCCAGGCGCTTCTTCTTGTCGGCCTCGTACTCCTGGTAGTTGCCGTCGAAGAACGTCCACTGGCTGTCGCCTTCGGCGGCCAGGATGTGGGTGGCGATGCGGTCCAGGAACCAGCGATCGTGGCTGATCACCAGCACGGTGCCCGCGTATTCGAGCAGCGCGTCTTCCAGGGCCCGCAGGGTTTCCACGTCCAGATCGTTCGAAGGCTCGTCCAGCAGCAGCACATTGCCGCCCGCGATCAGGGTCTTGGCCAAATGCAGACGGCCGCGTTCACCGCCCGACAGCATGCCGACCTTCTTTTGCTGGTCGCCGCCATTGAAGTTGAAGCGCCCGGCATAGGCCCGGCTGGCCATGGTGAACTTGCCGATGTTGATCATGTCCAGGCCGCCCGAGATGTCTTCCCAGACAGTCTTGTCGTCCGAGAGCGCATCGCGGTGCTGGTCCACGAAAGCCATCTTCACGGTGGAGCCAATCACCACCTCGCCGCTGTCGGGCTGCTCACGGCCCGCGATCAGCTTGAACAGCGTCGATTTACCGGCCCCGTTCGGGCCGATGATGCCGACGATGGCGCCCGCCGGGATGGTCATAGTCAGGTTATCGATCAGCACACGGTCGCCAAAGGACTTGCTCACGTTCTTGAACTCGATCACCTGGTGACCCAGGCGGTCCGCCACAGGGATGAAGATTTCCTGGGTTTCGTTGCGCTTTTGGTATTCGTAATCGCTCAGTTCCTCGAAGCGGGCAATCCGGGCCTTGCTCTTGGCCTGGCGGCCCTTGGAGTTCTGGCGCACCCATTCGAGTTCCTTTTTCAGGGCCTTGGCGCGGGCTTCTTCGCCCTTTTGCTCGGACTCCAGGCGTGCGCCCTTCTGGTCCAGCCAGGAGCTGTAGTTGCCCTTGTAGGGAATGCCGTGGCCGCGGTCGAGTTCCAGAATCCACTCGGCCGCGTTGTCCAGGAAGTAGCGGTCGTGGGTGATGGCCACCACGGTGCCAGGAAAGCGGTGCAGGAACTGCTCCAGCCAGTCCACCGATTCGGCATCCAAGTGGTTGGTGGGCTCGTCGAGCAGCAGCATGTCGGGCTTGGACAGCAGCAGGCGGCACAGGGCCACGCGGCGCTTTTCGCCCCCGGACAGCACGCCCACCTGGGCATCCCAGGGGGGCAGGCGCAGGGCGTCGGCGGCAATCTCCAGCTGGTGCTCGGAATCGGTGCCGGCCGTGGCAATGATGGCTTCCAGGCGGGCCTGCTCGGCGGCCAGGGCGTCAAAGTCGGCATCGGGCTCGGCGTAGGCGGCATACACCTCTTCGAGCTTGGCCTTGGCGGCATACACCTCGCCCATGGCTTCCTCGACGCTCTCGCGCACGGTGTGTGCCGGGTTGAGCTGCGGCTCCTGGGGCAGGTAACCGATCTTGATGCCTGGCATCGCAATCGCTTCGCCCTCGATTTCCTTGTCCACACCCGCCATGATTTTCAGCAGGGTGGATTTGCCGGAACCGTTGACGCCCAGCACGCCGATCTTGGCGCCGGGGAAGAAGCTCAGGGAAACGTCTTTCAAGATCTGGCGCTTGGGCGGCACCGTCTTGCTGACGCGGTTCATCGAATAAACGTATTGGGCCATTGCTTTTCAAACCTGCAAAAGTAAGCAGAAATTCTGCGTGTAAACCGTGATTATCGGCGCATGCGACAATAGCGGGCGTTGCGGGCTCCAGTTGTCCGCCGCATCAGCAGTCTGCTGGGGACGAAGGAAGCATCTTCCGGGCTCCCACCCTTGAACCTCATCTGCCTAAGACTGGCTCGGCAACCCACCGGTTGCCACGACAGGCCGATACCCAGCGCCCCGGACGGGCGCAACATTGACATGAAATTTGACGAACTGAACCTGGCCCCAGCCATCCTGAAGGCCGTACTCGAACAGGGCTACGAAACCCCGACGCCGATCCAGGCCCAGGCCATTCCCGCCGTTCTGGCCGGCCACGACCTGCTGGCTGGCGCGCAGACCGGCACCGGCAAAACCGCCGCATTCACCCTGCCCCTGCTGCACCGCCTCTCGGAGGGCACCGCCCCCAAGAACAAATTCGGCGGCAAGGGCATCCGCGCCCTGGTGCTGACCCCCACGCGCGAGCTGGCGGCCCAGGTCGAGGAATCCGTGCGCGAATACGGCAAGTACCTCGACATCAACTCCACCGTCGTGTTTGGCGGTGTCGGCATGAACCCCCAGATCGACCGCGTCAAGCGCGGCGTGGACGTCCTGGTCGCCACCCCCGGCCGCCTGCTCGACCTGCAGCAACAAGGTTTTCTGGACCTGTCCACCGTGCAGGTGCTGGTGCTCGACGAAGCCGACCGCATGCTCGACATGGGCTTCATCCATGACGTGAAAAAAGTGCTGGCCCTGGTGCCCCGCGAAAAGCAGAGCCTGCTGTTTTCGGCCACCTTCAGCGACGAAATCCGCGAACTGGCCGGCACGCTGCTCAAGAACCCGCAAAGCATCCAGGTCACGCCCAGCAACACCACGGTGCAGCGCATCACCCAGGTGATCCACCCGGTGGGCCGCGGCAAGAAGAAGCAGGCCCTGCTGCACATCATCCAGGAGCACAACTGGAGCCAGGTGCTGGTGTTCACCCGCACCAAGTTCGGCGCCAACAACGTGGCCGAATTCCTGACCAAGAACGGGGTCAGTGCCATGGCCCTGCACGGCAACAAGAGCCAGAGCGCCCGCACCCAGGCGCTGGCCGGTTTCAAGAGCGGCGACATCCGCGCCCTGGTGGCCACCGACATTGCCGCCCGCGGCATCGACATCGATGACCTGCCCCATGTCGTCAACTACGAAATCCCCAACGTCTCCGAAGACTACGTGCACCGCATCGGCCGCACCGGCCGTGCCGGCGCCAGCGGCGAAGCCGTGAGCCTCGTCTGCATGGACGAAGAAGGCTTCATGATGGACATCGAGCGCTTCACCAAGCAGCAGATTCCCGTGCAGGTCATCGACGGCTTCGGCCCCGACGCCGGTGAAAAGGCCGAACCCATTGCCATGGGCCGCCAGACCATCTGGGGCGGCGCAGGCAAGCCCCCCAGCCGCGATGTCATGCAGGCCGCCGCCAAGGCCGCCCGCAGCGAAATGATGGACCGCATCCGCACCAACAAGGCCGGCCAGGGCCAGGGCGAACGCAGCCCCCGCCCCGCAGGCAACGGCGGTGGCGGTGGCGGTGGCGGTGGTCGTGGCAATGGCCCGCGCGGCCCCGGTGGCGCCCAAGGCGGCCCCGCCCGTGGCGCAGCCCAGCCCCCCCGGGGCCGGGGTCGCCCGAACCCCCAAGGCGGCGCGCGCTCCGACGACAGCCACCCCCCCCCCATGAACGCCCACCTGGGCACGCACCCGGGCCACAGCACCCCCGGCCACCGCAATGCCGGCCACTCCTCGGCCCAACCCGACCCCATGCGCACTAGTGTGGACAGCATGGCGGAACGCGGCCGCCGGGGCGGTGGCGGTGGCTACCGCAGCGGCGGTGGTGGTGGCGGTGGTGGTTACGGTGGCGGCGCAGGAGGCCGTGGCAACGGCGGTCCCCGCGGCCCTGGTGGCGGCAACCGCAGCGGTGGCTCGTTCAACCGCTGAGACGGACCCACCAAGACGCACCGATCCCGCGTGGACAGCCGCCCCCGGCACCGTTCACGCGCACCCACAGGGCCGGCCCGGCACCCCGCCGGCCCCGCCGTGCGCCCACCCCCGTAGCGCACGCACCTTTCCCTGGCGGCAGCCTCTGCCGCACCGTCCATCGGCCCCATCCCGGGGCAGACGGTCCCGGGTAACATCGCCGTCTTTGATCTCTTGCACGCCCTGCCGGCGCAGCACACCATGGTCCAGCGCACCCCCCCTCGCCTTCTGTCCAGCGCCCGCCCCCACTCTGGGGTGGCCGCCGCGATGAGCCCCTCGGTCCGGTGGCAAAGGGGCACGCCGGTGCTGCTGGCCCTGCTGCTGTCCGCCTGCAGCAGCACCCCCCTGCCCCCTTGGGGCAGCAGCCCAGCGCCCCGCCCCGTGGTGCGTGTGCCCCCTCCGCAGCGCCCTGTGGCCCTCGCGGGCACGCCAGTGGCGGCAGAACCCATGCCCTCGGTCGTGGTCACGCCCCTGCCGACCGTCTATGGCGCGGCAGCCACAGACACGCCCCCTGCCGCCGACCCTGCGGCCGTGGCCGATCGCTTTCCGGACCCCGCCGTGGCCTACCGCACGCCCGGCCTGGCGCCCGGCCGCCACGCCTTCACCACCCACAACGAACTGCAGGCCTGGCTCGAACAACAAGCCAGCGCCGCGCCCCGCAAAGGCCTGCGCGCCCGCATGCTGCCCGTGGGCACCTCACAAACCGGCGAGAACCTGGCGGCCCTGCTGCTCACGCGGGCAGCCCAGACCGACCCCGCCAGCCTGGAGGCCGATGGACGCCCCACGGTCCTTTTGATGGGTCAACAGCAAGGGGACGGCCCCGCCAGCAGCGAAGCCCTGCTCGTCATCGCCCAGGAACTGGCCCAAGGGGCGCTGGCGCCCCTGCTGGACCGCATCCATGTCGTGGTACTGCCGCGCGCCAACCCCGACGGCGCCCACCTGGGGCAACGCCACACGGCCAACGGCATCGATCTCGACCAGGACCACCTGCTGCTGCGCACCCCCGAAGCCCAAGCCCTGGCCCTCCTGGTCCGCGACTACCGCCCCCTGGTGGTGCTGGACGCACGCGAATACCCCGTGGCCACCCATCCGCTGCAAAAATTCAACGGCCTGCCGGGTGCCGACGCCTTTGTGCAATACACCACCACGGCCAACTACCCCGAGTTCCTGACCAAAGCCTCGCGCGAGTGGATTTACCAGCCCATGGTCAGCGCCCTCCAGGCCCAGGGCCTGAGCAGCGACTGGCTCCTGACCACCTCCGCCCAGCCCGAAGACCGCCGCCTGGCCATCGGCAACGGCCTGGGGACCCAGCACAGCCGCAACGTCCAGGGCCTGAAAAACGCCATCAGCATCGACATCGCCACGCGCGGTGCCGACCTCGGCGAACAGCACATCCAGCGCCGCGTCCATACCCAGGTGGTGGCACTGCGCAGCGCCTTGCGCAGCATCGCCGAACGCGCCACGCAACTGCAACAAGTGCGCTCTTTCGTGGACCGCGACACCAGCGCGCAGGCCTGCCGCGAATCCCTGGTAGTCGAGGCCACCCCCACGCCCACCCAGCGTGAACTGATCCTGCTCGACCCGCGCACGGGCGCCGAGCGCCGCCTGCAGCTCGAAGCCGACTCCTCCCTGCTGCCGCGCCCCGTGCGCACCCGCACACAGGCCTGTGGCTACTGGCTCGCCGCCGATGCCACGCAGGCCGTCGAACGGCTCCAGCTGCTGGGGGTGCAGGTGCTGCGCCTGGCCGAAGCCGGCTCGATGCTGGCCGAAACCTACGAGGCCTCAGCCCCCGGCACGACCGCCCCGCAGATTCAACGGGTGCGCAGCGCCATCGATGTACCCGCGGCCAGCTTCTACGTCCCCCTGAACCAGCCCCTGGCCTACCTGGCCGCCGCCGCCCTGGAGCCCGACACGCCCGACAGCTACGTCAGCCACGCGCTGATCGCAGGCCTGCCGCAGATTGCGCGCATCCTGTCGGCCCCGGCACTGGCCTTCACGGAAGGCCTGTGAAATCAAAAACAATAGCAACCTATGCTGGTCGCTATTGCCCTGCAGGGCATTAACACCCTCAACGACCCTCAACGGGTCTGAACCGCCCTGGTGATCACCACCTCGGCCTGGGGCACCGACGAGGTGGTGGGCACCGCCGCGATGGCATCGATCACCGCCATGCCCTCCTTGACCACCCCAAACACGGCATAGCCCGGGGCGCTGGCGCTGGCGTAATCCAGGCCCAGGTTGTCCTGCAGGTTCACATAGAACTGGCTGGTGGCGCTGTTGGGCACGCTGGTGCGCGCCATGGCCAGGGTGCCGCGCACATTGCTCAGGCCATTCGGTGTTTCCAGGGCAATGGGGGCCGTGGTGTTGGGCTTGGCGACCAGGCCGCTGGTGAAACCGCCGCCCTGCACCACAAAGCCCGGCACCACGCGGTGGAACAAGGTGCCGTCGTAAAAACCGGCATTCACATAGCTGAAGAAGTTCAGCACCGTCGCGGGCGCCTTGTCGGGGTAGAAGGCCAGCTTCAGCAGCCCCAGGCTGGTCTGCATCTCGACTTCAGGCGCCGGCACCGTGAAGCTGCGGCTCACCAGCACCTCGCCGGCAGCGGTCTTGAGGTCCACCTGCAGGCTGCCGGCCACCGTCACCGTGCAGGTCACGCGCAGCTCCTGCGCCGTGCTGCCCGGGGCCTGCGCCAGCCCCTTGCAGCCCGCAGTGCCCACCGTCAGTTCCCGGGTCTGCAAATCGCTGCCCGTCACCGCAAAGGTGGCCGCCTTGCTGTACACCGGCGGCGCCAAGGCGGTGATCTCGTAGCTAGGCCCACCGCCCTCGCCGCCCCCGCAACCCGCCAGCGCCAAAGCCACCGACGTCAACCCTAAAAGTGCCGCAAATTTCATGGTGTTCACCGATCCATCAGAGTAAAAAAGAATCCGCGTTCAGTGCAGCAATGCCGTGGAACGCCCATCGGCATCGGCCACCGGCGCCCGGTTCAACATCCAGTCGGGCCAGCGCGACACGGGCCAGCCGGCCCTGCGCCACTGCTCCAGCACGATGCTGAGCCATTGCCGCAAAGGCTGGGCCTCAAAGGTCACCGAAGCCACCTCGGCCGAGGCCTCGGCGCCCTCGCCCGGTGCCTGCTTGAAACTCAGGGTCACGCCCTGCTCCCCCACCCCCACATCCACGCTGGTGATCAGCCATCCCGACTCGGCGGCATCGGTCGCCACGGGTGCCTGCGGCTCCAGCTGGGCCACCGCCGCCTGCTGGGCAAAGCTCTGCAGCACATCGGCCTGCACCGTGCTGGCCAGGCTGTGGCCCAGGCCTGGGGTCTGCTGCTCCAGCCACTGCCACAGGTGGGGCAACAAGCGCCACAGCAAGCGCTGGGTCAGCCACAACACCACGGTCTGGCCCGGCTCCCACTCGCCCGCCAGGCACAGGCGGTCCTCCTTCTCCACATACTGGGTGGTCATGCGTTGCAAAGACGTCATGGCAGAGGCGCCTCCTGCACCAGCTGGTCCACCCAGGCCAGCTGGCGCGGCAGGCACACAGAACGCAGGTCGTAGTGCGCCTGGGCAAACGCCCGCGCAGTGCGGCCCAGGCGCTCGCGCGCCGCCGGGTCGTCGAGCAGAGCGCACACCGCCTCCGCCAGCCCGGCCGGGTCAAAAAAGTCCACCAGGCGCCCCGTCTCGTCGTGCGTGATTGCCTCGCGCAGCGGCTGCGTGTCGCTGGCCACAATGGCGCAGCCCGCGCTCATGGCTTCGAGCAGGCTCCAGCTCAGCACGAAGGGATAGGTCAGGTACACATGCACCCGGCTCAGTTGCAGCAGCGGAATGAAATGCTGGTAGGGCAAGTGCCCCAGAAAATGCACCCGGGCCCAATCGGCATCGCGGATGCGGGGGCGCACCTCGGCGGCAAAAATGTCTTTCCACTTGCGCCCGCCCTCGGGCCGGGCGCCATAGCTCACATCGTCCCCCCCCACGATCAGCACCCGGGCCTGGGGCCTGCGCTCCAGGATGTCGGGCAGGGCCCGCATGAACACGTGGTAGCCCCGGTAAGGCTCCAGATTGCGGTTCACGAAAGTGATCACCTCGTCTTCGCGGCCCAGGCTCAGCGGCCCGCCCGCCGTGTTCAGCGTCAGGCGCACCTGCGGGTTGGGTGCCACGGCCGCCGTGTCGATGCCGTCGTGCACCACCGTGATCTTGCGCCGGAACGGCTCGGGAAACGTGCTGGCCTGCCACTCGGTCGGAGAAATGCCGGCATCGGCCGTCTCGAGATGCAGCAGGTTGTTGAGGTTTTTCAGGCGCAAGCGGCAGGCATCGCCCTCGTCCTTGGCCGGAAACTCTGGGTCAAACCCCACGTCCGCG
>JAQUDN010000130.1 GCA_028685665.1 Burkholderiaceae bacterium | reverse complement strand
GCAATGCCCTTCTTGGTGTCGAGCAGGTCGGAACGGCCAATCAGCTCGTTGAAGGTGCGCACGCCCAGCTGGGCCATGATCTGGCGCACTTCTTCGGCAATGAAGAAGAAGTAGTTCACCACATGCTCGGGCTTGCCGGAGAACCTGGCGCGCAGCACCGGGTCCTGCGTGGCCACACCCACCGGGCAGGTGTTCAGGTGGCACTTGCGCATCATGATGCAGCCTTCGACGACCAGCGGTGCGGTGGCGAAGCCGAATTCATCGGCGCCCAGCAGCGCGCCGATCACGACGTCGCGGCCGGTCTTCATCTGGCCGTCGGCCTGCACGCGGATGCGGCCGCGCAGGCGGTTCAGCACCAGGGTCTGCTGGGTTTCGGCCAGGCCGATTTCCCACGGACCGCCAGCGTGCTTGATCGACGACCAGGGCGAGGCGCCCGTGCCGCCGTCATGGCCAGCGATCACCACATGGTCGGCCTTGCACTTGGCCACACCCGCGGCGATCGTGCCCACACCGACTTCCGACACCAGCTTGACGCTGATGCTGGCCTCGGTGGCGACGTTCTTCAGGTCGTGGATCAGCTGGGCCAAGTCCTCGATCGAATAGATGTCGTGGTGCGGAGGGGGCGAAATCAAGCCGACGCCGGGCACCGAGTAGCGCAGGAAGCCGATGTAATCCGACACCTTGCCACCGGGCAGCTGGCCGCCTTCGCCGGGCTTGGCGCCCTGGGCCATCTTGATCTGCACCTGGTCGGCACTGGCCAGGTATTCGGCCGTCACGCCAAAGCGGCCCGAAGCCACTTGCTTGATGCGCGAGCGCAGGCTGTCGCCGTCTTGCAGTTCGATGTTGGCTTCGACCTTGTCGGCACCGATCACCGAGGCAAGGGTTTCGCCCTTCTTGATCGGGATGCCTTTGAGCTCGTTGCGGTAACGGGCCGGGTCTTCGCCGCCCTCACCGGTGTTGCTCTTGCCGCCAATGCGGTTCATGGCCACGGCCAGGGTGGCATGGGCTTCGGTGGAAATCGAGCCCAGCGACATGGCGCCGGTGGCGAAGCGCTTGACGATGTCCTTGGCCGATTCGACTTCTTCCAGCGGAATCGCCTTGGCCGGATCGACCTTGAACTCGAACAGACCGCGCAGCGTCATGTGGCGCTTGCTTTGGTCGTTGATGATCTGGGCGTATTCCTTGTAGGTGTTCCAGTTGTTGGCGCGCGTGGAGTGCTGCAGCTTGGCAATCGCATCGGGCGTCCACATGTGCTCTTCACCGCGGGCACGCCAGGCGTATTCGCCCCCGGCGTCGAGCATGGTGGCCAGCACCGGGTCGTCGCTGAAAGCGGCCTTGTGCGTGCGGATGGCTTCTTCGGCGATTTCAAACACGCCAATGCCCTCGACGCGGCTGGGGGTGCCGGTGAAGTACTTGGCCACGGTTTCGCTGTTCAGGCCGATGGCTTCGAACAGCTGGGCACCGCAGTAGGACATGTAGGTGCTCACGCCCATCTTGGACATGATCTTGGACAGGCCCTTGCCAATCGCCTTGACGTAGTTGTAGATGGCCTTTTCGGCCGACAGGTCGCCCGAGAGCTCCTTGTGCAGGGCCACCAGGGTTTCCATGGCCAGGTAGGGGTGCACGGCTTCGGCACCGTAGCCGGCGAGCACGGCGAAGTGGTGCACTTCGCGGGCCGAACCGGTCTCGACCACCAGGCCGGCCGTGGTGCGCAGCCCTTCGCGCACCAGGTGCTGGTGGATGGCCGACAGCGCCAGCGCCGCAGGGATGGCCACCTGGGTGGCGCTCACGGCGCGGTCGCTGATGATCAGGATGTTGTGGCCGCCCTTGATGGCGTCCACGGCTTCGGCGCAGAGCGAGGCCAGCTTGGCTTCCACGCCCTCATGGCCCCACAGCAGCGGGTAGGTGATGTCCAGCGTGGCGCTCTTGAACTTGCCCTGGGTCGACTTCTCGATGTCGCGCAGCTTGGCCATGTCGGCAAAGTCGAGCACGGGCTGGCTGACTTCGAGGCGCATCGGGGGGTTGACCTGGTTGATGTCCAGCAGGTTCGGCTTGGGGCCGATGAAGGACACCAGCGACATCACGATGGCTTCGCGGATCGGGTCGATCGGCGGGTTGGTCACCTGGGCGAACAACTGCTTGAAGTAGTTGTACAGCGGCTTGTTCTTGCTGGAAAGCACGGCCAGGGGGCTGTCATTGCCCATGGAACCAATGGCTTCTTCGCCGGCCTGGGCCATCGGGGCGAGCAGGAACTTGATGTCTTCCTGGGTGGTCCCAAAAGCCTGCTGGCGGTCCAGCAGCGACACCTCGCTGGCCAAGGGGGTGGCCGTGGCAGCGCCTTCCACGTCGTCGAGGCGGATGCGCAGGTTTTCGATCCACTGCTTGTAGGGCTTGCTGTTGGCCAGGCCCGACTTGAGCTCTTCGTCGTCGATCATGCGGCCCTGTTCCAGATCGATCAGGAACATCTTGCCGGGCTGCAGGCGCCACTTGCGCACGATCTTGTTTTCGGGCACGGGCAGCACGCCGGCTTCGGAGCCCATGATGACCATGTCGTCATCGGTGATGCAGTAGCGCGAGGGGCGCAGGCCGTTGCGGTCCAGGGTGGCGCCGATCTGGCGGCCATCGGTGAACACGATCGAGGCCGGGCCGTCCCAGGGCTCGAGCATGGCGGCGTGGTATTCGTAGAAGGCCTTGCGGCGCTCGTCCATAGTGGTGTGCTGTTCCCAGGGCTCGGGAATCATCATCATCACGGCCTGGCTGATGGGGTAGCCGGCCATGGTCAGCAGCTCCAGGCAGTTGTCGAAGGTGGCCGTGTCGGACTGGCCGGCAAAGCTGATGGGGTAGAGCTTTTGCAGGTCGTTGCCCAGCACGGGCGAAGACATCACGCCTTCGCGGGCCTTCATCCAGTTGTAGTTGCCCTTGACGGTGTTGATTTCACCGTTGTGCGCCACGTAGCGGTAGGGGTGGGCCAGCGGCCACTCAGGGAAGGTGTTGGTCGAGAAGCGCTGGTGCACCAGGCCCAGGGCCGAGACGCAGCGTTCGTCCTGCAGGTCGAGGTAATAGGTGCCCACCTGGTCGGCCAGCAGCAGGCCCTTGTAGACCACGGTGCGGCTGGACATGCTGGGCACGTAGTATTCGCCGCTGTGCTTGAGGCCCAGGGCCTGGATGTTGGCGCTGGCGGTCTTGCGGATCACGTACAGCTTGCGCTCCAGGGCGTCCTGCACGATCACGTCGTTGCCACGGCCAATGAAGATCTGGCGCATGACGGGTTCTTTTTCGCGCACGGCGGGCGACATGGGCATGTCGCGGTTCACCGGCACATCGCGCCAGCCCAGCAGCACCTGGCCTTCGGCCTTGATCGCGCGCTCCATCTCCTGCTCGCAGGCCAGGCGGCTGGCGTGCTCCTTGGGCAGGAAGACGAAACCGACGCCGTATTCGCCATAGGGGGGCAGCGCCACGCCCTGCAGGGCCATTTCTTCGCGGTAGAGCTGGTCGGGAATCTGGATCAGCAGACCTGCGCCATCGCCCATCAGGGCATCGGCACCGACGGCACCCCGGTGGTCGAGGTTTTCCAGGATCTTCAAGCCCTGTTGCACGATGGCATGGCTTTTCTGGCCCTTGATGTGCGCCACAAAACCGACGCCGCAGGCATCGTGCTCGTTAGCGGGGTCGTACAGACCCGTGTTTTGCAGAACTTCTTTTTCGGCAGCCGTCGTCATGGCGATTCCTCAAGCAGAGAGGCCAGCCCAGCCACCCGACCCAATGGCCGGGCCGCTGGATGGCCGAGTTTCACGGTATTTCGCGGGAAGGTAAGAATAGTGCAGAGCAACAAAAATGCCAAGCAATTAAATTGGGGTCAGATTCCAATTAAATGAAGGCAATTTTTCAGAAAATTAATTAAGGGACACATCAAAAATAAGAGCAATCCACGCTTTATTCAAGAGGGCTTCAGGGCTTTTCAGCCCCATCCCCTTTGGCTTTGGCAGGGCGCCCTGCCTGGCCCTTGCTGACACGCCGGGGTGATTTTTTTTGCAATTCGCCCAAAAACCCCGCCTCGCCCAGGGCCCAGCCCTTCAGCGTGGCGTCGGTGATCCTGCCCTGCTGCGGTGCATGGATGCCGGCCTGCACCAGTTCGGCATAGGCCGCTTCACGGGCAAAGGGGGTGTTGCCCAGGGCCCAGAACAGCGCATGGGGCGTGATGAGCCGATCCTGCCGCAGCCCCATGAAATGCGCATGACTGGACCAGGGCCACTCCACCGCCTGGGCCACCAGGCCGGCACGCACGGGATTGAGGTCGATGTACACCATGCAGGCCAGCAGATAGCGCTCAGACTCGATCACGGTGGAACGGTAGCGCCCCTCCCACAAGGTGCCCGTGCGGCCATGGCGCGCATTGAAATAGCGCACATAGCTGCGCCCCACCGCCTGCATCATCCGCGGCAGGCCTTCGGCGGTCTGCGGCGTGGCGAGCAAATGGAAGTGGTTGTCCATGAGCACATAGGCATGGACGGCCACGGCGCATTGGCGGGCCTGCTCTTCGAGCAAGGCGAGCATGCGCTCGAAGTCCTCGCGGTCCAGAAAGATGCGCTGGCGGTTGTTACCGCGCTGGATGATGTGGTGCGGGTAGCCGGGCAGGGTCAGGCGGGGAAGACGGGCCATGGCGAGGGCAATGCGGCGGCAGTCCCCGATCAACCCGCCACGGCACCCGGTGCCGGCGCGGTAAGCCCAAAACGCCCGCCCAGGGCCTGTTCCAGCCCGAACTCCTGCAGGAGGGCCCGCAGGCGCTCGGCGGCGCTGCGCTTTTTCTGGCCGGTGTAGCGCGCGATGATGAGTTCGTTCTTCATGCTGTGCTCCCAGCCGACCAGTTCGGTCACCGTGACCTGGTAGCCGCTGGCTTCCAGGTGCAGGCAACGCAGCACATTGGTGACCTGGCTGCCCAACTCACGGGTGTGAATCGGGTGGCGCCAGAGTTCGGCCAGCGGGGTGCGGGCCAGCTGCAGGGCTTTGCCCTGGCGCAGGCAGGCGGCCACTTCCGCCTGGCAACAAGGCACCAGCACCATGGCGCGGGCCTTTTTTTGCAGGCCGAAGGCGATGGCATCGTCGGTGGCGGTATCGCACGCATGCAGGGCGGTGACCATGTCGATGCGCTCGGGCAGCTCGGCGGCGTCGGCACTGTCCGCGACCGACAGGTTCAAAAACGCCATCCGCCCAAAGCCCAGCCGCTGCGCGAGCGCCCGGGATTTTTCGACCAGATCGGCGCGCCACTCGATGCCGTAGATCTGCCCCTGCCCCAGGGCCTTGAAATACAGGTCGTACAGGATGAAGCCCAGATAGGACTTGCCGGCCCCGTGGTCGGCCAGCGTGGGGGCCTGGCCGTCGGCGGACAGCTCCTGCAGGATCGGCTCGATGAACTGGAACAGGTGGTAGACCTGCTTGAGCTTGCGGCGGGAATCCTGGTTGAGCTTGCCATCGCGGGTCAGGATGTGCAGCTCCTTGAGCAACTCGATCGACTGGCCAGGCCGCAGCTCCTGCAGCACGGCCGCGTCGGCGGCTGCCGCGGCTGCAGGCCGGGCCACTGCGCCCGGGCGCGCAGGGGAAGGGGAAACAGGCTTTTTCATGTCCCCTCCTGGTCCAAGGACCCGGCACCAGCCGGGCTGGCGCGATCCCCGCGCGCTGGCGCCGCCGGCTCGGAGGCAAGAGACAGGGCCTGCGCCGGGCAGCGGGCCTGCAATCCCAGCGCCTGCCAGCCGGCCAGCCCCAGGGTTTCGAGCGTCTGGATGTTTTTTTCGTAGATCGATTCCGCCTCGGGAAAGGCCTCCACCGCCTGGTCGATGCTGTCTTCGCGCAAGAGGTGCAGCGTGGGATAGGGGGCACGGTTGGTGCAGTTGCCCACATCGTCCGGCCCGGCGTCGCCAAACTGGAACTGGGGGTGAAAACTGGCAATTTGCAGCGTGCCATCCAGCCCCTGGGCCACCAGCAAGGCATCGGCTTCGGCCAGAAAGTCGTTGAAGTCCAGAAACTCTGCCAGGCACCCGGGGGCGATCAGCAAGGTGGTATCGCGCTGCGCCGGGTCGGCCGCGACCAGGTCGCTCATTTCCTGCGCCAGGTCCTGCAGCAGCCCGGGCGCGCTGCGGGCCGGGCTGACGGCGTAGTGGATCTGGCCCTTCACGTGCACGCCCTTGGCAAAGGGGCACAGCTGCAGATCGATCACGGCACGCTCCAGCCAGCGCACCATGTCCTCGACAACGATCGCGTCGGGGGTCTGGGCCGCTCCTGCAAGGGCCAAGGGCGGCTCAGAAGTGGCGGGAGGGGCGGTGGTCATGGTCAGTCCGGTCGAAAGAAGAGGCCTGGATTGTACCCAGTCGGCTCTAAAAACTATCAAAACAATAGCAAACAGCGCTGGATCAGCAAGGGCCAGAGGCGTATTTAATGCCTAAGCTTTCCAACGTATCACGTTCTCAGCCCTTGCCCGCAGCCTGCCCCATCGCCCGCTCAGCGGTCCAGCAAACGCTGGCCGGTCAGGCGCTCGTGCTCGCGGCCTGCGTAGCGGTCGGTCATACCGGCGATGAAGTCGGCCACAGCCCGGGCACGGGCCCGGAGATCGGGGGCGCTGCGCGCACGTTCGGCAAACCCGGGCTTCATTTCCTGCGGGCAGGCCAGGTAGGCGGCGAACAGCTCGCGCACGATGTGCTGGGCCCGCCCGGTCATGTCCATCACCTGGGGATGGCGGTAGAGCTGGTGGAGCAGGAAGCGCTTGAGCCGCAGCGAATCGGCCTGCATCGCGCTGCTGAAGCCGACCAGCGGCGGATGGCGGCGCACCGCGTCCACGCTCTCGGGCCGGGCCGCCTGCAAAGCGGCCCGGGTGGTGGCGATCACGTCATAGACCTGGTCGCTGAGCATGCGGCGAATGGCCTCGTACAGGAGCCGGCGCTGCGCCCCGGGCGCTGCCAGTGCCGGGTACTGGGCGGCCGCTTCGGCACGGTAGCGTTCGAACAGGGGCACCTCGCGCAACTGGGCCAGCGTGATCAGGCCCGAACGCACGCCGTCGTCGATGTCGTGGGCGTTGTAGGCGATCTCGTCGGCCAGATTGCACAGCTGGGCCTCCAGGCTGGGCTGCTGGCGCAGCACAAAGCGCTGCCCTACCCCACCGGGCTCTGCGGCTTCGAGCTGCTCGGCATGCGCGCGCGAGCAGTGCTTGAGAATGCCTTCGCGTGTCTCGAAGGTGAGGTTCAGGCCGTCGTACTGGGGATAGCGCTCTTCGAGGCAATCGACCACGCGCAGGCTTTGCAGGTTGTGCTCAAAACCGCCGTCCAGCGCCATACAGGCATGGAGCGCATCCTGCCCGGCATGGCCAAAAGGTGTGTGGCCCAGGTCGTGCGCCAGTGCAATCGCTTCGACCAGGTCTTCATTGAGGTGCAGGGAGCGCGCAATCGAGCGCCCCAGCTGCGCCACTTCGAGCGAATGGGTGAGGCGGGTGCGAAACAGGTCGCCCTCGTGGTTCAGAAAGACCTGGGTCTTGTAGACCAGGCGGCGAAAGGCGGTGGAATGGACGATGCGGTCGCGGTCGCGCTGGTAATCGGTGCGCGTGGGGGCCGGGGTCTCGGGATGGCGGCGCCCCCGCGTGGCGGCCGGATCGCAGGCATAGGGCGCCAGGGGCGCCGCACCCAGGGCAGGAGCTTCAGACATCAAAATGGCGCTCAAGGCTGATGGGGATTGCCAAAGCAGCTATTGAATTGATAGCTCACGCGCAGGAGGCATCGATGACCTCGCGCACCAGGGCGTCAGGGGCCGCACGCATCACCGCCTGGCCCGGGCCGTCGATCAGGACGAAGCGGATCTCGCCCGCCTCGGCTTTTTTGTCGACGCGCATCAAGGCCAGGTAGCGGCCGGCGTTGTCGGCGGCATCCAGCACCGGCCCCACCACCGGCAAACCGGCGCGCTGCACCAGGGCCTTGAGCCGGGCCGCGAAGGCGTCGTCCACCAGGCCCAGGCGGCGCGACAGTTCGGTGGCCATCACCATGCCGGCGCCCACGCCCTCGCCGTGCAGCCAGGCGCCGTAGCCCATGCCGGCTTCAATGGCGTGGCCAAAGGTGTGACCGAAGTTGAGGATGGCGCGCAGGCCCGATTCGCGCTCGTCCTGCCCCACCACCCAGGCCTTGATCTCGCAACTGCGCCGCACGGCGTAGGCCAGTGCGCTGCGGTCGCGCGCCTGCAGGGCGTCGATGTGCGCCTCCAGCCAGTCGAAGAAGGCCATGTCGGCAATCGGCCCGTATTTGATGACCTCGGCCAGGCCCGCACTGAGTTCGCGCGGGGCCAGGGTGTCCAGGGTGTCGAGGTCGCACAGCACCCGCTGGGGCTGGTAGAAGGCGCCAATCATGTTCTTGCCCAGCGGGTGGTTGATGGCGGTTTTGCCCCCCACCGAGGAATCCACCTGCGCGAGCAAGGTGGTGGGCACCTGCACGAACGGCACGCCGCGCATGTAACTGGCGGCGGCAAAGCCCGTCATGTCGCCCACGACGCCGCCGCCCAGGGCAAACAGCACGGTCTTGCGGTCGCAGCCCTGGCCCAGCAAGGCGTCAAAAATGAGGTTCAGGGTTTCCCAGGTCTTGTACTGCTCGCCATCGGGCAGGACCACGGCATGCACCGTGGCGTAGCGGCGCTGCAGGGCGGCCCGCAGCCGATCGGCGTACAGCGGCGCGACGGTGGTATTGGTCACGATCAGGGCCGT
The DNA here is from genome assembly GCA_028685665.1 of Burkholderiaceae bacterium. GTDB lineage: Bacteria > Pseudomonadota > Gammaproteobacteria > Burkholderiales > Burkholderiaceae_C > JAQUDN01. Next base: position 1,060 of record JAQUDN010000130.1, on the reverse strand, counting down.
GGCCGCCTTGGGCAGGCCCTCATAGGATGCAGGGGCATCGAGCAGGCCGGCGCCAATCACGATGGGGTAGCTGCGCTCCCCCAGATCGATGGCCACGGTTTGCGCACCTGGCGCATCGGAAGACAGATCGGCAGACAAGGAAGGCGTGGTGGTAAGCATGGGGCAAAGTGTAGGACAGGCAGAAGCAGGCGACAGGGCCCTCAGGCGCTGGAAGGCCCGGTGGCCGGGGCCACGGACGCGGTGGCAGCAGACGGGGCGGTGACCCCTGCCAGCTCCAGTTGCATCACGATCATATTGACCAGGGTGGCCACCGAAGGGCGGCCGGTTTCGATGACGTAATGCGCCGTTTCCCGGTACAGCGGGTCGCGCTGGGCATACAGGTCCCGCAGCCGCTGCAAGGGGTTGCTCACCTGCAGCAAGGGCCGCGTGGTGTCGTGGCGCAGGCGGCGGTAAATCTCATCCGGGGAAGAGCGCAGGTACACCACCTGCCCCCGGTCGTGCAGATGGGCCCGGTTGACCGCGCGCAACACGGCGCCACCGCCGGTCGACAAGACGGCGGGCTCGGCCTGGTGCGTCAGCTCATCCAGGGTGGCCTCTTCGAGGTCGCGAAAACGATCCTCCCCTTCGCGGTCAAAAAACGCGCGGATCGAACAACCCAGGCGCTGCTCGATCAGGTGGTCCGAATCGTGAAAGGGCAAACCCAGGCGCCGGGCCAGTTGCCGCCCTACCGTGGATTTGCCGCAGCCCGGCATGCCAATCAGAACAATCATAAAAAGGCTACTGAAATAAGAAGGCCATCAAAAAAGAGACGCGGAAAAACCGACCCCAAGTAAAAAGGGACACCCTGCGGCGTCCCTTTGTGTCCATCCCGGCAGACCGTCAGGGGGTGGGGGCCGTGACCACCACAGGCTTGGCGGTCACGGTGACCACCAGGGTGGCCGCCTGGCGGGTATCGGCCAGGTCAATCACCGTGATGGTGGCGGTGCCCGGGGTGGCGCCACCGGTGACCGTCAGCGAATCGCCGGCCACCGTGGCGGTGGCCACTGCGGAGTCGCTGGAG
>JAQUDN010000129.1 GCA_028685665.1 Burkholderiaceae bacterium | reverse complement strand
TGACGGCGGCAGCGTCCAGATCGTCCAGCGAACGGGCCAGTTGGGCGGCATCCAGCTCCACGAAGCGCAGCTTCTTGGGGTTGTCGATCACGTCCAGCGGCGTGGCCTTGAGGCCGGCCTCGGGCTTGAGCTTGATCAGGCCCTTGTCCTGGAGCACCAGCAGCACCCGGCCGCCGTTGGTCGGGTCATTGGGAATGCCGAAACGGGCCCCGCTCTTGAGTTCGTCCAGGCTCTTGACCTTCTTGGAATACAGGCCGATCGGGAAATTGACGGTGTAGCCCACCGAAACGATCTTGTAGCCACGGTCCTTGACCTGCTGGTCCAGGTAGGGCTTGTGCTGGTAGCTGTTGGCGTCCAGGTCGCCGGCCGCCAGGGCCGCATTGGGCTGCACGTAGTCGCTGAACTCGATCACCTGGATCTTGAGGCCGTCTTTTTCGGCCACTTTCTTGACCTGTTCAAAGATCTGGGCGTGCGGGCCGGCGGTCACACCGATTTTCAGGGGCTTGTCCTGGGCCCAGGCGGCCCCGGAAAAGGCCGCGCCGACAGCCAGCGCCAAAGCAGATTGAAGGAGGATGCGTTTGTTCATGGTGTTTCCTTTGGAAGTCAAAAAGGACCGCGGGGGCCCGGTAAAAATCAACGGGGGGATCAACGGTGGCTCATGCGGCGCACCACCCAGTCGCCCAGGCTTTGCACTGCCTGGACAAAAAAGACCAGCACCAGGACCACGGCCAGCATGATCTCGGGCAAAAAGCGCTGGTAGCCATAGCGGATGCCCAGATCGCCCAGACCGCCGCCGCCAATCGCGCCGGCCATGGCCGAGTAGCCGGTCAGGCTGACGAAGGTGATGGTCAGGCCGGCCACGATGCCCGGCAAGGCTTCAGGCAACAGGACTTTCCAGACGATCTGCCCCGTGGTCGCGCCCATGGCCTGGGCGGCTTCGATCAAGCCGGGGTCCACCTCGCGCAGCGAGGCCTCGACCAGGCGGGCAACGAACGGGGCGGCCGCCAGGGTCAGGGGCACGACCGCGGCGGCCGTGCCGATGGAAGACCCGGTCAGAAAACGGGTCAGGGGAATGATCGCCACCAGCAGGATGATGAAAGGCGTCGAACGCACGGCGTTCACCAGCCAGCCCACCCCCTTGTTCAGCAGGCTGTGCTCCAGCACGCCCCCCCGGTCCGTGAGGCGCAGGAAAACGCCCAGCGGCACCCCCAGCAAGGCCCCCACGGTGCCTGAAATACCGACCATCACCACGGTTTCCCACAAAGAAGTGGCAAACAGCTCCAGCATGGCCTGCGAAAAATTGTCCAACATCACAAACTCCTTTGTCGGTCAGTGCACACCGGCTTCGTCCACCAGGGCCCCGCTGCGGCGCAGGCGGTCGATGGCGGCCTCCAGGCGCTCCGGAGCCCCGCTGACGAACACCGCCAGGGCGGCATAGGTCTGGCCCTGGATCTCATCGACCTGGCCGTGCAGGAGGCTCAGGTCCACATCCAGTTCACGGGTCAGCTGGGAAAAAATCGGCTGGTAGGCCGCCGGCCCGGCCCAGGTCAGGCGCAAGAGGCGCCCCGAACGCCCCTGCAAGGCGCCGAGCAACTGGCGCACATGGTCCAGCACGCTGCGGGGCAGTTCCTGCGGGATGATCTCGTCGATCAGGCTGCGGGTGGTGGCGTGTTGCGGACGGGTGAACACGTCCAGCACGGCGCCCTGCTCCACGATGCGGCCCCCATCGATCACCGCCACCTGGTCGGCGATCTGTTTGATGACCTGCATCTGGTGCGTGATCAGCACCACGGTCAAACCCAGTTCCTGGTTGATCTGGCGCAAGAGCGCCAGGATGGAGCGGGTGGTTTCGGGATCGAGGGCCGAAGTGGCCTCGTCCGACAACAGGACCGCCGGCTGGCTGGCCAGGGCCCGCGCAATGCCCACGCGCTGCTTTTGCCCGCCGCTGATCTGCGCCGGGTAGCGGTCGCGCAGCGCCGACAGGCCCACCAGGTCCAGCAAGGGCTCGACCCGCTGGCGGATCGCAAGCCGGTCCATTCCGGCCAGCTCCAGCGGCAGCGCGGCGTTCTCGAAGACCGTGCGGGACGACAGCAGGTTGAAATGCTGGAACACCATGCCGATGTCGCGCCGTGCCGCACGCAGTTCGGCCTCGCCCAGGGCGGTCAGCTCGCGGCCATGCACGATGACCTGGCCCCGGGTGGGCCGGTTCAGCAAATTGATGGTGCGCACCAGGGAACTCTTGCCCGCGCCGCTGCGGCCGATGATGCCGAAGACCTCTCCGGCATGGATCTGCAAATCCACGCCCCGCAACGCCTCTATCGGGCCTTGTGGGCCCTGGTATATCTGGGTGATGCCCCGTAACTCGATCATGAAGAACCGTACACCTGTGCTGCGTGCACCTGCCGGTATGGCGGTGCCAACCCTCCAGAATCTAACGTCTCCTCATAAAAAAACAAACCAATAAATCATTACGTAATAAGAAGAAGCAGTTATGAGCCGCGCACCGCCCGCCGTCACAGGCCCCGGCGCTGCAGATCGGGGGCGTAGCGGTCGGCCTGGATGTCGGGCGACAGGCCGTGGGTGATGACCTCGTCGGTGATCGGCAGGAACTGCGCGTTCCAGCTCTCCCAGTCCTGGCGCAGGCGCTGGAACACATCGGCCTGCTGGTGGCGCAGGTTGGCACGCTCCAGGGTGTCGTCCTCGACGTCGAAGAGAAACTCGTTCTCGTTGATCTTCAGGTACTTCCAGCGCCCCGCGCGGGCCGCGCGTTGCTGCTGCGACTTGTAGCGCCAGAACAGGGTGCGCTCGTGCACCGGCGCCCGGCCTTCGAGCACCGGCAGGATGTTTTCGCCATCGGGCGGGTAGGCGGCGTCGGGCGGCACGCCGGCCGCGGCCAGCAAGGTCGGCAGCCAGTCCATGCTGATCGTGACCTGTTCACTGACCTGGGGTGCCAGGTGCGCGGGCCAACGCAGCAGCGTGGGCACCCGGATGCCGCCTTCGAGCAGTTCGGTTTTCTGCCCCGTGAACGGCCAGGTCCTGGAAAAGCGTTCCCCGCCGTTGTCGCTGGTGAAGACCACCAGGGTGTTCTCGCTCAGGCCCTGGTCCTGGAGGGCCTGAAGCACCTGGCCCACGGCCGCATCGAGCGAGCGGACCATCTTGGCGTAGGTCTGGAGATTGCCCCCGTCGTAATGGAAAAGATCGCCCAGGCTGCGCGAGACGGCCTCGTCCTCCGGCCCCACCCAGGGCCAGTGGGGCGCCGTGAAGTGCAGGGAGAGGAAGAAGGGTTTCTCGGCGCTCTGCCGCCCGATCCAGGCCGAGGCCTCGTCGGCCAGCAACTGGGTGTAGTACCCCACGCGCTCCACCGGCACCTCCCCTTCGTACAGATCGCGCGGCACCGCGGGACCCACGCCGGGCTTGTGGGTGAAGTAGTCGATCGCACCGCCGTAATTGCCGAAGAAATGCTGGTAGCCGCTCTTGAGCGGGCCGAAGGTCGGCAGATTGCCCAGGTGCCATTTGCCGATCAGGGCCGTGGCATAGCCGGCGTCGCGCAAGAGCGAAGGCAGTGTGGGGTGCTCGGGCGGCAGGCCGTATTTGTGCGCCGTGCGCACCAGGGGCTCCTCCAGCCCTCCGCGCAGCCGGTACTGGTAGCGCCCGGTGATCAGCGCAAAGCGCGTGGCCGAGCACACCGCCGAGTTGGCGTAGGCCTGGGTGAAGCGCACCCCCTGGGCCGCCAGCGCATCGAGGTGCGGGGTCTCGAAGTCGGTCTGGCCGTACACGCCCAGGTCGGCCCAGCCCAGGTCGTCGGCCAGGATGAACACGATGTTCGGGGCAGCGTTGGTGCTCATGCCTTGCCTTGGGTGAGGGGTTTGCCGGTGGCATCGGTGTCGGGCCACTGTTTTTCGAGCTTCAGGTCTTTGAGCGCCTGCTGCACGAACTGCGGCTGGAACCAGCCCTTGACATCAAAGCCCGTGCGGACCAGGCCCAGGCGCAGGCCATCGCTGAGCACCTGCTGGTAGTTGGCGACAAAGCCCTCGTCCAGCAGGGGCGAATAGCGCAGGTTCAGGTTGTCGCCCGCCAACTCTTCGCGGAAAGCGATCTCGGGGTTGCCGCTGTGCTCGGCATACAGCTTGATCAGGGCCTCGCGGCGGCTTTCCTGCGAAGCCCAGGCGGCGGCGCGCACCAGCTGCTGGACGACACGCTGCACCAGGGGGCCCTGCGTGGCCACGAACGCTTCGGTGGCCAGCATGCCGGAGTTGATGGTGAATGCGGGGCCCAGGCCCCGGGTGCTCAGCGCGATGTTCACGCCCTTGTCTTTCAGCACGAACAGGTCGGGTCCCCCGAAGGTGGCATCGATCTGCCCGGCGACCAAAGCGGCCTTGGAACTGGGCCAGTCCATGTTGATGACCTTGAGGTCTTTTTCGGTCAGACCGGCGCGGGCCAGCAGGTTGTCGAACGGGCGCTGGTAGGCCGTGCCCTTGAGCACGGTGACCTTTTTGTCTTTCAGATCGGCGATGCTCTTGAGGGTCACGCCCGGCGCGGTGGCCAGGTAGCCGTCGGTGCCACGGCCCGTGGCCGCGATGAAACGGGTCGGAAGGCCACGGGCCTTGTGGATCACGGAGGCCAGGTCGCCCAGGTAGACGATGTCCAGTTGCTTCGCCGCCAGGGCCTCGGCGACGGCCGGGCCGGCGCCCCGGAAAAAGTTCCATTCGACCTGGATGCCGTCTTTGGCGAACTCCTCCTCCAGCCACTTGTGGGCGTGGAGCACGGCCAGCGAACTGGCACCGGGCGATGGCTTGCCGGCGGTGCCCAGATCGGGTGAACCGATCCGGATGACCGGGGGGCGGGCCTGGGCGCGCACCAGGCCGCTGGCCAGCAGGCCCAGGCCGGCGATGCCGGCCACGACACCGCGGCGTGGAATCAGAGGAAGGGCAGCGTGGTGGGAGGCCATGGGGTCACGCTCCGGGTTCATGCGGCCTGGCGCTGCGCGCCGTCGGTGCTGTGGGCGGCGAGGGCCTGGGGCAGGCCCTTGACCGAGACCGAGCGGCGGCCATTCACGCCCACCGGCACCTCGCCGGTGATCGTGACGCGGCGCACCACGCGGTGCTGGTCGCCGTAGTCGTTAATCGCGTAGTGTTGCGTGGCGCGGTTGTCCCAGATCGCCACGTCACCGGCCTGCCAGCTCCAGCGCACCGTGTTTTCGAGCCGGGTGATGTGCTCATGGAAGACCGACAGCAGGTGCTGCGAGTCGCTGCTGGACAAGCCCAGCAAGCGGCGCACGAAATGGCCCAGCAGCAGCGCACGTTCGCCGGTCTCGGGGTGCACGCGCACCACCGGGTGCTCGGTCTCGAACACGGTCGAGGTGAACACCTCGCGGTAGCGCTTGACCGCATCGTTCGAAGCCTCGGGCCGCTGGGCGGCGTAGTCGTAATCGTTGCTGTGCAGGGCCCACAGGGTGTCGGCCAGCGCCTTGAGCGGCGCAGGCAGGTGCGCATAGGCTTCGACCGTGTTGGCCCAGACCGTATCGCCGCCATACGGCGGGATCACCACACCGCGCAGCACCGAGACCTTGGGGTAGGCCAGGTCGAAGGTCACGTCGGTGTGCCAGGAGTTGGCGCGCCCGCCGTGGAAGGAGTCCAGCTCCAGCACGTGGCCCGCACCGCCCTTGGACGGCACCGTGGGGTGCGGCACCAGGTTGCCCCAAAGGCGGGCGAACGCGAGGTGGGCGGCGTCGTCCAGGTGCTGCTGGCCCCGGAAAAACAGCACTTTGTGCTGGAGCAAAGCCTGGTGGATCGCGGCAAAGGTCTCGGGCGCCAGCTCGGCGCCCAGGCGCACACCGCGCACCTCGGCCCCGATGCGCCCGGCACGCAGCGCCAGATCAAGGGAAGGAAGGGAGGAAATGTCGCTCATGGGGATGTCCTTGAAAAACAGGGGAAAGGGAAATCAGGGAATGGGCGGTGCGCAGACCGCGCTCACACCGCGAACTGCCAGGGCAGGCCGGCACGGGGCTCGGACGGCTTCAGGGGCGGCTCGATCCGGTCGGCGACGGGCTGCTCGGCGAACTCCCGGAGCACGCTGTCCTTGACCACCGAGAACGCATAGGCGGCGCGGTCGCGCGGGTGCGCCAGCGGCACCGGAACAATGCGGCGAATGCGCCCCGGGCGCGGCTCCATCACCACCACCTTGTCGCCCAGGTAGACCGCTTCCTCCACGTCGTGGGTCACCAGGATCATGGTGATGCCTTCCTTCTCCCAGATGCGGTGCAGTTCTTGCTGCAGGTGGGCGCGGGTCATGGCGTCGAGCGCGCCAAAGGGCTCGTCGAGCAGCAGGATGTCGGGCCGGTTCACCAGCGCGCGGGCAATCGCCACGCGCTGCGACATGCCGCCCGAAAGCTGGTGCGGGTACGCCGTCTCGAAGCCCTGGAGGCCCACCAGTTCGATGTGCTCGCGGATGGTGTGCCGTTGCTGGCCTTCGGTCAGTCCGGAGTTGAGCAGGCCCAGAGCGATGTTCTTTTCGACCGTGAGCCAGGGGAAGAGGCGGTGCTCCTGGAACACGATGCCCCGGTTCAGGTTCGTGCCCTTGATGCGGGTGCCGTCCAGCAGGATCTCGCCCTGGTAGCCCTCCTCCAGACCGATGATCAGGCGCAGCAGCGTGGACTTGCCGCAGCCGCTGGAGCCGACGATGCTGACGAACTCCCCCGGTTCGATGGTGAGATGGATGTCCTGCAACACCGGCAGGGCCTGGCCCTGCACCTCGTATTGCTTGTTCAGGCCTTGGATGACCAGTGTGCCCGCGTGCGCCATGCGTGTGTCTCCAGAGATTCAGTATTGGGCGACCGTGCGGTCGCGCCAGGCCAGCAGGCGTTTTTCCAGCGCGCCCAGCCCCCAGTTCAGTAAAAAGCCCACCAGTCCAATCACCACCACGCCGAACAGCACCAGGTCCATCCAGAAATGCTCGCGGCCATCGATCAGGGTGTTGCCAAGGCCTTTGCCCGAGGCCAGCAGGTACTCGGCGCCCAGGGTGGCCAGCCAGGTGTAGATCAGCGACAGCTGCAGGCCGGTGAAGATCGACGGGGCTGCGGCCGGGGCGATGACGCGGCGCACCGTCTGCAGGGCATTGAACTCGTACACCCGCGCCACCTCCAGGAATTCACGCGGAATGCTGCGGATGCCTTCGCAGGTGTTGAGCACCACCGGAAAGAAAGCCGCCATGGACACAAAAGCGATCTTGGCCCCGTCGCCCAGGCCGAACCACATCGAGAGCATCGGAATCCAGGCAAACAGCGAGATCTGCTTGAGCGTGTGAAACGAGGGCCCGACCAGCCGGTCGAACCAGCGCACCCCGCCCAGCAAGGTGCCAAACACCAGCCCCAGGCTGGAGCCGATCGCAAAGCCCCAGGCCATGCGCCACAGGCTGGCCGACAGCGCCCCCCACAGCTCGCCACTGAGCACCTGGTCCACGCCGCGCTGCCACACCGCCAGCGGCGACACCAGCAAGGGCGACGTGGACCAGCCCGAGGCCACCGCCGCCCACCAGATTCCGATCAGCGCCAAGGGCAGCACCCAGCCGCGCAGGCGCTCAGGCACCCGGAATGGGGCGGCCCCTTTTTTGTTCGTCGTCACAGAAGACACCACAGACTCCTTTCACAGACCCGGCTTGCGCCAGCGCAGCAACCAGGCTTCGCTGCGCGCCAACAGCTTGTCGAGCACCAAACCCACCAGCCCCACCGCCAGCACGGCGGCCAGCACCACGTCCAGCTGGAACAGCTGGCGGCCGTAGACGATCAAAAAGCCCACGCCTTCGGAAGACGCCAGCAGCTCCACCACCACCAGCGCCAGCCAGGCATGGGTCAGGCCATAGCGCACACCGTTCCAGATCGGCGCCGTGGCCGCAGGAAACACCACCTTGCGCAGCATTTGCCAGCGGGTGAACCCATACACCCGGGCCACCTCGATGAAACGGTGGGGCACCCCCTGGATGCCCTGGCAGGTGTTGATGGCCACCGGCACCAGCGCGGCCTTGGCGATCAGCAAGAACTTCAGCCCCTCGTCGATCCCGACCCAGAGCATCAGCAAAGGCAGCCAGCCGATCACTGGCACCTGGCTGAAGGCTTTGAACGTGGGGAATACATAGGCCCGGAACGTGGGCGACAGGCCCATGGCCCCGCCCAGCAGCAAGCCCGCCGACAGGCCCATGCCAAAGCCGGCGAACACCCGCACCATGCTGATGCGCAGGTGCTCCCACAGCTCTCCGCTGCGCGCCATGTCGGCAAAGGTCTGGAACACCGTGGCCGGGGGCGGCAGCACCTGCTCGGGCACCCAGCCCTGCAGCGACGACAGCTGCCACAAGGCCAGCAGGGCCAGGGGAAAAGGCCAGGCCCACAGCCAGGACATGCCCCACCGCCCCGGGGCACGGCGTGCTCCAAAGGACGCCTGCGGTGCGGCAGGGGCAGGCACCGAGGCCGGCGCAGGAGCCCCCACCGGGGCGGGAGCCCACGGACGGACCGACAGGGCCGAAACCCCCGGAAACCCCTCCAGGCGGCCGGAGGGCTTGGGCAATGCAGACATGGTCGTCATCCTTTCCAGACGGGGTCAAGGCCCTTGGCAGGCCGGCGGGTCGGGCGTTGCAGGCCCTTAAATAGATCGATATGGAATGTAAAAAATTTTCTTCATATTCAAAACGAATAAAAAAACATAAGCATCGACAGCGATGTTTGCGGCATAAGCATCTGCCGCACCGCCCCCCCGGCCGCACCGCACCGCACCGCACCGGGGAGCGACGGGGCCCCGGGCTCAGCGGTTGAGCAGGCGGCCATCGGCCCCGTAGGCCGGCCAGTAGCTTTCGAGCTGGAGTTCTTTCAGGGCGGTGTTCAGGTAGCGGGCATCGAACCAGCGCGGGATTTCGGGGTTGCCGCGCACCAGCTTGAGCTCTTTGCCCACGCGGGCCGATTCCTGGTAACTGGCCACCAGGAAAGGGTCGATCAAGGGTGAAAAGCGCACGCGCAGCGGCTGGCCCACAAAGTCTTCACGCCAGACCTTCTCCGGGTGTTCGGCCTTGCCCCAGAGTTCAAACACCTCGGAGCGTTTGCTTTCCTCCGAGTACTTGCGGGCGGTCTTGACGAGGGTGGTGACCACGCGCTGGACCGCCTTGGGGTGCGCTGCCGCAAAGTCCTCCGTCACCAGCAGGGCCGCCTGGCGGGTGTAGCGGTAGGAGTCGTCCGCCGCCGACCAGATGATCTTGGCCAGCCCCTTGTCCCGCAGATCGAACACCCCCACGTAGGAAAACGCCGCATCCACGTCCTTGGTGACCAGGGCGGTGTTGCCCGCCGCGAAGTCCAGGTTGATGAACTTGACATCACGCTCCTGCAGGCCTTTGTCCGCCAGGGCACGCACCGCGGCCAGGTGCAGGTTGGTGCCCTTGAACAGGGCGACCTTCTTGCCCTTCAAATCCTCGATGCGCTGGATGGGCGAGCCCGGGGGCACCGCCAGGTACAGGCCGGAGCGCACCCCGGTGCCCAGAATGATCTGGGTCTTGACGCCGCTGGCGCGGTGCACGATGGACGGCAAATCGCCCTGGTAGGCAAAGTCCAGCTGCTTGTTGACCAGGGCCTCGTTCACGGCCGGCCCGGCGCCCTTGAAAAACACCCATTCGACCTGGACGCCGTCTTTCTTGAACTCCTGCTCGACCGCCCCCTCGGTGTAGGCCAGCGCGGTGATCGTGCCGCCGTGGCGCACCGGATCGCTGCCCACCCCCCCGGTCGCTACGCCAATCCGGATGACCTTCAAGGGCTCGGCGGCCTGGACCAGCCCGCTCACCAGGCCCAGCAGGCCCCCC
>JAQUDN010000128.1 GCA_028685665.1 Burkholderiaceae bacterium | reverse complement strand
GCCAGTGGAGACCTGCTCCTGTTCGCCGACGAGGCCGCTGCCGTGAAGCCCGCCACCACCCCCAATGGCACCCGCGCAGGCATCCGCCAGGCCGAAATCACCCTCCAGGCCGAAGGCGAAGCCCTGCGCGCCCGCGTGCTCTGGGACAGCGAACGGGCCGGCACCATCGACGCCAGTGCCAGCACCGCCCTCACCCTCGGCCCCGGGTTGGGCAACGCCACCTGGGCGGCCGACGCCCCGGTCGCAGCCCAGGTGCAGGCGCGCCTGCCCGACCTGGGGGTCTGGTCGGCCCTGGCCCCGCCAGGCTGGCGCGTGCGCGGCACCTTCGACGCCAACGCCCGCCTGTCGGGCCAGCGCAACGCCCCGCACTGGACGGGCACGCTGGGGGCCGACGCACTGGCCGTGCGCTCCCTCGTCGATGGGGTGGGCCTCCAGGGGGGGCGCCTGCGCGCCGAACTCCGCGGCAGGCAACTGGAGATCCTTGAATTCCGATTGCTGGGCGGCCGCGGCAGCCAGGCGCGCATTGCCGGCTTCAGCGGCAACCGCAGCCCGGCGCCCCAGGACGGCGGCACGCTCACCGGCAGCGGCCGCATCCATTGGGGCGAGGGGACGCCCGAGGACTCCGGGCTGGCCCTGGAGATGCAGGCACAGGCCCAAGCCCTGCAGGTGCTGGTGCGGGCCGATCGACAGGTCAGTCTTTCGGGCCCTCTGCAGGCGCAGCTGCGCCAAGGCCAGTTCAGCCTGCGGGGCCAGCTCACCGTGGACCGCGCCACCCTGCTGCTGCCCGACGAAACCGCCCCCCGCCTGGGCCCGGATGTGGTGGTGCGCTCCGCCGCCCAAAACCGTGAGCCCCCCCCGCCCGCCCAGGCCGAAGCCGCGCTGCAGGTCGGACCCGCCCGGCCGCCCGACATCGCCATCACCCTCGACCTCGGCCGCGACTTCGCCCTGCAGGGCCAGGGCATCACCACCCGCCTGGAAGGCACGGTCGACCTCCGCAGCAGCCCCGAAGCCGGCGCCCCGCCCCGGGTCACGGGCGAAATCCGCACGGTGCAAGGCCGCTACCGCGCCTGGGGCCAGATGCTGGACGTCGAAACCGGCTTGATCCGCTTCAACGGCGCCTACGACAACCCGGCCCTCGACATCCTGGCGCTGCGCCCCCAGATCAGCGTGCGCGCCGGGGTGCAGATCACCGGCTCGGCCCTGGCGCCCCGGGTGCGGCTGTATGCCGATCCCGAACTGCCCGACGCCGAAAAGCTCGCCTGGGTGCTGCTCGGCCGCGACACCGCTGGCGGCGGGGCCAGCGCCGCCCTGCTGCAGCAGGCCGCCCTGGCGCTGCTCGGCCCCACCGGCCAGGGCGCCAGTGGCCGGGCCGCCCAGCGCCTGGGCCTGGACGAAATCGGTTTCAAGGGCCCCGGCAGCGGCACCGACGCCAGCGCAGCCGCCCTCACCTTCGGCAAACGGCTGTCCAAAGACCTCTACGTCACCTACGAACGCAGCCTGTCGGGCACGCTGGGCACCCTGCACATCTTCTACGACCTGTCCCGCCACCTGACCCTGCGCGGACTGACCGGCGAAAAGAGCGCCGTCGACCTGATCTACACCCTGCGCTACGACTGAAACCCCGGCCCCGAGCCCCCAGGGCAGCCACTACAATGCGCACCTGCTCTCCTCGTAGTTCAATGGATAGAACGAGTGCCTCCTAAGCGCTAGATACAGGTTCGATTCCTGTCGAGGGGACCACACCCGGCTCACGCAACATGCCCCAAAGCCCCATAACCCGCTGATTCCACGAGAACAGCGGGTTTTGTTATGGACCGCCCCGGGACTGCGCTGAGCCCCCTCAGTCCCGGGTGGGTCAGGGAGCGACTTGCAGCCCGCCGAATCCGTTGATTCGGGTAATGCGCGTGGCTTCCGGTGCCGAGATGGGTCCAAAAGCCTTGAAATAGCCGCGGCTGATGTCGAGATCGAGGTGCCCCTCCTGGGCGTTCGTGCCCTCTTTCATGGCCGTCATGTTGACACCGCCGTTGTAGAGGACGTCGTTGCCGGCCACGCGAGGGTCAATCCGATGAAGCCCACCTTCACGGCATTGAGGGTGTGGATGGTGTCGCCCGGGGGCAGTAGCTTGCCCGTGCTGTTGTCGATGACGTTGGCAGCGAGGTACTGGAATTTGGCGCCCTCGAATTGTCCGTGGCTCAGGCAGGGATCCACGCCGGCCGCGCCCCCCTTGAAACACCCGCCCTGGGTCAAGCGCAGCAGTTGCGCCTTGCCGGAGTCGACTTCATGGTTGCCCACCGAGGACACCGCCAAACCCCGTTCATTGAGAATTTCAATGGTGGGTTCTTCATGGAAAGCACGCGGAATCGACGGAGACGCGCCGATCAGGTCTCCATGGGCGATCAGGATGGAGCCTGTGGGGTTGTCAGACTTCCGCTTCTTGCTATCAGCGTCCCCCTGTAGGCCACACCGCCCAGGCTGGCCCGGGTGCCGTTCGGGTTGGCCGCATCCAGCAGCAAGCCGTTGCCGCCGTTTTCAAGCCGGCCATACAGGTCGCTGAAAGCAAGCAGCGAAACCTTCGCGGTCTCGGCCCCTCCATCCAAATCGCCACCGCAGGCGACCCATCCACCGGCCGCCAGCACCACCGTCAGGGTGTTGCGCAAAGACTTGAATTCCATGCGGGTTTCCCTCTTTTGCAATGGTGCTCAGGGTGGATAGCCGACCCTGGCGGGTCGGAGGGCCATGCAAAGAGCGGAAATGACATCCCAGTGACCCCGACCGGCTTGGCCCGCCCACGGCCTGCGCAGGGATCGATAAATGGCGGCCCACCGCAGCAGGCGGCACGCTCTGCCATCCCCTTGCCGGCGCTTGACCCGGATCGTCCAGCCCATCCAGGAAGGGCCCGTCAGCGCGCCGCTGGGTTCCTCAGGGATGTCGCTTGGGTGCAAGCGGGGACGGCCTGCAACCGGCCCCGGGCATGGGCGTCGAAGATCCAGAGGCCAAGGGGCCCGGGAGGGGAAACGATGGGGTCCCGCCTCTCGGGACATGAAGCCAGGCCCTGAAACCCAGGCCTCACCCAGGAGGGTCCCGAGCGCCCTGTGGGGTTGACAATAGCGCAACCCACACCCCACCCGGAGGACTCGTCGCCATGCGGAATGCCAAAGACGCGCCCAGCCTGCTGCAGGCCCATCACTCCGCGCTGGCGCACAGGGTGATGGAGGGCTGCCGCCACGTGCGTGAGAGGGCGACCGAGCGGGGCCACACATTCGACCCGGCCGTTCACCGCCATGCCGACGAGGCCCACAAGCCGTTCGCCCCGCCTGTGGACGAAGTCCTGAAAACCGCCCCGCCAGGCCCGGAACCCGTGCCCACGGCAGTCCAATCCGCGGGGGCAAACACCCCCATGGGGACGGAGGCGGTCCAGGATGCTGTCGACAAAACGACCGCGCCCCGTCAAGCGAGGGCCGTTCAAAAGTCTGCAAGGTGCCGGTACAGGCCCCCGCGGGCCCCAGCGATGTGGCAGTGCACCAGGGCCACCTCGGCATGACCCGCCCCCTTGCCGTGATCGACACCCAGCGCTGCACCGGCTGCGGCTGGTGTGTGCCGAGCTGCCCCTGGCAGCTGCTGTCGCTGCAGCCGCAGGGCTGGCGGAAGTTTTCCACCCTGGGCGATGCCGATGCCTGCACCGGCTGCACGCTGTGCGTGCCGCGCTGTCCCTTTGGGGCGATTGCGATGCAGCCCCGGACGGCAGACACCCAGGGGTCTGCGGCGAAGTCTTCAGGGTCTTTTGAGCCTCCACGGCTTTAAGCACCGGCCTGAGACGCTCTCTTTTCAGGAGCAATCGTCTGCACCCCATGCCCAGGCCCGGCAATCGGCCAGGCGGTCTGGACCGGTGCTTGCCGGCGGTTCGGATCGCTGAAAACCCGGCGAAATTCGCTACGATCCCAGGGCGTGCAGCCAGGCCGAGGGCCTGGGCACACGGCGCGAGGCCGCCCCACCGAGAAACCACCATGCTGCGACAACACCCCAGTTACCGGGCCATTCAAGAGGCCTTCCCCCATGTGGCCGCCAAGCTCCAGGAGCACTGGGGCACGGCGACTTTTCTGGAGTACATGGACGAGACGCTCTACAACAAACGCCCGGAACTGCGCCAGGGCTTCCCCCAACCGGTGCTGCTGGCCCTGCAGACCCTGGCCGAAACGCACGACCAGCTGCACCCGGAACTGGTGCAGCAGGATGGGTTCTGGGTGCATGTGGAAGCGCGCCGCAACGGGGCAGGCACGCCCGCCGGGCCGGGGATGTCGGGCGCCGAGACGCCCCCTGCGCCGGCAGCGCGCTGAACCGGGCGCACCCGCCGCGTCAATGGCGCGCGCGCAAAGTCCGGCTGAGCAGCATCACCGGCACCAGACCCACGACCACCAACGCCAGGGAGGGCAGCGCAGCCTCGCCCAGGCGCTCATCGCGCGCCAGTTGGTAGGCCACCACGGCCAGGGTGTCGCTGTTGAAGGGGCGCAGCACCATGGTGGCGGGCAGCTCTTTCATGACATCGACAAACACCAGCAGCGCCGCCGCCGCCGTGGAGCGCTGGAGCAGCGGCCAGTGCACGCGGGCCATGAGGCCGGCACCGCTGCTGCCCAGCATGCGGGCCGAGTCGTCCAGGCTGGGGGGAATGCGCGCGTAGCCGCTTTGCACCGATTGCAGGGCCACCGCACAAAAGCGCACCAGATAGGCCCAGACAATGCCCAGCGAGGTGGCGGTGACCAGTCCCCCCACACCCCATTGCGGCACGGCGGCCTGCAGCCAACCGACCGGCAGGAGCAAACCCACCACGATCACCGCGCCGGGCACCGCATAGCCCAGACCGGCCAGTTGCACCACACCGCGCGTGACGGCATCGGGCTGGCGGCGCACGGCAAAGGCCAGGGCCAGGGCCACCAGCACGGCCAAGGCGGCGGTGATGCCGCCCAGGCGCACGCTGTGCCAGGCCCATTCCAGGAAGCGCTCCCAGGGCAGCACCGACCAGTCGGCGGCCAGGGGCCGCAGCATGAAGGCCACGGGCGCCACAAAACCCAGCAAGACCGGCAGGCTGCACACCGCCCAGGCCAGCCAGCGCCGCAGGCCGTGCAGCACCACGGGCTGGGCTTCGGCCGAACCGGCATGGCCCGTGCCGCCCGGGGCAAAGCGCATGCGCTTCTGGGCGCGGTGCTCCAGCTGCAGCAGGACCAGCACCACCAGCAGCAGCATGGTCGCCAACTGGGCGGCGGCGGTGCGGTTGTCCATCGACAGCCAGGCTTTGTAAATGCCGGTGGTGAAAGTCTGGATGCCAAAGTAGCTGGCCACGCCAAAGTCGGCCAGGGTTTCCATCAGCACCAGCGCCACGCCGGCAGCGACGGCCGGGCGCGCCAGCGGCAAGGCCACGGTGCGGATGCGGCGCGGCAGGGGGGCCCCCAGCAGGCGCGCGGCTTCCATGAGGTGGGCGGCCCGCTCCCCCAGGGCGGTGCGGGCCAGCAGATAGACATAGGGGTAGAGCGAGAAGATGAACACCCCCACCGCACCGCCCAGGCTGCGCACCTCGGGCAGCAAACGCCCTTCGAGCCCGAAGGCCTCGCGCAAGCCCACCTGCAGCGGTCCGCTGAACTGCAGGAAATCGGTGTAGGCGTAGGCCGTGACGTAGGCCGGCATGGCCAGGGGCAGCAGCAGCAGCCATTCCAGGCTGCGCCGGCCCGGAAAATCGAACAAGGTCACGGCGGCAGCGGTGGCCGTGCCCACCAGCGGGGCGCCCAGGGCCACCAGCAGGCTCAGTTCGAGCGTGGTCAGCACATAGCCCGGCAGGACCGTGGCGGCCATCTCGCGCAGGATGGGCCAGGCCAGGGCGTCGCCCGCGCCCCAGGGCAGCCAGGAGGCCAGCACGGCCAGCACCGGCGACGCCAGCAGGCCGGCCAGCAGGATCAGCGCGGTGAGGCGCAAGGCAGAGGGGACAGAGCGCAAGGCAGGCGATCGCAAAAAAGCAGAAGGGGCAGTGCGGGAACAACCCTGAGGGCCGCCCCGGAAACGCAAATGCGAATTCTAAGCATTCGCCCGTCCCCCTAGAATGCGCGCATGTTTCTTGAGGTTTCCCAACTCGACGTGCGCTACGCCGGCCGTGCCCAGGCCGCCGTGCAAGGCGTGACCCTGGGCTTGCGCGCCGGAGAGATCGGCGTGCTGATCGGCCCCTCGGGCTGCGGCAAGACCACCTTGCTGCGCGCCGTCGCCGGCCTGGAGCCGGTGTCGGGCGGCGAAATCCACCTGGCCAAACAGCGCGTCAGCAGCCCCCGGCAGAATCTGCCGCCCGAAGAACGGCGCATCGGCATGGTGTTCCAGGACTACGCGCTGTTTCCGCACCTGTCGGTAGGCCGCAACGTGGCGTTCGGCATCCACCAGCTGCCCCGGGCCGAGCAGGCCGCGCGCGTGGCCGAGGTGCTGGAACTGGTGGGCCTGGAAGGCAGCGCGGCGCGGTTTCCGCACGAACTCTCGGGCGGACAGCAGCAGCGCGTGGCCCTGGCACGGGCCCTGGCGCCACGCCCACGGCTGATGCTGCTGGACGAACCGTTCTCGAACCTGGACGTGGACCTGCGTGAACGCCTGGCCCACGAGGTGCGCGGCATTCTGAAAGCCGCCGGGGCCACCGCGCTGTTCGTCACGCACGACCAGTTCGAGGCCTTTGCGATTGGCGATGTGATCGGGGTCATGGACCAGGGCCAGTTGCAGCAATGGGACGACGCCTACACCCTCTACCACCGGCCGGCCACGCGCTTCGTGGCCGACTTCATTGGGCATGGCGTGTTTGCGCCCGCCACGCTGGTCCAGCAAGACGGCCAGGTGCAGGTGCGCACCCCGCTGGGCGACCTGGAGGGCCTGAGCGAATGCCCCCTGCCCTCCAGTTACCCCGGCGGCGAATGCGACGTGCTGCTGCGCGCCGACGACATCGTGCACGATGACGACGCCCCGGTGAAAGCCCGGATCGTGCGCAAATCCTTCCGCGGCTCGGAGTTTCTCTACACCCTGGAACTGGCGGGCGGCCAGGTGCTGATGGCCCATGTGCCCAGCCACCACGACCACGCCGTCGGGGAGTGGATCGGCATCCGCCCGCAAATGGACCATGTGGTGACCTTTCCCAGGCTGCACGAAGGGCACGGGGCGACGCAGACGCGCTGAGAGCACCTGGCTCCCATTCGGCGCCGAATACGCGCTCGGACCAGGCACCGAATCAGCCTCCAAGGCGGACCCCGCCTGCGCTAGCTGCTCTCTTTTTAGATAAAAGCCTTTATGACCTGCCTCCACCGGGCCGCTACGGGCGGACCACGGGCCGGGTGGATGTCAGGTCTTGCGCAGCGTGTCCACCACGCCCTGCAGGTCGCGGGCCCAATCGCGGCGGTCACGGCCCTGGGCTTGCTCGGGCAGGCCGAAATGGACCACGGCTTCAATGGGCGGGGCGCTCAGGGTGCGCCAGATCGAACCCACCAGGGTTTCGTCCCCGATGTAGCTGGGCGCGTGGCTGGTCACGCCGCTGGCCCGGTCGGCAAAGCGCAGGCCCACCGGCTGCACCGGGGCGTCGGCGGCCACCGCGGCCTGCAATAGATTGGCATGGAAGGGCAAGAGCTGGCGCCCATCGCCCGTGGTGCCTTCGGGAAACACCGCCAGGACCTCGCGCTGCTCCAGCGATTCCTGCAGGGTGCGCACCATGCGCAGCGCATCGCGGCGCGAAGTGCGCTCGATGTAGAGCGTGCCGGCCGCGCTGGCCAGCGCGCCGATCAAAGGCCAGCCCTGCACATCCGACTTGGAGACAAAGCGGCAATGCCGCGCGGCATGCAGCACCGGAATGTCCAGCCACGACAGGTGGTTGGCCACCAGCATCACCGGCCCGGTGACGGGCGGCTGGCCCTGGATGCGCAAGGAAACGCCTACATGCGCGAGCAGCTCCATCGACCAGACCTGCACCCGGGCCTGCTGCTGCTCGGAGCCCAGCGCCGGAAAGCGGAAGGTGACGATGCACAGGCCCTTGGCGATATGCCCCAGCACGCGCACCAGGCGCCAACAAGCCCGCAATGAGCGCATGGCTCAGCCGCGGCGCTCGAAGGCCACTTGCCCGCCGACCAGGGTGGTGCGGACCCGGCCTGGCAGCTCGTAGCCCGTGAACGGCGTGTGCTTGCCCTGGCTGCGCAGCGCGTCGGCCTGCACGGTCCAGGCGGCCTGCGGATCGACGATGCACAGGTCGGCCACGCCGCCTTCCACCAATTGGCCCACGCTGGCCTGCAAGGTGCCCAAGGCCGAACCGAGGACGCGGGCGGGTTCGCAGGTGATGGTGGCCAGCGCGCGCTGCAGGGGCACGCCACCGTCCTGCGACCACTTCAGCGCCAGGCTCAGCAGCAGCTCAAGGCCGGTGGCGCCGGGTTCGGCTTCGGCGAAAGGCAGGGTCTTGGCATCGTCTTCGACCGGGCAATGGTCGGAGACCAGCGCGTCAATGGTGCCGTCGGCCAGGCCCGCCTGCAGGGCATCGCGGTCGCGCTGCTGGCGCAGCGGGGGGCTGAGGCGGGCGTTGCTGTCAAAAAAGCCGATGTCCATATCGGTCAGGTGCAGCGAGTTCACGCTGACATCGCAGGTGACCGGCAGGCCCTGGGCCTTGGCCTGGCGCACCAGCTCCACGCCGGCGGCGCTGCTGATGCGGCACAGGTGCACCCGCGCGCCGGTGGTCTTGAGCAGCTCGAAAATCGTGTGCAGCGCAATGGTCTCGGCCGCCACGGGCACGCCGGACAGGCCCATGCGCGTGGCCAGCGGGCCGCTGGCCGCCACGCCCTTGCCCAGGTGCAGCTCCTGCGGGCGCAGCCAGACGGTGTAGCCGAAGGTGGCGGCGTATTGCAGGGCGCGCTGCAGCACCTGGGTGCTGGCCAGCGCCACCTCGGCCTGGCCGAAGCCGACGCAGCCGGACTCGGTGAGCTCGGCCATTTCGGTCAGCACCTCGCCGGCCAGGTTGCGGGTCAGGGCGCCGAGCGGAAACAGGCGCGCCTGGTGGAGTTTTTCGGCACGGAACTTGAGCATTTCCACCAGGCCGGGCTCGTCGAGCACGGGGTCGGTGTCGGGCGGGCAGACCAGGCTGGTCACGCCCCCGGCCACGGCAGCGGCCATTTCGGATTCGAGCATGCCTTCGTGCTCGTAGCCCGGCTCGCGCAGGCGCGCAGCCAGGTCCACCAGGCCGGGCAGCACCCAGCAGCCCCGGGCGTCGATGACGCGGTGGGGGGCCCCATCGGGGCTGGCCTTGCCGATGCCGATGATGCGCCCCGCCGCCACGGTGACATCGCAGGTCTGGTCAAAGCCCGAAGCGGGATCGATCACACGGCCGTTCTGGATCAGTATCTTCATGGTTTAGTGCCAAATGGGCCGCTAGCGCTTATGCAGAAAGCGCAAGCAGCTATCAAATAAATAGCAATCAAGCCTCATTGCCAGCGACGATGGACATCACCGCCATGCGCACGGCGATGCCAAAAGTGACCTGCGGCAGGATCACCGACTGCGGGCCATCGACCACTGCCGAGTCGATCTCGACGCCCCGGTTGATGGGGCCGGGGTGCATGACGATGGCGTCGGGCTTGGCCAGGCGCAGCTTTTCGGGCGTCAGGCCAAAGCTCTTGAAATACTCCTGGCTCGACGGCAGCAGCGCGCCGCTCATGCGCTCGTTTTGCAGGCGCAGCATGATGACCACGTCAGCGTCCTTGATGCCCTCTTCGAGCGTGTGGCACACACGCACGCCCATCTGCGCCATGTCCGACGGCACCAGCGTGCGCTGGCCCACCACGCGCACTTCAGCACAGCCCAGCGTGGTCAGGCCGTGGATGTCCGAGCGCGCCACGCGCGAGTGCAGCACGTCGCCAACGATGGCCACGGTGAGGTTGCTGAAGTCTTTTTTGTAGTGCCGGATGGTGTACATGTCCAGCAGCCCCTGCGTGGGGTG
>JAQUDN010000127.1 GCA_028685665.1 Burkholderiaceae bacterium | reverse complement strand
GCAATCTCGTCGAAGGGGTTCATGCTCATCTTCACGTTGGCGATGTCTACCCCGCTGCCGTCCGACTTCACTCGGACTTTCACGTTGTAGTCCACCACGCGCTTCACGGGGACGAGGATTTTCATAAGCTTCCTTTTAGGCAGAGAGGGTTGAGGGTTGAAGGTGGCGCTCGCGCAGTTCGCGCTTGAGCACCTTGCCAATCGCGCTGCGGGGCAGCTCGTCGATGAAATGCAGGGCCGACAGGCGCTGGGTCTTGCCGGCGCGGCCGTTGTACCAGGCCATGATCTGCTCCGGGGTGTCGGTGCTGCCCGGCTGGGGGCAGACAAAGGCGACCGGGGTTTCGCCCCAGGCCTCGGAAGGCACGCCGGTCACGGCCACATCGGCCACGGCGGGGTGCTTGCGCAATTCGGCTTCGAGGTCGCTGGGGTAGACATTGAAGCCGCCGGTGATGATCATGTCCTTGCGGCGGTCCATGAGGATCAGGAAACCATCTTCGTCGAAGCGGCCCACATCGCCGGTGCGGATGAAGCGCTTGCCGGTGGCGTCGAACCACTCGGCCTCGCGGGTTTTTTCGGGCTGGTGGTGGTAGCCGGTCATCATGCCGGGCGAGTGGCCGACGACCTCGCCCACGGTGTCGGGCCCGGGCGCAAGCTCCTGGCCCGCTTCGTCGATCAGGCGGATGTCGCTGGTGGCGGCGGGACGGCCCACGGTGTGCAGCTTGTCGGGGTGCTCGTGCGCCAGCAGGATGCAGCTGCCTCCGCCTTCGGTCATGCCGTAGAACTCGTACAGCGCGCCCGCCGGCCAGCGGGCCAGCACCTCGGCTTTGTGGTCCGCGCGGAAGGGCGCACTGGTACAGAACTTGGCGCGGAAGGACGACAGGTCGAACGCGCCAAACTGCGGCTGGGCCAGGATGCGCTGGTACTGCACAGGCACCAGCATGGCATGGGTGGCGCGCAGGGACGAAGCGATCTCCAGAAAGCGCAGGGCATCGAACTTGGGCAGGATGCGCACGCGCCCGCCCCAGCCCACGGCCGGAAAGAAGGACACCAGCGTGGTGTTGGAGTACAGCGGGGTGGAGATCACGGCCAGGCTGTCGGGGCCGTAGCCATGGTCCAGGCCGCGCAGCAGGTGGCTCCAGCGCATGCCATGCGACTGCACGATGCCCTTGGGCGTGCCGGTGGTGCCCGACGAATAAATGATGTTGAAGGGGTGCTCGGGCGTGGCCGTGAAAGGCTGGGGCCCACGGCCCTGGGGGGCCAGCCAGTCGTCCCAGGCCTGGCCGGGGGCCTGGCCATCCAGCGACACCAAAGACCCGGCGTGCGATGCAGCCAGCAGGGGCACGGCCATGGCGTCGATGAAAAAGCGCCGGGCCTGGGCATCGCCCTGCATGGACACCAGCTGCTCGGGCGTCACCGAGGGCGCCAGCGGCGCAACGACCACACCGGCGCGCAGGGCTCCGAGGTACAGGGCGCCGTAGCGCACCGAGGGCGCGGCGCAAATGGCCAGCACATCGCCGGGCCGCAGGCCATCGCGCTGCAGGCTGGCGGCGATGCGGTCCATCAGCGCGTCCAGCTCGGCCCAGTTCAGGGCGCTGGCATCGTCGCGCAGGACTTCGGTGTCGGGGCGCTCGCGGGCATGTTCACGGACCATGTCCGGCAGGCTGCGAAACGGAGGGGGGCTTGTAGGAGCAAGGGTCACGGTACGGGTTTCCTTCAATCCAGCTTGGCGCCGGAGAGTTTCACCAGGTTCTGCCAGACGGGCAGATCGCGTTGGTACACGGCGTTGAATTGTTCCGGGGTGGTTCCGGCAGGCGGAAAGCCCATGGCGCTGACGCGCTCGCGCACATCGGGCAGGGCCATCGCAGCGGCCATCTCGGCAGCGATGCGCTGCACGATCTCGGGCGGGGTCTTGGCCGGTGCGGCCAGGCCCAGCCAGCCGACGACGCGGTAGACATCGTCCTTCAGGCCCTGCTCGGACAAGGTCGGCACATTGGGCAGCACCGGCATGCGCTGCTCGCCGGTCACGCCAATGGCCTTGAGCTTGCCCGACTCGATGTGCGCCTTGGCCCCCATGGCGCTGGAAATGGCGATCTGCGTCTGCCCCCCGATCAGGTCCTGCAGCATGGGGGCCTCGCCCTTGTAGGCCACATGGCTCATGTCGGCCTTGAGGCTCTGGCTCATGAAGGCGCCGACCAAGTGCGCCGTGGAGCCCACGCCCCAGGAGCCGTAGGCCAGCTTGCCCTTGTTGCGGGCGATGTAATCGAGCAACTCGGGCCCGGTGTTCGCGGGCACGCTGGGATGGGCCACCAGCACCACCGGGCCATAGGCCAGCAAAGACACCAGGGCGAAATCGCGCTGGGGGTTGTAGGGCAGTTTCTCGAAGAGGAACTGGTTGGTCAGCATCGAGGTGGTCAGCGACAGCAGCAGGGTGTAGCCGTCCGGCGCGGCCTTGGCCACCACCTCACTGCCCGCGATGCCCGACGCCCCGCCCCGGTTCTCGACCAGCACCGGCTGCCCCAGTTTGGGGGCGATTTTGTCGGCCAGCGTGCGTGCCAGGATGTCGGTGGCGCCGCCCGCATTGAAGGGCACCACCAGGCGGATCGGCTTGGAGGGATAGGCCGGCGCTTGGGCCTGTGCCGCCGGCAGACCGCTCAAGGCGGCGACAGCGGCGGCCGCTTGGGCCAGCAGCACGCGGCGTGTGTGAGATGCTTTCATGGTTTTGTCTCCTGGTTGGATAGATGGTCAAAAACTGCCATCTTTATGGGGAACCTGGTTGCAGCGATCAGAGGCAGGGTGTCAGTCGAAGGAAATGCCTTTCTCCCGAATCACGCGGCCCCACTTGGTGTAGTCCCCCTGGATGCGTGCCGCCATTTGTTCGGCTGGCTGGTAGCGGGCCAGGGCACCGACCGTGAGCAGGCGCTCTTGCGTCTCTTTTTCGGCGAGGATGGCCTGGACCTCGTCGCCGATCCGCTGGACCACCGCTTTGGGCGTGCCTTGGGGGGCCAGCAATCCGCCCCACGAGACGGCATCGAAGCCCTTGAAGCCTTGCTCGGCGATGGTGGGAATCTGCGGCACCACGCCCACGCGCTGGGGCGAACCCACGGCAATGGCGCGCAACTTGCCCGACTGGAGATGGGGCAAGGCCCCGACCAGGTCGGCATACATCACGGGCACCTGGCCGCCCAGGGTGTCGGTGATGGCCGGAATGCTGCCCTTGTAAGGCACATGCTCCATCTCGAACCGGCCCATCTGCTTGAGCAGCTCCATGCTCAGGTGGCCAAAGCTGCCGACGCCGGAGCTCGTGTAATTCAACTGCCCCGGGCGGGCCCTGACGTGGGTGATGAGCTTTTGCAGATCGGTCACGGACGGCAGCAAGGTGGGATTGACCACGATGACGATGGGCAGGTCATAAACCGTGGCCACGGGCGTGAAGTCCCGGGAGGTGTCGTAACCAGCCTTCTTGTAGAGGTGTGGCGCCAGCAAGGTGGGCGTGGCCAGCATCATCAGCGTGTAGCCATCGGCGGGGGCTTTGGTCAGCTGCGCCGCCGCCATCGAGCCCGAGGCCCCGGCCCGGTTTTCCACCACGACGGGCTGCTTGAGGCGATCGGCCAGCTTTTGCCCGAGGATGCGCGAGGCCGTGTCCGTAGGCCCGCCCGGCGGGAACGGCACGATGAGTTTGAGGGGCTTGACAGGCCAGGTCTCGGCGCCGGCCGTACCGATGAACCACGGCAAGGCCAGTGCCCACAGGGCCCGCCGGCGCCAGCTCGCGCGGGGGACAGGGTCAGAACGGTCCGAATTTCGCATGCGTTTTCCTTGGAAGTCTGCCGAATGCGGGTCCGCACGGAACCCGCCCTGGTCCGACGGAAGGGCCTGGCTCAGACCACCCCTGCGGCCTTGAGCGCCGCCAGCCGTGCGTCGTCCAGCCCGAGCAGGCCCGACAGCACCTCGCGCGTGGCTTCGCCCAGTTCCGGGGGCGCACGGCGCACCGGCAGGCGCTCGCCATCCATGCGGTAAGGCGGGGCCATCACATGGGTGGTGCCGGCCACGGCATGCGCTTGCTCGGTGACCAGCCCACCCCGCACGGCGCGTTCGGAGCGCAGGGCTTCGAGCAGCCCGAGGACTTCGCCACAGGGAATGCCCGCCGCGCTCAGGCGCTCCAAGAGCAACTGGCGTGGCCGCGCCCGCAGTTCGCGCAGGATTTCGGGCACCAGGGCGTCACGGTGGGAACCCCGGCCCAGGTTGGTCTTGAAGCGCTCGTCATCGGCCAGGTCGGGACGGTCGATCACCTCGCGGCAAAAGCGCTCGAACTGGGCGTTGTTACCCACGGTGATGACCAGGGGCCCATCGGCGGCATCGAACACGCCATACGGCACGATGGACGGGTGTTCGTTGCCATAGCGCGGCGGGTCTTTCTGCATCAGCAGGGCCTCCAGCCCGTAGTAGGCCGAGACCATGAGGCCGCAGTCGAACAAGGCCATCTCGACATGGCGGCCCCGGCCCGTGCGCTGGCGGTCGAACAGGGCCGCCAGGATGGCCTGGGCGGAATACATGCCGGTGAACATGTCCACCACGGCCACACCGAACTTGAGGGGCGGCTGGTCGGCCTGGCCGTTGATGGCCATCAGGCCGGCCTCGCCCTGCACCACCAGGTCATAGCCCGGACGCCGGGCTTCGGGACCGGAGCGGTCGTAGCCCGAGATGGAGCAGTAAATGATGTCGGGCTTGACGGCCTGGATCTGCGCATAGCCCAGGCCCATTTTTTCGGCGCCGCCGAACTTGAAGTTCTGGATCACCACATCGCACTGGCGGGCGAGGTCCAGCACGATCTGCACGGCTTCGGGCTTTTGCAGGTCCAGCGTGATCGACCGCTTGTTGCGGTTCATGCTGTTGAAATAGGCCGTTTCGGTCTTGCCCACGCGCAAGCCCCAGTCCCGGGTGTCGTCGCCGCGGCCGGGGTGCTCCACCTTGATCACCTCGGCGCCAAAGTCTCCGAGCGTCATGCCGCACATCGGCCCGGCCAGCACGCGCGAAAGGTCCAGAACGCGCAGTCCCGACAAAGGAAGTGCGGAAGTCATCTCAGCCATAGCAGTCTCTCTCCATTGTTGTGATCGAAGCGGCCCCCGATGGTGCACGCAAACGGCCCCCATCGGACCTGTGTTTTCACGGGGTGGCCGCACGCAGGGCACTGAAATCAGGCCGCCGCTTTTCCAGAAACGCCGCAATGCCTTCGGCCGCTTCGGCATGCCCCTGGGCCTGCACCATGTGCTGGGCTTCCTGCTCCAGCTGCGCTTCCAGCGTGGCCTGGGGGGCCGCGCGGCACAGCGCCTTGATGCGGGCCATGGCCTGCGCCGGCCCTGCGGCCACCTGGGCCCCCAGCTGCAAGGCCTGCTCCAGCGCGGCCCCGGGTTCGGTCAGGCGGTTGACGGCGCCCATGGCGTGCAGGCGCTCGCCGCTGAAACGCTCGCCGGTCAGGCACAGCTCGGTCAGCACCTGGCGCGAGACGAGTTCGGCCAGGAAGGCGGTGGCACCGCCATCGGGCGTCAGGCCCACCTTGACGTAAGCCACCGAAAACACGGCATCGCGGGCCGCCACCAAGAGGTCGCAGGCCAGGGCCATCGACAGCCCGGCCCCGGCCGCAGCCCCTTCCACGGCGGCGATCACGGGCTTGTGGCAGTCACGGATCGCGCGGATCAGGTCGTGCAGGCCTTCCAGGCGCTCCCGCCGCTCGGCCAGGCTCAGCTCCCGGCGTTTGGCCAACTGGCGCAGATCGCCACCGGAGCAAAAAACCCCGTCCACCCCGCTCAGCACCACCGCGCCAATCCCGGGGTCGGCCTGGGCTTGGGCCAGCGCCTGGGTCAAGGCGACGTAAAAACCGGGGGACAAGGCATTGCGGGCCGCGGGATTGTTGTTCAGCAGAACCAGCACCGCCCCTTCGCGGCGGGAGATCAGGGGAGAGGCGTCCATGGCTCAGCCTTGTCCCAAAGCGGCAAAACGTGCCAGGTGGTGGTCTTCGTCACCGAGCTGGTGATCGATCATGACCAGGCGCTTGGCGTAGTGCGCCAGCGGCAGCTCCCAGGTCACGCCAATGCCGCCATGCATCTGGATGCTTTCCTCGGCCACCAGGGTGCCGATGCGGCCCACGGTGACCTTGGCCGCCGACAGGGCGCGCTCGCGGGTGCGCCGTTCTGCCTCGATGGCCGCGGCGGCGTTGATGACCGCAGAACGGGTCTGCTCGATCTCCAGCAAGACCTCGGCCATGCGGTGCTGCAGGGCCTGGAAACTGCCGATGACCACGCCAAACTGCTTGCGCGTGCGCAGGTATTCCAGCGTGCTGTTCTTGGCCACATCCATCGCGCCCAGGGACTCGGCGCACAAGGCCAGCAGTCCCCAGCCCACCGCCAGCTCCAGGGTGGCAAAGCCCTGGCCTTCGGCGCCCAGCAGGGCGTCGGCAGGCAGCTGCACATGGTCCAGGCTCAGTTCGGCCACCCGGCCACCATCGATCCGGGGCGCACCGCGGCGGCGGAGACCGGCCGCGTCGGCCGGCACGAGGAACAGCGAAATACCCGCCTCGCTGTCGATCTCGCCCGAGGTGCGTGCGGACACCAGCAGCAGATCGGCTTTTTCGCCCTGCACCACCACCGCCTTGGCCCCTGTCAGCGTCCAGCCCTCGCCGCTGCGCACGGCGCGGGTGGCCACGCGGGCCAGTTCGTAGTGGGTGTCGGGCTCGTCGTGGGCCAGCGCGGCCACGATGCTGCCGTCGATCAGATCGGCGATACGGGCTTTTTGTGCGGGCGTCCCCACGGCACCGAGGGCACGCCCGACCAGCAATGCGCCCAGGAAGGGCTCGACCACCAGACCCCGGCCCAGGGCCTCGAACACCACGGCCACATCAAAGCCGCTGCCCCCAAACCCGCCATCGGCTTCGGGAAAAAGCGCACCGATGGCCCCCATCTCGGCCAGCCGGCTCCAGATCTCCGGGCTGAAGCCGGTGTCGCCATAGGCCACCTTCGTGCGCAGGTCAAAACCGTATTGCTCGGCAATAAAACGGTTCAGCGTGTCCGCCAGCATGCGGCGGTCTTCGGTATGTTCAAAATGCATCGTCCACCTTTCACAGGCCCAGAATCATCTTGGAAATGATGTTCTTCTGGACTTCATTGGAGCCGCCATAGATCGACAGCTTGCGGAAATTGAAATAGGAAGCGGCAGACGTCGCAGCTTCCTCGGGCCCCATGGGTTCGCCGCGCTCCAGGTCCTTGATCCATTGCACATCGAACGGCAGGGCATAGGGCCCCACGGCACGGCGGATCAGGGCATAGAGGGCCTGGCGGATCTCGGAGCCCTTGATCTTGAGCATGGAGCTTTCAGCCCCGGGCGCACCGCCCCCGGCCACGGCCGCCAGCACACGCAGGTTGGTGGTCTTCATGTTTTCCAGGTCGATCTCGACCTGGGCCATGCGCGCGGCAAACAGCGGGTCCTGGGCCAGCGGGCGGCCGTTGCGCAGCACCTTCTGGGCCACGACCTTCAGTTTTTCCATCAGGGCCACCGAAAAGCCCACCCCGGCAATCCCCGTGCGCTCGTGCGTCAACAGGTACTTGGCAATGGTCCAGCCCTTGTTTTCTTCGCCCACCAGGTTCTCGGCCGGCACGCGCACGTTGGTGAAGAACACCTCGTTGACCTCGTGGCCGCCTTCGATGGTGAGAATCGGGCGGACCTCGATGCCGGGGGTGCTCATGTCGATGAGCAAAAAGCTGATGCCTTCCTGCTTGCGCGCCTCCTTGTTCGTGCGCACCAGGCAAAAAATCATGTTGGCGTGCTGGCCCAAGGTGGTCCAGGTCTTTTGCCCGTTGACGATGTAGTGGTCGCCCTGGGCGTCCATGCCCCGTTCGGCCGTCGTCTTGATCGAGGCCAGATCCGAACCGGCACCCGGCTCGGAATAGCCCTGGCACCACCAGTCGTCGCCATGGAGGACCCGTGGCAACCAATGGCTTTTCTGTGCCGCATTGCCGAAATGGATCAGCACGGGCCCGAGCATGACCACGCCAAAGGGCTCGATGCGCGGGGCGTTGGCCAAGGCACATTCGTTTTCAAAGATGAACTTGCGCACCGGGTCCCAGCCCGGGCCGCCATGTTCCTGGGGCCAGATGGTGGCCAGCCAGCCCCGCTGGTGCAGGAGGGCGTGCCATGCCTCGTGCTCGGCCTTGGTGAGCTTGACGCCGGCCTTGATTTTTTGCGACAGATGCGGGGGCAGCTTGTCCTTGAGGAAAGCCTGCACCTCGGTGCGGAAGGCTTCTTCTTCGGGGGTGAATTGGAGATCCATGGAGGGGTTGCTTTCAATGAAACATGGGCAAGGAAAAATCGGTCACGCGGGGCGGTTCAGGCTGTCGAAATTCGCCCCCTGCTCCACCAGTGCGACCAGCAAAGGCGAAGGCTGCCAGAACAGCGGGTCTTCCTGGGCAAAAGCGCGGAGGTCCGCCAGGATGGTGTCCAGGCCGACCGTGTCGGCGTATTTCATGGGGCCCCCGCGGAAGCGTGGAAAGCCGTAGCCATACAAAAACGTGACATCCACATCCAGCGGGCGCAGGGCAATGCCCTGGTGCACCACATTGGCGCCCTCGTTGACCATGGCCGCCATGTAGCGGCGCATGATTTCCTCGGGGGTGAAGCGGCGCGGCGTGATGCCCGCGCGGGCCCGTTCGGCCTCGACGATGGCCAGCACCTCGGGGTCGGGCTGGCCCACCCGGGCGCCCTCGGGGTAGCGGTAAAAACCGCGCCCTGTCTTCTGGCCAAACCAGCCGCGCTCGCACAGACGGTCGGCGATCTGCACGTAACGGGCCCGGGGGTCGCGCGTGGCAGCACGCCGCTTGCGCGTGGCCCAGCCGATGTCGCCCCCGGCCAGGTCGGTGACCTGGAAAGGCCCCATGGGGTAACCAAACGCCCGCACCGCCTCATCGATTTCGTAGGGGGAAGCACCGTCTTCCACCATGAAATCGGCGGCCTGCTTGTACACGGCCAGCACCCGGTTGCCGATGAAGCCATCGCACACCCCGGCACGCACCGGCACCTTCTTGAGTTGCTTGGCCAGCGCGAAGGCCGTGGCCACCACGTCGGCACGGACCTGGGCCGGCACCACGATCTCCAGCAGCTTCATGATGTTGGCGGGCGAAAAGAAGTGCAGCCCCACCACATCCTGGGGGCGCGAGATGCTGGCGGCGATCTCGTTGATGTCGAGGTAGGAGGTGTTGGTGGCCAGCACGGCGCCGGGACGGCAGACCCGGTCGAGTTCGGCAAACACGGCTTTCTTGACGGCCATGTCTTCAAACACGGCTTCGATCACGAGGTCCACGGGAGCGAGCGCATCGTAGGTGGTCTGGCCCTGGAAGCGCGCCATGACGCTGGCCTTGGCCTCGGGGGCCATGCGGCCCTTGGCCACGAGGCCGTCATAGACTTTCTCCACATGCGCCCGGCCACGGGCCAGGGCGGCCTCGTCGCGCTCGATCAGGGTCACCGGCAGGCCGGCATCGAGCACCGCCACGGCAATGCCCGCGCCCATGGTGCCGCCACCGACCACCCCCACATGGCCGATCGGACGGGGCTGGGCGTTGCGGGTCTCGGGGGCCTTGGCGACTTCGCGTTCGGCAAAAAAGGCGTGGATCAGGCCGGCCCGTTGGGGGCTGTCCAGGCACTGCAGGAACAGGCGGCGCTCTTGCTGCAGCGCTTCCTCGAAAGGCAGGTCGAGCGCGCCCTGCACCGCTTCGATGATCTTGAGCGGCGAAAACAGGCCGCGCGTTTTGGCGGCTGTTTCGGCTTTCAGGGCGTCCAGCGTGGCCTGGGCGGCGGCCTTGTCGGCCAGAAAAGCGTTGGCATCACAGGTGCGCCGGGGGGAGGCCCCCAGGGCGATCAGCTCCTGCGCATAAGCCAGGCCGGCGGCCAGCGCATCGCTGCCCTCGCCCACGCGGTCCACCAATCCACAGGCCCGCGCCTCCTGGGCCCCCAGATGGCGGCCGCGGACCATCA
>JAQUDN010000009.1 GCA_028685665.1 Burkholderiaceae bacterium | reverse complement strand
GGACAAAGCGCCAACAGCTAGAAAAAACATAGCAAACAGAGGAGCAAGCGGCGAGGCGGCCACCGCCCGCCCTGTGGCACAGGCCCTGCGAGGGCCGCCGTGGAACCGGCTTCCTTGGGAGACGGACGGCCTTCCCCCGGGGGGGAAGGGCGCGCAGCGGCTCAGGGCGGTCACGCTTCGTTTCCGGCCACGATGCCCATGACCGCCATGCGCACGGCGATGCCGAAGGTCACCTGCGGCAGGATCACGCTTTGCGGGCCGTCGACCACGGCGGAGTCGATCTCCACGCCGCGGTTGATCGGCCCGGGGTGCATGACGATGGCGTCGGGCTTGGCCAGCTGCAGCTTCTCGGGGGTCAGGCCGAAGCTCTTGAAATACTCCTGGCTCGACGGCAGCAGCGCGCCGCTCATGCGCTCGTTCTGCAGGCGCAGGGTGATGACCACGTCGGCATCCTTGATGCCCTCTTCGAGGGTGTGGCACACGCGCACGCCCATGTGGGTCAGGTCCGAAGGCACCAGGGTGCGCGGGCCGACCACCCGCACTTCAGCTGCGCCCAGGGTGGTCAGGGCATGGATGTCGGAACGCGCCACGCGCGAGTGCAGCACGTCGCCCACGATGGCCACGGTGAGCTGGCTGAAGTCTTTTTTGTAGTGCCGGATGGTGTACATGTCCAGCAGCCCCTGGGTGGGGTGGGCATGGCGGCCGTCGCCCGCATTGACCACATGCACATGGGGCGCCACATGCTGGGCAATCAGGTAGGGCGCGCCCGACTCGCTGTGGCGCACCACGAAGATGTCGGCGGCCATGGCGCTGAGGTTGGCAATGGTGTCCAGCAGCGACTCGCCCTTGCTGGCCGAGCTGCGGGCGATGTCGAGGTTGAAGACATCGGCCGACAGGCGCTTGGCCGCGATTTCAAAGGTGGTGCGGGTGCGGGTGCTGTTCTCGAAGAACAGGTTGAACACGCTTTTACCGCGCAGCAGGGGGACTTTCTTGACCTCGCGGTCGCTCACGCTGACGAAGTTGGCGGCGGTATCGAGGATGTGCGTGAGGATGTCACGGGGCAGGCCTTCGATGGACAGCAGATGCAAGAGCTCGCCGTGGGTATTGAGTTGGGGGTTGCGCTTGTGCAGCACGGTCAGACCTCCTGAACTTGGAATTGGAAGGCGCCGGCCGCATCGCGCGCCAACGCCAGGGAGCGGGATGCAGGCAAGGCGATGCGGGCCGCGGCAAAGTCGGCCTGCACCGGCAACTGGCGCCCTCCGCGGTCCACCAGCACGGCCAGGCGCACGCTGGCGGGACGGCCGTAGTCGAACAGCTCGTTGAGCACTGCGCGCAGGGTGCGGCCGGTGTAGAGCACATCGTCGAGCACCAGAATGTCGGCCCCATTGACGTCAAAGGGCAGCGTGGTCTGCGCGCTGCTGGCCAGGCCGCGCTGGGCAAAGTCGTCGCGGTGCAGGGCCGACGACAGCACGCCCGGCACCCCGGGCAAGCCCAGGTCCTGCTGCAGCCGCTCGGCCAGCCAGGCGCCGCCCGAGGCCACGCCGACCAGGCGGGTCGAGGCGGTCTGCAGGCTGCGCACGCCGCGCAGCAGCTCGCGGTACAGGGCTTCGGCGTCCAGCACCAGGCTGCCAGCAGCCGGTGCGGTGTGCGGGGTACTCATGGCAGGCTCCTCAAAAACTGTTCCAGGATGATGCAGGCCGAAGCGGCATCGGCATCGCGCGCGCCGCTGGCCAGGGCCTCGGTGGTGCTGTAGCGCTCGTCCACCTCGAAGACCGGCAGGCCAAAGCGCCCGCGCAGCTGGCGGCCGAACTTGAGGGCACGCTCGGTGTTCTCGTGGCGGGCCCCGTCGGGGTGAAAGGGCACGCCGATCACCAGGGCATCGGGCTGCCAGTCACGGATGCGCTGCGCCACCTGGGCAAAGCGGGCATCGCCCTCGGCCTTGATGGTCTCTTGCGGGCTGGCCGTGCCCAGCAGGCGGTTGCCTGTGGCCACCCCCGTGCGCTTGAGGCCGAAATCGAAAGCAAGAAAGGTCTGGAAATGCGCGGGAACCGCAGGCTGGGCAGGCAAACCGCTCATGCGTGCCCCGCCTCGGGCGAGAGCATCCAGGCCTGGAGCCCCAGCAGGGACAGCGCCCGGTCATAGCGCTCGGCCACGGGCGTGTCGAAGATCACCGACAGATCGGCCTCCACGGTCAGCCAGCTGTTTTCAGCGAGTTCGGATTCCAGCTGGCCCTCGCCCCAGGACGAGTAGCCCAGGGTGACCAGGACCTTGCGCGGCCCGCCCCCCGTGGACAGGGCTTCGAGCACGTCCTTGGAGGTGGTCATCTCCAGCCCGCCGGGAATGGTCATGGTGGAGGCGTAAACCGACTCCTCGGTCTGGGGCGGATCGAGCAGCACGGGCTCGTGCAGCACAAAGCCGCGCTCGGTCTGCACGGGGCCGCCCTGAAAAACCGGCGCATGGCGCAGGTCGTCGCGCTGCAGCGCCAGATCGACCTTGTCGAAAAGGGCCTTCAGGCTGATGTCGCTGGGCTTGTTGATGATCAGTCCCAGGGCACCGCGCTGGCTGTGTTCGCACAGGTACACCACGCTGCGCGCGAAAGACGCATCTTCGAGACCGGGCATGGCAATCAGGAAATGGTGCGTCAGATTGATGGGCGCAGAATCGGAACTCATTTCTCAATTTTAACGGTGATCATGGAGCCCTCTTACGCCTGTGGCCTCGTCTGGTTCCGCCGCGACCTGCGCGCCAGCGACCATGCCGCGCTCTACCACGCGCTGCGCCAGTGCCAGCAAGTGCACTGCGTGTTTGTCTTCGATCGCGCCATTCTCGATCCCCTGCCCCGCGCCGACCGGCGGGTGGCGTTCATCCGCGAGGCGCTGGTGGAGCTGGACGCCGCGCTGCGCCGGCAGTCCGGCCAGGCCGAGGGGGGCCTGATCGTCTCGCACGCCGTGGCCGGCGAGGCCGTCCCCGCCCTGGCCGAAGCGCTGGGCGTGCAGGCGGTCTTCACCAACCACGACGACGAACCCCAGGCCCTGGCGCGCGATGCCCAGGTGCGCACCCGGCTGGCGGCGCAGGGGCGGGCCTTTCACACCTTCAAGGACCACACGCTGCTGGAGCGCGACGAGGTGCTGACCCTGGCGGGCAAGCCCTACAGCGTGTTCACGCCCTATAAAAATGCCTGGCTGCGCAAGATCAACGCCTTCTACCTGCAAAGCTACCCGGTGGAGCGCTACGCCCACCGGCTGGCACCCCGCCCCGCAGGCCAGAACGCGCCCGTGCCCTCACTGCAGGCGCTGGGGTGCGACCCCACCCCGCTGTCCCCGTTGCGGCTGCCCACCGGCAGCAGCGGAGCGCAGCAGCTGTTCGAGGACTTCCTGGAGCGCATCGAACGCTACCAGGAGGCGCGCGATTTTCCGGCCATCAAGGGCCCCAGCTACCTCAGCGTGCACCTGCGCTTTGGCACCATTTCTCCGCGCCTGCTTGCGCGCACGGCCCACGCGCTGTCCTTGACCGGCCAGCCCGGGGCCAGCACCTGGCTGAACGAGCTGATCTGGCGCGATTTTTATTTCCAGATCCTGGCCCACCATCCCCAGGTGGTCGAACACAGCTTCAAGCCCGCCTACGACGCGATCGCCTGGGAAAGCGGCCCGCCCGCAGAGGCCCTGTTCCAGGCCTGGTGCGAAGGCCGCACCGGCTACCCGCTGGTCGATGCAGCCATGGCCCAGCTCAACCAGACCGGCTATATGCACAACCGCCTGCGCATGGTGGTGGCGAGTTTTCTGGTGAAGGACTTGGGGATCGACTGGCGCTGGGGCGAGCGCTACTTTGCCGAAAAGCTCAACGACTTTGACCTGGCGGCCAACAATGGCGGCTGGCAATGGGCCAGCTCCAGCGGCTGCGATGCCCAGCCGTATTTCCGGATCTTCAACCCGGTCAGCCAGAGCCAGAAGTTCGATGCCCAGGGCAAGTTCATCCGCCGCTACCTGCCGCAGCTGGCCGGCCTGCCCGATGCCGCGCTGCACACCCCCTGGCTGGCCAAGCCCCTGGAACTGCACGAGGCCGGCGTGGTGCTGGGCCAGGACTACCCGCTTCCGGTGGTGGACCACGACACGGCCCGGCAGCGCACCCTGCAGCGCTACGCCGTGGTCAAAGCGGGATAGACGCAGGGCCGCTCAGATCCGCGCAGCCCCGGGCGCGGGAGGAGCGACCTCCATGCCCGCCACCCCGAGCGGCGCGCCCGTGGCCAAACGCATGCGCAGGGCCACATCGGTGCGGTTGTCGGCGTGCGCCAGGGTCTCTTCGGCGGACAGCGTGCCCGCCTCGTACAGCGCATACAACGACTGGTCAAAAGTGCACATGCCCTCCCCGTCGCGGCGCACGATGGCGGTGTTGACCTCGTCGATCTTGCCCTGCTGGATCAGCTCGGACACATACGGCGTCTGCAGCATGATCTCCAGGGCCGGCACCAGCTGGCCCTGGACCGACTTGACCAGGCGCTGGGCCACCACGGCCTTGAGGTTGAGCGAGAGGTCCATCAGCAGCTGCCGGTGGGCTGTTTCGGGGAAGAAATTCAGGATGCGCTGCACCGCCTGGCTGGCATTGCTGGCGTGCAGGGTCGAGACGCACAGATGCCCCGACTCGGCGTAGTGCAGCGCGTGCTGCATGGTCAGGCGGTCGCGGATTTCACCAATCATGATCACATTGGGGGCCTCGCGCATGGCGCGGCGCAGGGCCTCGTCGTAGGACTGGGTGTCCAGCCCGACCTCGCGCTGCGTCACCAGCGACTGCTGGTGCGCGTGCAGGTACTCGATCGGGTCTTCGATGGTCAGGATGTGGCCGGTGGTGTGGGCGTTGCGGTAGTTGAGCATGGCGGCCAGCGAGGTGGTCTTGCCCGAACCGGCCGCCCCCACGGTGAGCACCAGCCCGCTTTTGAGAAACGCCAGTTGCTTGAGCACGGGCGGCAGGCCCAGTTGCTCCAGGGAGGGGATATTCGACACCACATGCCGGACCACCATGCCGACCTGCCCGCGCTGCAAATGGACATTGACCCGGAAACGCCCCACCGTCCCCATCTGGTAGGAAAGGTCGCACTCCTTGGTTTCCACGAACTCCGTGATCTGCTCCTTGCGCATGATCGAGTAGGCGAGCGTGCGGATTTCCTCTCCGCTCAGGGGCGGATGGGCCAGGGGCGTGAAGACCCCCTGGCGCTTGAATGTGGCCGGGGCACCGGCAAGCAAGAACAGATCGGACGCGCCATCCCGGGCCATCTGGGCCAGGTAGGTCAGGAGGCGGTCGTCCGCTGCCGTGATGATGGTGTGCTCCATGGCGTGAGTCTCCTTGGCTCTGTGCGGGGATCAAAGGGTGAAGGCGCACCGCCCTCACCCCGGACGGGCGCGGAGCAGCGCTTCAAGCCGCCGCTTCACCGTGCATTCTGGCGTAATGCCGGACCAGGCGAAGCAATTCCTCGTCAGGATAAGGCTTGCCCAGGTAGTGGTTGGCACCGAGTTGCATGGCGTGGTCCCGGTGCTTTTCCGCCATGCGCGAGGTGATCATGATGACGGGCAGGCCCTGCCAGGCGGCCTCGGCCCGCAGATGGCGGACCAGCTCGAAACCATCCATGCGCGGCATTTCGATATCGGACAAAACCACGGCGGGGCGCTCCTGCTGAAGGCACTCCAACGCCTGCAGCCCGTCGGCAGCCAGGGCCACCCGGTAGCCCTCGCGCCGCAGCAAGCGCTGGGTCACGCGGCGCACCGTGATCGAATCGTCCACCACCAGCACCAGCGGCGCCGCCGCCCCGCCCGCGTCGGCGCCGGCCCCCCCGGGCAACGGGGCGGGCGCCTCTCGCTGCGGCTCCGCCGCACGGGACTGCGCGCCATAGGTGCTGGCCAAGACCACGGGGTTGTAAATCAGCACCACGGCCCCCGAGGCCAGCACCGACATCCCGGCCAGGCCGGGCAGACGCGCCAGCTGGGGCCCCAGGGGCTTGACCACCAGCTCCTGGTGGCCCAGCACTTCATCGACCAGAAGCGCGATGCGCTGCGGCCCGCTGCGCACCACCACCCAGGGGCGGTACCTTCCCGCGCCTGGCGCCGGGACCGCCGGCAACTGCAGCAAGGCACTGGCCCGGAAGAAGGGCAGGCGCTCGGCCCCCACCTCCACCTCGGCGTGCGACAAGGCCTGCTCGGCAGCGGCCACCGGCAGGCGGTGCACGCCCTCGACCAGGTTGGCAGGCACACCCAGGGTCAGCGGCCCGGCACGCAGCATGACGACCTGGGTGACGGCCGTGGTCAGCGGAAACACCAGCTGAAACACCGAACCTTGCCCCGCCTCGGACGCCACCTCGACGCGTCCGCCCAGGGCATGGACCTCGGAGCGCACCACATCCAGCCCGATGCCCCGCCCGGCCAGGCCGGTCACCTCGGCCGCGGTCGAGAAACCGGGCAGACAGATCAAATCGGCGGCCTCGGCCGCGTCCAGGGGGGTGTCTTCGGCCACCCAGCCCAGCGCCAGGGCCTTCGCATGGATGCGGGGCAGGTCCAGCCCGGCCCCATCGTCCCGCAGGGCCACGCGCACTTCGCTGCCGTCCTGGCGCACCTCCACCGCGATGTGCCCCAGGGCGGGCTTGCCTGCCGCCTGGCGCACATGCGCAGCCTCGATGCCGTGCGCCACGGCGTTGCGCAGCACATGCTCGAAAGCCGGCGCCATGCGTTCGAGCACGCCCCGGTCCAGCTCCAGCGCCCCCCCGGTGATATCGAGCCGGATCGGCTTGCCGGTGGCCTTGGCCGACTGGCGCACCACGGCATACAGGCGCTCGGCCAGGGACTCGAACTCCACCATCCGGGTGCGCAGCAGGTCACGCTGCAGGGCGCGCGCCTGGCGCCCATGGACCAGCCCCTCGTCTTCGGCCGACTTCAAGGTGGCCTGCATCTGGTGCTGCACGGCGGTCAGGTCGTCCACCGACTCGGCCATCATGCGGGTGAGCTCCTGCACGCGGGTGAAGCGGTCAAATTCCAGCGGATCGAAACCTGGGGCCGCACCGGGGGCGGCGGCATCCCGCGAGGGCAGCTGCGACTCCCCGTGCAGATCCAGTTCGCGCAGCTGCTGGCGCAAGCGGTCCAGGTCGCCGGCAAGGTCGGTCAGCGCGCCGCGAAACTGCCCCAGATGGGTTTCAAGCCGCGAGCGGCTGACCATGACCTCGCCCGCCTGATCGACCAGCCGGTCCAGCCACTGCGCCCGCACCCGCACCGACGGGGGAACCCCGCCCCGGGCCGCAGGCGGGTTGCCCGCACCCGGCCAGGCGCTGGCCGGACCGCTGGCCGGCAAGGAGGCCAGCGTGGCCCCGCCCGGGCCCGGCGGGCCCACCGCCCCCGCTGGGGGCTCCACCGGGGCGCGCAAGGCCTCGCAATGGGCCTGCAGGTGATCGAAATGCGCCAGCAGCGGCTCCAGGGCCAGGGCATTCAGGCCGGCCAGGGACTCCAGCCGGTGGGCCCGCTCGCCCAGGCGCATGGCCCCGGCCAGGCGCGCACTGCCCTTGAGCGTGTGCAGGGCCCGCAAGGCCTGCGCGCGGGGTTCGGCCGCGGCGGGGTGGGCGACCCACTGGCGCAAGGCAGTGCCCAGCCGGGGCAGGAGTTCGGCGGCCTCCTCCTGAAAGACCGGAAACAGGTCGGGGTCCGGGGCATCGACGGCATCGAGGTCGGCGTCCAGCGGGTCTTCCGCCAGGCCCGGGTCTTCGGGGACTCCCAGGGAAATCTGCCGCAAGGCGGCCAGGCGCTGGGGGTCGGGTTCGGGGTGCACGCCCACGGCCGAGGGTGGCAGCAAACGCCGCAGCTCCTCGGCCGCCGCCACCAGCAAGGGCAGTTGCACCCGGGCCTCGGCCTCGGTGGCCGCCGACCCGGGGCGCAGATGCTGCAGGGCCTGCTCCAGGGCACGGGCCAGCTGGGACAAGCCCAGGCACCCCACGGTGGCCGAACTGCCCGCCAGCGAATGGGCCAGGCGCACCGCCAGATCGGGCAAGGGCACCCCCCGCTGCAAGGACCAGTCCTGCAAGGTCTCCAGCAAGCCGCGCGACCAGGCCCCGGCTTCGTCCTGGAACACGTCCCACAAGGGCTGGCTGACACGCAAAGCCCCCGTTCCCGGCCCCCCCGCAGCGGGCAGCGCCGGTGCCTCGGCCGGCGCGGGCGAGTGCTCCTCGCCGGGAGGGCTGCAGGCCTCGGGCTTGACCAGGCGCACCGGGCGGCCCTCGGTGGACAGGGCCTGCGCGGCCTCGCGGAACAGCGCGGCCGGCCAGCCCCCCGGCCGCCCGGCCGCGAGGTTTTCCGCCCAGTGATTGAGCGCATGCAGCGCATCGGCGCACAGGACCAGCAACCCGACCGGCAGCGGCTGGCCCGTGTCCGTCAGGGGCTGGAGCAATTGCTCGAAGGCCCAGGCCGCTTCCCCGAAGTCGTCCAGACCCACCATGCGGGCGCTGCCCTTGAGGGTGTGGAAAGCCCGGCGCAGCTGGGC
Organism: Burkholderiaceae bacterium; assembly: GCA_028685665.1. Lineage (GTDB taxonomy): Bacteria > Pseudomonadota > Gammaproteobacteria > Burkholderiales > Burkholderiaceae_C > JAQUDN01. The sequence continues at coordinate 30,998 of JAQUDN010000009.1, read as the reverse complement.
CGGCTCGTCGGCGCGGGACACGCCCTCTTCCAGCACGGCGATGGCCGACATCCCATCGACCACCACCTCGCGCGCCTCGTCCAGAAAAAGATGCAACAAGGCCTGGTCGGTCTCGTCCAAGGGCGTGGAACCCGGGGCGGGTACTGCCGCGTCCGGGGCCTGCACGGGCTCCGCCCATGCGGCGTCCCGAAGGCCGGCTGCCACCGCCGGAAGAGCGCCGGCCTGCGTGGCCGCGCGGAGCCGGCGGCGCTCCTGGGCGGTCACGGTGCGCAGCTCCCCCAGCGCCGGGTCGAACACCAGCAGTTCGTGGGCCAGGGCCTCCTGGTAGCGCAGCAGGTCGAGCAAAAACCGCAGCGCCGCCAGGTTGTGCCCCAGCGTGTCGATGGTGGACGCCTGCTGGGAGGCCGGCACCGCCTGGGCCCGCAGGCGCTCCACGCTGGCGCGCAGGTGCGCCAGGGCCAGGGCCGGCTGGTCCAGTCCCAGCACAGACAGCACCCCCTGCATTTGCGCCACGGGGGCCAGGGCCGGCCCCAGCACGGCAGGGTCCAGCGGGTTGCGCACAAAAGCGTCGAGGGCGTTTTCGATCGTGTCCAGGGTCCCCCGCAGCTCGCGCACCAGCGCGGCCCGGGTCTGCCGGTCGCTGACCTGGCGGTACAGCGCGGCAACCCAGTCGGCCAGGGGCTCCGGCTCGGCGCCAGCGGCCACGGCGTCCAGCCGTTCGCTCAGGTGCGCGGCCCGTTGCGCCAGGGGGGCTTCATGCCACTCCAGGGCCTGCAGGTGGGACTGCAGGTAGAGCATGACGGTGGCTCCTTCCAGGGCCAGCGCGGGCGATGGGGGTTCGCCAGACTGCACGCTGCGGTCGACTGCGCGGCCCAGCGCCTGCACCAGGCGGTCTCCGCCGGGGTGCAGGGCGGACAGCGCCTCGCCCAGCGGCTCCCAGGGGGGCAGCCCCGAACGCGCAGGGCCGGCCTCGCCGCGGGCCAGCGCAGACCACTGCTCGGCCAGGACGGCGATCCATTGGCGGGCCTGGGCCAGCAGCGCTGGCGCAAAACGGCCGAACGATGCCACGCCGTAATCCACGGGGCGGTGCGGGCCCAGCGCAAAAGCCTGGCGCACCGCCTGCAGAGCGGGCTGCAGGGCCGCCTGCGGGCCGGTGTCCGGGCCCGGCACGGGGGCCTGCGCGCAATAGAACAGCAGGTCTTGCCACAGCCGGTCAGGAATCTCAGGATCGCCCTGGGCCAGGGGGGTGTACTGCATGAGCACCCGGGACGCCACGCGCTTGACGTACACATCCACCGGCACCAGGCCCGTGGCCAGGGCCTCGAAAAAGCCCGCGCAGAGAACCCAGAAGGAGCGCACCGCCGGCGCGGTCTGGGACACTGCCAGCCCCAGGCAGGTGGCGCACAGCCTGCCGGCCGCCTCGGCATCGCCGGTGCGCACGAGGTCCAGCACCGCCGCGTCCAGCCGGGCACGGACCTCAGGACCGCAGGGCAAGGGCGAGGCGGACGCAGGGGGCTCCAGCCCGAGGGCCGGGGGCCTATGCCGGGCCCGGTCGAGGGGCCACAGGTCGGTCGGTTGTACGCGGGCATTGCCGGCCAGCGCCTGCACCTCGCGGTAAGGAAGAAACAGCGCCACCGGCGAAACCGGCTGGCCCGCCAGCACCGCCTCCAGATAATCCACCAGGGCCAGGCAAGCCTGCTCCAGGGTCGAGATCGCGGCCGCGCTGCAGGGCTCGGAACGGTCGATGCCCTGCTGGACCACCGCCTGAGCCGACCGCAGCAGCGGCGCAACCGCCCCCATGCCCACCATCTCCAGCACCCCCCGGGCCTGCTGCAAGGCCCGGCTGGCGCGGTGCTGCAGCGGCCCGGAGGCCGTACCGCCTTCGGGGCCTTGCGCCGCCAGGCGCAGGGACTGCACGGCGCCGTCGAGCGAGGCGCGCAAGGCATCGAGGACCCAGGCCAGGGGCGCCAGGTCGGGGGCGGGAGCGGCCCAACCGGCCACCGGGGGGCCATCGGCCGTGCTGAGGGACAGGGTTGTTTGTACGTCGGCCATGGGGAAGGGCTCAGGCGATGGTGAAGCGGGCTACCGACTGGCGCAGCTCCTGGGCCATCTGGGACAGCTCGCGCACCTGCTGCGCGGTGGTGCGGGTGCCCTCGCCGGTCTGCTCGGTGACGGCAAAGATGTGCTGGATGTTGTCGGCCACCCCGTTGGCCAGCACGGCCTCCTGGAACGTGGAGGTCGAAATCTGCTCGATCAGCTCAGCCAGCTTGCGTGAGACGCTATCAATTTGAGACAAAGCCGTGCCCGCGCTGTCCGACAGGCGGGCGCCTTCGACCACGCCCTGGGTCGATCGCTCCATGGCGGCCACGGCGTCCTGGGTATCGGTCTGGATGGCCTTGACCAGGGACGCAATCTGCCGCGTGGCATCGCCCGAGCGCTCGGCCAGGCGCTGCACCTCCTCGGCCACCACCGAAAAACCCCGCCCGGCCTCGCCCGCCGAAGCCGCCTGGATGGCCGCATTCAGGGCCAGGACATGGGTCTGCTCGGTGATGTCGGAAATCAGCTCGGTGATTTCGCCAATCTGCTGCGACGACTCCCCCAGCCGCTTGATGCGCTTGGACGTGTCCTGGATCTGGTCGCGGATGGTGTTCATGCCGCCAATCGCGTTCTGCACCGCTTTCAGCCCCAGATCGGCGGCGTTGAGCGACTGGCGCGCCACGGTGGCCGAATCCTGCGCCTGCACCGACACGTCGTTGATGCGCGTGGCCATCTCCAGGACGGAGCGCCCGGTTTCGCGGATTTCACGCAATTGCGCCGTGGAGGCCGTGAGCAGCTCGGTGGAGGTGTTTTCCACCTGGGCCGTGGTCTGGGCCACCCGCGCCGCCGTGTTCTGGACGCTCCCCACCAGCTGGCGCAGCTCCTGGACGGTGTAATTCACCGAGTCGGCAATGGCCCCGGTGATCTCTTCGGTGACGGTGGCCTCCTGGGTCAGATCGCCCTCGGCCACGGCCTGCAGCTCGTTCATCAAACGCAGGATGGCGGCCTGGGTGGCATCGTTGAGGCGCTTGGCCTCCTGCTCCTGGCGCCGGGCATCGTGCTGCTGCTGCTCGGCCAGGCCCTGGCGGCCCCGGCTGTCGAGCAACTGCACGCGCGCAATGCCGATCCCGCACAGCGCCACGAACACCCCCACCAGCACCAGCCCCGCCAAGGGCCCTGCGCCCAGGCCGGTCTGGGACGAAAGCCGGCCCTGCAAGCGCTCCAGCTGGCGCCGCAAAGGCTCGCTGTCGTCCAGCAGGTGAACCTGGGCCTCGCGCGCCGCCACCAGGCCTTGCAGATTGCCCAGGATGGGGGTGGCCTGTTCGCGGGTCTCGGCATACCGCTCCGCCAAGGCCTCCAGGGCTTCACGGACAGAGCGGTCCCGGGCCGCCGTCAGGCGCAAGCCGGCGCTGCCATCGAGCAGGCCCTGGACCAGGTCCTGGAAGGTGTTCAGGTCCTTGCCCAAAAGGAACACCGCCTCGGGGCTCACCCCGTCGATGGTCTGGAAGGCATTGGCCGACTTGCCGATGCGCTGGGTCAGCATCACCAGCTGGCTGGCAGCGGCCATTTCGGCCACGGGGGCGGCCTGCTGCAGCTTCAGGGCGGCCACCCGCTCGGCGCTGTCCAGCAGGTCCGACGACTGGCGGTTGAGGGTGCGCAGGGCCGTGCCCACCTGCGTCAGGACCTGCTGCTGGCCCATCACCGCCTGGGTGTGGCGCTCCGCACGCTCGACCAGGGCCAGGATGGCCTGGACATCGGTCTGGTAGCGCAGGCCCAGGGCCTCGACCCCCAGCGCCCCGTCGCCGCGCTGCAGCGCCCGCACATTGCGGCCCAGCACGCCGGCGCTCTCCTGCATGTCCACGAAGGCCTGGGGGCGTCCCCACAGGGCCTGGGACACGGATTGGGCCAGCCGCTGCGACTGCATGAGGGACTGGCCCGTGGCCGCCAATTGCTGCCCGGCCTGGTCGGACTGGTGCAGCATCCAGCCCACCATCAGGGCCAGAACCCCCGCCCCCAGGGTGAGCAAGGCCAGCAGGTGCCGCTGGTGCCGCACGGCCGTTGCCCGCCCGAGCAGGGGCAGAAACAGGGGCGCATCGGGCAGCGCCCGCCCCACCGGCTCCCGCGGCGGGGGTGGGGCGGGCTCTGCCCCCCCCGGCGTTCCGCCATCGGGTGCGGGGGAGGAAGAAGGTTCGGACATGGGAAGGGTCTCGTAAAAATCAGGCCGCGATGTGCAGGAACGCAGCGTCCCGGGCCAGGGCCTGCAGGCTCAGCTCTTGCCAGCGCAGGCCCGCCGCATCGACCCAGACCGGCCCCCCATAGGCGGCGGCCCCGGCGGGCGCAGGCTCGGAGGCCACAAAAGCGTCGGCACCGCGCAGCCCCAGCAAACGCCCGACGCGCAGCGCCGCGTTCACGTCCAGGGACGGATGGAAGGTGAGCAGGCTGGCGGGCGGACTGTCGTCTGGCGAAGCCGGTGGCGCCAGGCCCAGCAGACCGCCCAGATCCACCACCCCCACGAGCGCGCCCCGCAGCGGGACCACGCCCAGAAACCAGGCCTGGGTGTAGGGCACGGCCTGCACCGCCTGCCACGGAAAAATGCCCCCCGCCTGCGCCAGGGGCACCAGAAAAAACCGCCCGCTGCACTCCAGCGCCAGCCAGGCGGCCCCCACCTGGCCCTCCGTGGTGGCTGCCTGCAGACGGCGGGCCAGACGGATCTGGAAGTCCTGGAGCGTGGGGCGATGGGCCATGGGGAAATCTGCGCGTCAACGCACCGTGTCCATCGCGGCCAGCAGCTCGGCCCGGTTCGCTGGTTTGCTGATACACGCCCGCGCGCCCTGGCGCAGGCCCCAGAGCCGGTCGGTCGCCTGGTTGCGGACCGTGCACAGGATGATGGGAATGTCTCCATAGCGCGGATCGCGCCCGATGGTGCGGGTGAGCTGGTAGCCGTTGGTCCCTGGCATGACCACATCCATCAGGATCAGATCGGGCCGGGCCTCGGCCAGCCGGGCGTAGGCCTCCTCGGCATTCCCGGCCGTGCGCACCTGCAGGCCTTGCTGCTCCAGGAGCTCGGTCAGGAACAGCCGGTCGGTGTGCGAATCGTCCACCACCAGCACGGTGCGCAGGGCCATCAGGCGGACTCGCGCGGGACCGGGCCCAGTTGCTGCACCGCCTGCAGAAGCTGGTCCTTGGTGAAAGGCTTGGTCAGGTAGTCCTGGCAGCCCACCATGCGGCCCCGGGCCTTGTCGAACACCCCGTCCTTGGACGAGAGCATGACGACGGGAATGTCGGCAAACCGGGGGTTGCGCTTGAGGATGGCGCAGGTCTGGTAGCCATCGAGCCGGGGCATGAGGATGTCGCAAAAAATCAGCTGCGGCGGGTCGTCGTTGATCTGGGCCAGCGCATCGAAGCCATCGTCGGCGAGCACCACGGCATAGCCGCCCTGCTTGAGAAAGATTTCGGCACTCTTGCGGATGGTGCTGCTGTCGTCCACCACGAGCACCTTGATGGCGGGGTTGCTTGTCGTCACGCTGCCACTCCTGAAGGAACACCGCGCGCCGCGAAAGACTCCGCAGGGCCGGCAGGGGGTTTCAGATCTGCACCATCTCGAAATCTTCCTTGCGGGCCCCGCATTCGGGGCAGGTCCAGTTCATGGGCACCTGCTCCCACGGGGTGCCGGGGGCCAGGCCGTGCTCTGGAGCCCCCACGGCCTCGTCGTAAATCCAGCCGCAAATCAGACACATCCAGGTCTTTGATGGAGTCACCACGTCACAGGCCTTCTCATAGAATGCCGTGATTGTATCGAGCCCTATTCACCGGCTGCGGCCCCTGGCGCAGCCCCTCGCCGAAACCGGTCCATGACCTCCTCACCCCCTGTGCTCTCTGATCTGCCCGACCTCGACGATGCCGAAGCGGAGGATGCAGTACCCGCCTGCGTGCTGGTCTTCAACGCCAGCGACCCCAGCGGGGCCGGCGGCCTGACGGCCGACATCACCACCATCGCCTGCGTCGGCGCCCACCCGCTGGCCGTGGTCACGGGCGCCTATGCGCGCGACACCGCGGAAATCTTCGACCACTTCAGTTTCGACGAGGAAGCCGTGGCCGACCAGGCCCGTGCGGCCCTCGAAGACCTGTCCGTGCAGGCCATCAAGGTCGGCTTTGTCGGCAGCCCCGAGAACATCAGCACCATCGCCGAAATCACCGCCGATTACGACGAGGTGCCGGTGTTCTGCTACATGCCCAACCTGTCGTGGTGGCGCGACGAACTGATCGACCCCTACCTCGACGCCTTCCGCGAACTGCTGCTGCCCCAGACCTCGGTGCTGATCGGCAACCACAGCACGCTCTGGCGCTGGCTGCTGCCCGACTGGAGCAGCGAGCGCAGCCCCACGGCGCGGGACATCGCCCGGGCCGCTGCCGAGATGGGCGTGCCCTACACCCTGGTCACCGGCATTCCCCTGCCCGAGCAGTTCGTCGAAAACGTGCTGGCCTCGCCCGAAACCGTGCTGGGCAGCGGCAAGTTCGAGCTGTTCGACGCCACGTTTTCGGGGGCGGGCGACACGCTGTCGGCGGCCCTCACGGCGCTGGTGGCCAGCGGCAACGACCTGGGCGAGGCGACCAGCGAGGCCCTGGCCTTCCTGGACCGCAGCCTGGACGCGGGTTTTCGCCCCGGCATGGGGCATGTGCTGCCCGACCGCATGTTCTGGGCGCAGGACGAAGACGAGGACGGCGACGACCTTCCCCCCCTTGACGACACCCAGGCCCTCGAAGGCTTTGTAATGCCCTCCCATGACACCAAACACTGACCTCAACATTCCGCTCTTCGAACGCGCCAAGGCCATCATCCCCGGCGGCGTGAACTCCCCTGTGCGGGCCTTCAAGGCCGTGGGCGGCACGCCGCGCTTCGTGCAGCGCGCGCAAGGGGCCTATTTCTGGGATGCCAACGGCCAGCGCTTCATCGACTACATCGGCTCCTGGGGCCCGATGATCCTGGGCCACGGCCACCCGGCCGTGCTCGAAGCGGTGCAGAAAGCCGCCCTCGAAGGCTTCAGCTTTGGCGCCCCCACCGAGCGCGAGATTGAACTGGCCGAAGAAATCATCGACCTGGTGCCCTCGATCGAGATGCTGCGCCTGGTCAGCTCGGGCACCGAAGCCGGCATGAGCGCGATTCGCCTGGCGCGCGGCGCCACGGGCCGCAGCAAGATCCTGAAGTTTGAAGGCTGCTACCACGGCCATGCCGATGCGCTGCTGGTCAAGGCCGGCTCGGGGCTGGCGACGTTTGGCCACGCCACCAGCGCCGGCGTGCCGCCCGAGGTGGTGCAGCACACGCTGGTGCTCGAATTCAACAACGTTGCCCAGCTCGAAGAGGCCTTTGCCCTGCATGGCAAGGAACTCGCCTGCGTGATGATGGAGCCGATTGCCGGCAACATGAACCTGGTGCGCGCCAGCGTGCCCTTCATGCGCCGCTGCCGCGAACTGTGCACCGAATACGGCGCCCTGCTGGTGCTCGACGAGGTGATGACGGGCTTTCGCGTGGCGCTGGGCAGTGCGCAAAGCCTGTATGCCCAGGCCATCCCCGGCTTCCGGCCCGACATCACGGTGCTGGGCAAGGTGATCGGCGGCGGCATGCCCCTGGCGGCCTTTGGCGGCCCGCGCGCCCTGATGGAGCACATGGCGCCCCTGGGGCCGGTCTACCAGGCGGGCACGCTCTCGGGCAACCCCGTGGCCACCGCCTGCGGCCTGGCCACGCTGCGCGAGATCCGCAAGCCCGGTTTCTTCGAGGCCCTGGGGACGCGCACCCGCTCGCTGATCGAGGGCCTGGCCGCTGCGGCCGCCGCAGAAGGCGTGCCCTTCAGCTGCGACAGCGAAGGGGGCATGTTCGGCTTTTTCCTGCTGCCGGAGCTGCCGCAGAACTACGCCCAGGTGCTCCAGACCGATGGCGCACGCTTCAACCAGCTGTTCCACGGCCTGCTGGACCGGGGCGTGTACATCGCACCGGCGCTGTACGAAGCCGGCTTTGTCAGTGCGGCGCACACCGCACAAGACATCGCCGAGACCATCGAGATCGCACGCGACACGTTCAAGTTGCTATCTAAATAATAGCTACTAAAGCACAATGGGCTTCCTCTGGAAGCCCATTGCCTTTAAAAAGCCCGTACGGTCCGGGCCGCAGATCAGAGGTGCTGGAAGACCGCCGGACGCTTGTTCACGAAGGCGTCCATGCCTTCCTTCTGGTCCTGCGTGGCGAACAGCGCGTGGAACAGGCGGCGCTCGAACATCACGCCATCGGCCAGGGTGCCTTCAAAGGCGCGGTTCACCGACTCCTTGGCCGCCATCACGGCGATCTGGGAGAAGTTGGCAATGGTCAGCGCGGCGCCCAGCACTTCGTCGTGCAGCTTGTCGTAGGGCACGACGCGGCTCACCAGGCCGGCGCGCTCGGCCTCGGTGGCGTCCATCATGCGGCCGGTCAGGGCCATGTCCATGGCCTTGGCCTTGCCCACCGCGCGGGGCAGGCGCTGGGTGCCGCCAGCGCCGGGGATCACGCCCAGCTTGATTTCGGGCTGGCCGAACTTGGCGTTGTCGGCGGCGATGATGAAGTCGCACATCATGGCCAGTTCGCAGCCCCCGCCCAGGGCGAAGCCGCTGACGGCGGCGATCACGGGCTTGCGGATGCTGCGGATGGTTTCCCAGTTGCGGGTGATGTAGTCGCCCTTGTAGGCGTCGGCAAAGCTGTACTTGGCCATCGCCCCGATGTCGGCGCCCGCGGCAAAGGCGCGCTCGCTGCCGGTGAGGATGATGCAGCCGATGGCTTCATCGGCATCGAAGGCCTGCAGGGCGGCGCCCAGCTCGTTCATCAGCTGGTCGTTCAGCGCGTTGAGCTGCTTGGGACGGTTCAGCGTGACGATGCCGACTTTCTCGGCTTCGGTGCGTACCTCGATGGTTTCGTAGGCCATGGAATCTCCTGCGCTTTCTTATGGGGTTGAAAACCAAGCACTATACCGGCGGCGCCGGGTCTTGCCGATAAGTTTCCGTTTACGTCAACGGGAACCCCCTTGGAGCCAGGAGGCGACCCGGGCCGCATCGCGGATTGTCAGCGGGGGGGTGGGCGCTGCCGCCAGCGCTTCGGGGGCTGTGGTGCGGTGGGGCCGGGCCGCATCCCAGCGCAGGTCCCGGCGCAGCAGGCGCCCATCGCGGGCCACCAGGGCGGTGGCCTGGGAGGCCTGCCCGGCATACAGGGCAAGGTCGTCCAGCTTGTGCAGGCGCCAGCCTTGGCCGTTGACCTCCACGCCCAGCCATTCGTCCCCGGCCGCCAGGCCGGCGCGCTCGGCCGGGCTGCCGCGCAGCACGGTCTTGAGGTGCACGCCGTGGTTTTCCTGCACGCGCAGGCCCAGGCGCTGGGCCCAGCCGGGGGACGGGTTCTCCAGGCCCACGCCGTGCGCGGTCAGCAGGTCGGCCAGGGGCAGTTCGGCGGTGCTGTGCACCCAGGCGTCCAGCTCGGCATCGAAGGACCGGCCCGCCAGCGCCTGCAGCACGGCGCGCAGGTCGGCTTCGGCCATGGGGCCGGCCTTGCAGCGCTGCCACAGGCCGCGCATGACGGCGTCCAGCGTGGTGCGGCCTTCGCGGCGCAGCGTCAGGTCCAGGCACAGGGCCACCAGGGCGCCCTTGGTGTAGTAGCTGACGGTGCTGTTGGGCGTGTTTTCGTCCTGGCGGTAGTACTTGACCCAGGCATCGAAGCTGGCCTCGGCCACGGTCTGCACGTGGCGGCCCGGGGTTTGCTGCACCTGCTGCAGGGTCTTGCCCAGCAGCTTCAGGTAGCCGGCATCGTCGAGCAGGCCCGCGCGGCGCAGCAGCAGGTCGTCGTAGTAGCTGGTGAAGCCTTCGAAGAACCACAGCAGGCGGGTGTAGTTCTCCTGGGCGTAGTCGTAGCGGGCAAATTCGGCCGGGCGCAGGCGCTTGACGTTCCAGGTGTGGAAATACTCGTGGCTGATCAGCCCCAGCAGCGTGGTGTAGCCCTCGCTGCGGGCGGGTTCTCCGGTGCGGGGCAGGTCGCGCCGGCCACAGATCAGCGCGGTGGAGTTGCGGTGCTCCAGCCCACCATAGCCGTCGTGCACGGCGTTCAGCATGAAAACGTAGTGGGTGTGCGGTGGTTTGCCGCGGCCATGCCAGAAACGGAGGGCGGCCTCGCAGACCTTGCGGCTGTCGGCCAGCAGGCGCGGGCCGTCGAACGAGGGCGCGGCGCCGGCCACCACAAAGCGGTGGGGCACACCGCAGGCTGTGAACTCCCCGCTCCAGAACGCCCCCAGCTCGACCGGGCAGTCCACCAGCTCGTCGTAATCGGCCGCCTGGTACAGGCCAAAGCCCCGGGGGTCCGTCTTCAAAGGAAAAAGGCCGGTAGCGCACGACCAGTCTCCCTGGGTAGCTCCTTTTTCAGGAGCAAAGATCTCCAGGGTGCAGGGCTGGTCGGTCTGCCCTTCCACGCGCAGGCACAGGCTGGTGCCATTGAAGAAGCCCCGCGCGGCATCGAGCCAGGCGGTGCGCACCGAGCTGTCGTAGGCGCAGACCTCGTAGCTCAGCACCAGGGGCTGGCCGGGGCGGCATGTGGCCTGCCAGCGCTGCTTGTCGATCTGCTCCAGCGGCAGCGCACGCCGGCCCTGGCGGGCCTGCAAGCGCTGCAGGTTCTTGGAAAACTCCCGCACCAGGTAGCTGCCCGGAATCCAGACGGGCAGCGAGAGCTGCTGCTGCGCGGCCGGCCGGGCCACGGTCAGCGTCACGCGGAAGAGGTGGGCATGGAGGTCGGCGGCTTCCACGCGGTAGTGGACAGCGGCGGGGACAGCGGCAGTGGCGGCGGAGCGGACAGAAGGCATGGCGGAGGGCATGGAAAAAGGGGCGAAAAGCGGGTCCGGGGCCGGCCGGTCCAGGCGCCCGGGCCGGGGAATTCAATCGCGCGGGCGTTCGGTCCACCGCGCGGGCGCTCGAGGGCCGTCTCCGGCTCCGGAGCGCGGCCCACGGCAAGCCCGCAGCGCTCAGTTGGCGGTGCTGACGGCCTCGCCAGCGGCTTCGGCCAGGCGTTTTTCGACGTCGCTGGCACCGATGGCCCCGGGCACGCGCGTGCCATTGGCAAAAATCAGGGTCGGCGTGCCGGTGATCTTGTGCTTCTTGCCAAACGCCAGGTTGCGCTGCACGGCGCTGGTGTCGCAGCTGGCCACGGCCGGGGCCTTGTCGCGGACCATGTAGTCCTGCCAGGCGGCGACCTTGTCCTTGGCGCACCAGATGTTGCGCGACTTCTCGGCCGAATCGGGGCTGAGGATGGGGTAGAGGAAAAGATAGACCGTGACGTTGTCCACGTTCTGCAAATCGCGCTCGAAGCGCTTGCAGTAGCCGCAATTCGGGTCTTCAAACACCGCCACCTTGCGCTTGCCATTGCCGCGCACGATGGTGAAGGCGTCCTTGAGCGGCAGCGCCGCAAAATCCACCGCCGTGAGCTTGTTGATGCGGTCTTCGGTCAGGTTGCGGCGCGCCTTGGTGTCGATCAGCTCGCCCTGGATGACGAAGTTGCCCTTGGCATCGGTGTAGAACAGATCGGTGCCAATGCGCACCTCGTACAGGCCCTGCATGGCCGTGGGGCGGACCTCGTCGATCTTTTCCATCTGCGGGATGCGCTCGGCCAGGGTCTTGCGGATGGCGGCCTCCTGGGCCGTGGCCGACAGGCTCAAGGTCAGCGCGAGGCTGGCCCACAGGGGGGTGATCAGTTTCATGGCATCTCTCGTTCAGTGGGCCGGGCACCGCCCGGCCGCGGATCTCAGTGGGTTCCCATGGCCTGGCGGGCCATCCATGCCTTCAGGGGGCTGCTGCGCTCCACGCTCTTCATCCCCCAGTTGCGCAGCCGCTGCAGCGGCGCTTCCTGGCGGGCAAAGAGCTGCTGCAGGCTGTCGGTGGCCAGCCCCATGGGCAGGAGGGCCGCCTTGCGCTCGCGCTCGTAGCGCCGCAGCAAGCGCAGGTCGGCCACGCTGCGCCAGTAGTCGCGCCCCTGCAGCACCCGGGCCAGCACCTGCACATCGGCCAGGCCCAGGTTCAGGCCCTGGCCGGCCAGGGGATGCACATTGTGTGCGGCATCGCCGGCCAGAACCCAGCTGCACGGCGCCGTGCCCGGGGCTGCGGCCAGGGCGCCCGTCCAGCGCTGGGCCTGCGCCAGCTGCAAAGGCCAGGCACTGCGCTCGCCCTGCAGCTCCAGCGCCCCCAGGGCAAACTGGCTGGCGCTTTCGAGGCGCTGGCAGAAATCCTGCGCAGACAGCGCCAGCAAATCCTGCGCCTGCGCCGCTGGAACAGACCACACCACGGCCACGGAGTTCCCTTCGGGCCCTTCCAAAGGCAAAAAGGCCAGGATGCCCTCGGGCAAAAACCACTGCCGCGCGACCTGGCCGTGGGGCCGCTCGCAGCGCAAGCGGGTGGCAATCGCCTGCTGCGCGTAGGGCGTGGTGTCGAACTCCACCCCCAGTTCGGCCCGGGTGCGGCTGGCCTTGCCCTCGCACACCACCGTCAGGGCGGCGGGCACGGGCTCGGGCACCACCTCGACCTGGGGCTGGTAGCGCACGGCCTCGGTCAGGCGGGCTTCCAGGGCGGGCACATCGACGATCCAGGCCAGCGCGTCCACGCCCTGGGCAGCCGCCTCGAAGCGCACCGCACCGTCCTGGTCGCCAAACACCTGCATCTCGCTCACGGGCGTGGCGTGCGGGGCATCGGGCCAGCAGCGCAGCGACTCCAGCAGCTGGCGCGAGGCCGCATTGAGGGCATAGGCCCGGACATCGGCCGGGGCGGCCGGGGCCGCTCCCGCCACCAGGGCCACACGCAGCCGCTCACGGGCCAGCAGCAAGGCCAGGGTACGGCCCACCACGCCGGCCCCACGAATACAGATATCAAAGGTTTGCGCCATGGCGGCGATTGTAGGAGGGGTGCCCGGGCCGGCCGACCCCGGCTCAGAATGCCCGACCAGTCCCCCCCGCCAGGGCGTGGGCGAGCGCCCCGTAAAATCAGCGCTTTGTTTCCCGAACCCCAGAAAGCCCTGCCATGAGCCTCCAATGCGGCATCGTGGGCCTGCCCAACGTCGGCAAGTCCACCCTTTTCAACGCGCTGACCAAGGCCGGTATCGCCGCCGAAAACTACCCCTTCTGCACCATCGAGCCCAATACCGGCGTGGTCGAAGTGCCCGACCCCCGCCTGCAGCAGCTGGCCGCGATCATCGAACCCGAGCGCATCGTGCCGGCGATTGTCGAATTCGTGGACATCGCCGGCCTGGTCGCCGGTGCCAGCCAGGGCGAAGGACTGGGCAACCAGTTTCTGGCCCACATCCGCGAGACCGACGCCATCGTCAACGTGGTGCGCTGCTTTGACGACGACAACGTGATCCACGTCGCCAACCGCGTGGACCCGATCGCCGACATCGAAGTCATCCAGACCGAGCTGTGCCTGGCCGACCTGGGCACCGTGGACAAGGCCCTGAACCGCTACAGCAAGGCCGCCAAGTCGGGCAACGACAAGGACGCCGCCAAGCTGGTCGCGCTGCTGACCCGCATCCACGCCGCCCTGAACGAAGGCAAGCCCGCGCGCTCGGTCGAGATCACCAAGGAAGAACAGCCCCTGCTCAAGTCCTTCTGCCTGATCACGGCCAAGCCTGCGATGTTTGTCGGCAACGTGAGCGAAACCGGCTTCGAAAACAACCCGTATCTCGACCGGCTGAAGGAATACGCCGCAGGCCAGAACGCCCCCGTGGTGGCGATCTGCGCCAAGATGGAAGCGGAAATGGCCGAAATGAGCGACGAGGACCGGGACATGTTCCTGTCCGAAATGGGCCAGACCGAACCCGGCCTGAACCGCCTGATCCGCGCCGGCTTCAAGCTGCTGGGCCTGCAGACCTACTTCACCGCCGGCGTGAAGGAAGTGCGCGCCTGGACCATCCCGATCGGCGCCACCGCCCCCCAGGCCGCCGGCGTGATCCACGGCGACTTCGAGCGCGGCTTCATCCGCGCCCAGACCATCGCCTTCGACGACTTCATCGCCTACCAAGGCGAGCAAGGCGCCAAGGATGCCGGCAAGATGCGCGCCGAAGGCAAGGAGTACGTGGTCAAGGATGGCGACGTGCTGAATTTCCTGTTCAACGTCTAAGCCCCTTGTTCCAGCCCGGCGGCCCCGGACGGGCCGCTGGGCGGTGAATCCGGCAAGGGGCGCGGCGGGCAAGGCATGCGCCACGGCTTCCTGTGTGCAAGCCAGCGGGCAGCGATCCGGGGGCCGCTTCCCGCGGCCAGTCCGCGGGCTGGCGGTTTGGCGAACCGCCAGCGCCCGTGCCGGGGGCGGGCGGTGCCTGCCTCTGGGCTGCCGGGCGGATCTGCACGCGAAGAGGCCTCGGCCTGCGGGGCCACGCGCTGCGGGTGGTGGACTGGGCCGCGGCCAGCCCGGCCCCGAGGCTTCAAGCGTTTTTAGCCTCCAGACCCCTATGGCATTACGATAGTAGCTATTTATTCAATAGCAAGGAGTGGCCCGTGGCAGCTGATTCAAACCCCGCGCTGGCCCAGGCGCAGGCCCTGGTGGACGCCCTGCAGGCCCGGCCCACCGACTGGCATCTGCCGGGCATGGGCACCGTCGCCAGCCCGGCCGAACGGCTCGAAACCCACATCTCCTGGCTGCTGCTGGCGGGCGAGCGGGTGCTCAAATTCAAAAAGCCCTTGAACCTGGGTTTCCTGGACTTCACCACGCTGGCCCAGCGCCGCGAAGCCTGCGAGGCCGAGTTGCGCCTGAACCGCCGCACCGCGCCCGCGCTGTACCTGGGCCTGGTCGCCGTGCTGGGCACGCCCGAAGCGCCCCGGCTGGTGATGGCCGAAGACCTGCCGGCCGAGACTGCGAACACCGCCCACCCCCCCCAGACCGCCGAGGCTGGTGCGACCGGGGTGCTGGAATGGGCCGTGCTGCTGCGCCGCTTTGCGCCGGACGCCCTGCTGGCGGAGCAGGCCGCGCGGGGCACCTTGACCCCTGCGCACATCGACGCGCTGGCCGCCCAGGTCGCCGCGCTGCACGCCCAGGCCGAGCCGCTCACCCCGGCCCACGCCGAGGCCCCCTGGGGCACCGCGGCCGCGATGCATGCGGCGGTGGCCGACAACTTCGCCACGCTGGCGCCCTTTGTGCAAGGCACGGCGCACGCCGCCCCCTGCGAGGCGCTGCGCGCCTGGAGCGAGGCCCAGGGCCAGCGCCTGGCCGGCCTGATGGACCAGCGCCGCGCCCAAGGCTGGGTGCGCGAGGGCCATGGCGATTTGCACCTGGGCAATCTGGTGCTGCTGGACGGCCAGCCCCGCTTGTTTGACGCCATCGAATTCAACGCGGCCTTCCGCTGGACCGACACGGTCTTCGACATGGCCTTTTTGGTCATGGACCTGCAGGTGCGCGGGCAGTCGGCCCTCGCCGCGCGTTTTCTGGATGCCTACCTGGCCCACACCGGCGATTACGCCGGCCTGGCGCTGCTGCCCTACGCCCTGGCCTACCGCGCGATGGTGCGCGCCAAGGTCGCGGCGCTGCAGGCCATGCAGCAGCCGCCCGAGGCCCAGGCCCCCTTGCGCGCCGAGCTGGCGCGTTACCTGGACTACGCCATGGGCTTGCTCCAGCCCCGCCCGCCGGTGCTGTGGCTGGCCACGGGCGTGTCGGGCTCGGGCAAGAGCAGCCAGAGCCAGGGCCTGATCGAGGCCCAGGGCATCGTGCGCACCAAGGCCGATGTGGAGCGCAAGCGCCTGTTTGGCCTGGACCCGCTCTCCCGCAGCGCCGCCCAGACCCCCGTGCAGGGCGGCATCTACACCCCCGAGGCCACGGCCCGCACCTACGAGCGCCTGGAAGACCTGGCCCGCACCGTGCTGCAGGCCGGTTGTGCCGTGCTGGTCGATGCCACCTGCCTGCAGCGCAGCCAGCGCGCGCGCTTCCAGGCGCTGGCCGAGGCAGTGGGCGTGCCGTTTCGCCTGCTGGCCTTCGAGGCCCCGGTGGAGGTGCTGCGCGCACGGATCGTGCAGCGCGCCGCCCAGGGCCAGGACCCGTCCGAGGCCGATCTGGCGGTGCTCGACGCCCAGCGGGCACAGCGCGAGCCCCTGGCGCCCGGCGAGCAGGCCCAGGCCCTGGCCGTGGACACCACCGCGCCAGTGGACTGGGCGCAGGTGCTGCCGGCCGGCTGGCGCTGACACGCGGTTGACGATCGCAGCGGCCCCTGGAGGCACAAGACAAGCCCCAGCACAAGCACCAGCACAAACGCAAGCCCAAACCAGGGCCTCAGCCCCTGGATTCGGGCGGTATCTGCTCTGTTTTCAGGAGCATGAAGCACCCGGCTGGCGCGACCCCCTGGCGTTCAGGTGCTCAGGCACCCACGGCGGAGGGCCAAAGGTAGAGCAGGCCGGTCGTCATCACCAGATAGCGCACCAATTTGCCCACCGCCATATAGCCCAGGCAGGGCCAGAAGGGCAGTTTCAGCCAGCCGGCCACGGCGCACAGCGGGTCGCCCACCACCGGCAGCCAGCTCAGCAGGCAGGCCCGGGGGCCAAAGCGCTGCAGCCAGGCCATGGCGCGCAGCTCGGTCGGCGAGCCCCGGGCGCGGTCCACGGCCCGGTGTGCACCCAGGCCCATCCACCAGCTCACCGCACCGCCCAGGGTGTTGCCCAGCGTGGCCACGGCAATCGCCGACCAGAACAGGTCGGGGTTGAGCTTGACGAGGCCGAACACCGCCGGCTCCGAACCCAGGGGCAGCAACGTGGCCGAGATGAAGGACACGAGCAGCACCGTGCTCAGGCCCAGCTCGGGCAGGGCCAGCCATTCGAGCAGGTGGGGAATCCAGGTGTCCATGGTGGCGCGAGTGTAGTGGGCCGCGCCCCAGCCAGGCCGGCGCTCCTCGGGAATGACGGCGGGGCACCGGCAGGCCACAATGCCTGCGCGTCCCCCACAGCGGCCGGGATCGGCCCTGCAGCCTGCGGCGACCTGGGAGATTTCACATGCAGCACACACGGTTCATGCCCTCCTGGCCTTGGCTGCCAGGCCTCCTGTTCAGCCTGTGCAGCACGCTGGCCCCCGCAGCCGTGCTGGAACTGGACCCTGCCACCGAGGCCCGCCCAGCCATAGCCTGGACCACCGAGCGCCTGGCGGCCCACCCCGAGGCCCAGGAGATCCAGATCCCGAACGATGTGTCCTACCGCCGCCCCATGCAGTACCGGGCCGTGCCACTGGCCGTGGTGCTGGCCGACCTGGGACTGCAGCGCACGGACACCCTGGAGGCCGTCGCGCTCGATGGCTTTGTCGCCCAACTCCCCGGCGCCCTGCTGCTGCCGACCCGGGCCGGAGCGCCCCGGCCCTGGCTGGCGTTCGAGCCCCCGGATGCCGCCTGGCCGGCCCTGCCCGGCAAAACCGCCAGCGCCGGGCCGTTCTACCTGGTGTGGCCGGACGCACGCGGCATCCGCAGCGAGCAATGGCCCTATGCCCTCGCGCGCCTGGGCAGCAAGGCGTCGCCCGGGGCGCGCTGGCCGCAGATCAACGTGGCCGCCAGCGTGCCCGCAGGCGATCCGCGGCGCCAGGGGCAGGCGGTGTTCATGGCCCAGTGCCTGGTCTGCCACAAGATCAACGGCGGGGGCGAGTCCACCCTGGGCCCGGACCTGAACCAGCCGATGAGTCCGGTGGCGTATTTCCAGCCCCAGGCCTTGCGCCGCTTGATCCGCAACCCGGCCCAGGTCCGCACCTGGCCCGGGCAAGCGATGCCCGGCTTTGCCCCCGATCAGATCAGCGACACCGAGCTCGACCAGCTGCTGGCCTACCTCGGCCACATGGCCCAGGACGGGGCCCGGCAAGGGCGCCTGCCCGCAGCCCGCTGACCACGGGAACACGGCCGCTGCAGCCCAGGGTGCCCCCGCCTGCGGTCCGGGGCGCTGGGGCTGCTGAAAAAGTAAGCAGGTACAATCCCGCCTCCTTTTTAAGCACCCGCTGCCCTCCCCTCCCATGCACCTCGGCCCCTACCTTCTGGCGAACCGCCTGTTCGTCGCCCCCATGGCGGGGGTGACCGACCGGCCGTTCCGCCAGCTGTGCAAGGCACTGGGGGCCGGTTATGCGGTCAGCGAGATGGTGACGTCGCGCAAGGACCTGTGGAACAGCCTCAAGACCTCGCGCCGGGCCAACCACGAAGGCGAGCCGGGCCCGATCGCGGTGCAGATCGCCGGCACCGAGGCGGCCATGATGGCCGAGGCGGCGGTCTACAACATCGAGCGCGGCGCACAGATCATCGACATCAACATGGGCTGCCCGGCCAAGAAGGTCTGCAACAAATGGGCCGGCTCGGCGCTGATGCAGAACGAAGCGCTGGCGGTGGAGATTGCGGCCGCCGTGGTCGCGGCCTGCCAGCCGCATGGCGTGCCGGTCACGCTCAAGATGCGCACCGGCTGGTGCCAGCAGCACAAAAACGCCGTGGCCCTGGCGCGCCAGTTCGAGGCCGTGGGCATCCAGATGCTGACGGTGCATGGCCGCACCCGCGAGCAGGGCTACCGGGGCCAGGCCGAATACGACACCATCGCCGCCGTCAAGGCCGCCGTGCGGGTGCCGGTGGTGGCCAACGGCGACATCACCAGCCCCGAAAAAGCCCGCGAAGTGCTGGCCGCCACCGGGGCCGACGCCATCATGGTCGGCCGCGCGGCCCAGGGCCGGCCGTGGATCTTCCGCGAGATCGGCCACTTTCTCGCCACGGGCGAGCACCTGGCGCCGCCCCGGGTGAGCGAGGTCCAGCACCTCTTGCTCGACCACCTGCACGACCACTACCGCCTGTACGGCGAAGCCACCGGCGTGCGCAGTGCCCGCAAACACATTGCCTGGTACCTGCGCGCGCTGCCCGGAGGCGAGGCTTTGCGGGACCAGATCAACACCATCGAGGACTGCGCCGTTCAGTGGCAGGCCGTGTCGGACTACCTGGACGCCCTGGGCGAGCAGATGGACCGCCTGCCTGCCGCCCACAGCGCCGACCTGCCAGCACCAGAGGAAGAGGCGGCATGAGCCAGAAACATATCGAGGAATGCGTACGGGACAACCTGCAGGCCTATTTCAATGACCTGGGCGGCGAAGCCCCCGCCGGCATGTACGACATGCTGGTGCGCCTGGTGGAAAAGCCGCTGCTCGAAGTCGTGATGGCCCAGGCCGACAACAACCAGTCGCGCGCGGCCGAATGGCTGGGCCTGAACCGCAACACCCTGCGCAAGAAACTCGTCGACCACCAATTGCTGTGAACCCGATTACTCCTTTATTCATAGCTAACAGCGCTTGATACATAAGCCCTACAGCCCTTTTTACCCCCAACCACCACTGCCATGAACGCACTCCTTTCCGTTTCCGACAAGACCGGCATCGTTGAATTTGCCCAGGCCCTGCACGCGCTGGGCATCCGGCTGCTGTCCACCGGCGGCACCGCCAAACTGCTGGCCGAGCAAGGCCTGCCCGTGACCGAGGTCGCCGAAGTCACCCAATTCCCGGAAATGCTCGACGGCCGCGTCAAGACCCTGCACCCCAAGGTGCATGGCGGCCTGCTGGCCCGCCGCGAACTGCCCGCCCACATGGCGGCCCTGCAAGAGCACGGCATCGACACCATCGACCTGCTGGTGGTCAACCTCTACCCCTTTGAATCCACCGTGGCACGCCCCGGCTGCACCCTGGCCGACGCCATCGAGAACATCGACATCGGCGGCCCCGCCATGGTGCGCAGCGCCGCCAAGAACTGGAAGGACGTGGGCGTGCTCACCGACGCCAGCCAATACCCCGCCGTGATCGCCGAACTCCAGGCCCAGGGCCGGCTGTCGGACAAGCTGCGCTTTGCCCTGTCGGTGGCCGCGTTCAACCGCATCAGCCAGTACGACGGCGCCATCAGCGACTACCTGTCGTCGGTGCAGCTCGACGAGGCCCAGGTCAGCGACGAAGCCTATGTGCCCGCGCTCAGCCTGTTCCCGGGCCAGAGCAATGGCCGCTTCATCAAGCTGCAGGACCTGCGCTACGGCGAAAACGCCCACCAGCAGGCGGCCCTGTACCGCGACCTGCACCCTGCCCCCGGCTCGATCGTCACGGGCGAGCAACTGCAGGGCAAGGAACTCTCGTACAACAACATCGCCGACGCCGATGCCGCCTGGGAATGCGTCAAGAGCTTCGAGACGCCCGCCTGCGTGATCGTCAAGCACGCCAACCCCTGCGGCGTGGCCGTGGGCGCCAACGCCCTGGAGGCCTACAGCAAGGCCTTCCAGACCGATCCGACCAGCGCCTTTGGCGGCATCATCGCCTTCAACCGGCCCGTGGACGGCGCGGCCGCACAGCAGGTCAGCAAGCAGTTCGTCGAAGTGCTGATGGCCCCCGACTTCACCGCCGAAGCCCTGGACATCTTCAAGGCCAAGGCCAATGTGCGCCTGCTGAAAATCGCCCTGCCCGCCCACGGCGGCAGCACCGATGGGGCCCGCGGCCGCAATGCCGTGGACACCAAGCGCATCGGCTCGGGGCTGCTGCTGCAGACCGCTGACAACCACGAACTGGCCCTGGCCGACCTGAAAGTGGTCACCACCAAGCAACCCAGCCCCGAAGAAATGCAGGACCTGCTGTTCGCCTGGCAAGTGGCCAAGTACGTCAAGAGCAATGCCATCGTCTTCTGCAAGGGCGGCATGACCATGGGCGTGGGCGCAGGCCAGATGAGCCGCCTGGACTCGGCCCGCATCGCCAGCATCAAGGCCCAGCACGCCCACCTGAGCCTGCAAGGCACGGCCGTGGCCAGCGACGCCTTCTTCCCCTTCCGCGACGGCCTCGATGTGGTGGTGGATGCAGGCGCCACCTGCGTGATCCAGCCCGGCGGCAGCATGCGCGACCAGGAGGTGATCGACGCCGCCAACGAACGCGGCGTGGCCATGGTGTTCAGCGGCGTGCGCCACTTCCGCCACTGAGATCGGCCCCAGAAGGGGCTGGGAGGCCCCTTCACCCCCAGCGGCTTCGGCCGCTTTTTTGTTTTTCCGCCCCGCAAGACCCCGCGGGCGCCCTGGTCGCAGAACGCAGGACGCGGGACGCAGCGGGCTCCCAGGAGCCCGCCTCCAGAGCCGGCAGGCAAGGGCCCGCACCCGCCGCCACACCCGGACACACTGCGCCGGTTTTTTGTGGGCCGCCGACCCGGCTGGCGCGGGTGGGCCGCGTGTGCTGAAAGCCACATCACCCCCTACCGACGGCGACAAGGCAGGACCGCGAAAAGCAAAAAGCCCGCTACGGTTTACATAGCGGGCTTTTTGGCGGTATTTGGTGGCGCTTCACGGATTCGAACCGCGGACCTGTGGATTATGATTCCATCGCTCTAACCGACTGAGCTAAAGCGCCTGAGCCTCGAATTATAAGCACAAATTGACCCCATATTGGGCCAGAACCTCTTCAACCACCGAATTCGCCGTTTTAGGGGTTGAGATAGCACTGTTTTGTGACACCAAGACAGGAAAATCACCTTCTGGGCAAAACAACAGCCCAGGCGAGTGGCAACAATCCAACACACACGGTGGAGAGTGTCTTGAACCGGAAAATCCAAGTTTTCCGCTGGAGTAAAATTTTGTGACTCGTAGATCCCTGCGGGTGCAACGAACGGCCCTTGTCGGGCCAAGGCGCCACCCCCTGGTGGTTTTCAAAGAAACGGAAATAAAAATGGCTATTCAAGAAATCAACAAGCAAGAAATCGCCCACGTGTCCGGCGGCATTCTGGACCTGGCACTCGGCGGCCTGGTTCCCGGCCTGGTGAATACCGTGAGCGGCCTGCCCCTGGTTGGCGGCCTGCTGGGCGGCCTGCTGAGCACCGTGACCGGCCTGGTCACCGGCCTGGTGGGTTCCCTGACCGGTTCCACCGCCCCCCTGGGCAACCAAGTGAACGGCCTGCTGGGCGGCTCCGGCCTGCTGGGCAGCTCCGGCCTGCTGGGCGGCCTGCTGAGCAAGCTCGGCCTGAACCTGCTGAAGTAATTCCAGCACGGCACCCTCACCTCGCGTGATGGGAGCATCAAAGGAGGGCCTTGGCCCTCCTTCTTTTTTGGGAGAACCGCCCCACAGCTCTGCGCCGGTGGCTTCGACGCCCTCGATTGCGCGAGAATCCTGCTCTTTTGTCATGAACCGCCCCCATGCTCGGGGGTCGCGCGCCTCCATGGCATTTGTTTTCCAACCGACGAGCCATCCACCCTTTCCCTCATGAGTGAAACCCCCTTGTTTCGCGTGGCCGCGGCCCAGGCGCAACGCCCCCAGACTTTTGGTCGGATCGTCCTGACCCGCCCCCTGAGCTATCGGCTGCTCACGGGCCTGGCCGTGGCGTGCGCAGTCTCTGTGGCGGTCTTTCTGTACGTGGGCACCTACACCCAGCGCAGCACAGTGTCCGGGCAGCTGGTGCCGGATGCGGGCCTGGTCAAGATCACCAGCCCCCAGGCCGGCGTGGTGGTGGAGAAACGGGTCAAAGAAGGCCAAGCCGTGCAGCGCAACGAGGTGCTGTTCGTGCTGTCCAGCGAACGCGAGAGCAGCGTGCTGGGCAGCGTGCAGGCGGCCATCAGCGCGCAGGTCAGCGTGCGGCGCGAGTCGCTCGAAAAGCAACTCGGCCAGACCCAGTTGATGCTCGACCAGGAACGCCAGGCCTTGCAAAAACGGCTGGAAAGCGTGGGGGCAGAGATCAAGCTGCAGGAAACCCAGCGCGAGCACCAGCGCCAGCGCGTGGCCCTGGCCAGCCAGGCCGCCAGCAACTACCAAAGCCTGCTGGCGCGTGAATACATCGCCCGGGAACAGGCCGATCAGAAGCAGACAGAGCTGCTGGATCAACGCAGCCGCCTCCAAGCCGTGGAACGGGAACTCCTCGGCCTGAAACGGGAACAGGCCACGCTGCGCAATGAACTGACCACCCTCGACTACAAGGGATCGAACCAGCTGGCCGAGCTCAAGCGCGGCCTCTCGTCCACCGGCCAGGAGTTGGCCGAAAGCGAAGGCCGCCGGCGCCTGTCCATCACCGCACCGGTCGACGGCATTGCCACGGCGGTTCTGGCCGAGGTGGGCCAGGCCATCGATGGCAACAGCCCCTTGCTGCTGAGCATCGTGCCCGCCAACGCCAAGATGGTGGCCGAACTCTATGTGCCCAGCCGTGCGGTCGGTTTCGTCAAAGCCGGCGACCCGGTCCTGCTGCGCTACCAGGCCTACCCCTATCAAAAATTCGGCCATGCCCATGGCCGTGTACTGACGGTGCCCAAGACCGCTTCGCTGTCGCGCGAAATCCCCGCCCTGGCCGATGGCCATACGGCGGGCGGTGGCCCGATCTACCGGGTGACCGTGGCACTGGACGCCCAAAGCATCTCCGCCTACGGCAAACCCCAGGCCCTGCAGGCCGGCATGCTGCTGGAAGCCGACGTGCTGCAGGACACCCGCCGCCTCTACGAATGGGTTCTGGAACCCCTCTACAGCATCACAGGAAAGCTCTGACCTTATGGCGTGGCTCGAACAACTTTCGTTTGGATTTGGCAGACGCCTGCCGTTGATGCTGCAGACCGAGGCCAGCGAATGCGGCATTGCCTGCCTCGGCATGATCGCCGGCTTCCACGGGCACCATACCGACCTGGCCAGCCTGCGGCGGCAGTTCTCGGTGTCCATCAAGGGCACGCAGCTCAATGAATTGCTGCACATGGCCTCGGCGCTGTCCCTGGGCACCCGGCCCGTGAAGCTGGATCTGGAGGACCTCCCGGACCTGCGCATGCCCTGCATCCTGCACTGGAATTTCAACCACTTCGTGGTGCTGAAGTCGGTGCAGGGCCAGACGGTGACGATCTACGACCCCGCCATGGGCGAGCGCCGGCTGTCGCTGTCCGAGGTGTCGGACAGTTTTACGGGTGTGGCCGTGGAGTTCTGGCCAGACGCCGGCTTCAAGAAGGTGGCCCCTCCGCCGCGCATCAAACTCCGCACGCTGATGGGCGAAGTGCAGGGCCTGTACCGCTCTTTCGGCCAGATCCTGCTGCTGGCCGGGGCGCTGGAGGTGTTTGCACTGGTCAGCCCGTTCTTCATGCAATGGGTGATCGACAACGTCATCCTGACGGGCGACCGCAATCTGCTCACCACCCTGGCGGTGGGGTTCGGCATGCTGATGCTGATGCAGCAAGGCGTGTCCACGCTGCGCTCCTGGGTGATCATGCACATGGCCACCACGCTCAATGTGCAGTGGCGGGCGAATGTGTTCACGCACCTGCTCAAGCTGCCCGTCGATTATTTTGAGAAGCGCCACCTTGGCGATGTGGTGTCGCGCTTTGGCGCGGTGGATTCGATCCAGCGCACGCTGACCACGTCCTTCCTGGAAGCCATCCTGGATGGCCTGATGGCCGTCATGACGCTGGTGATGATGTTCGTCTACAGCCCCCGGCTGGCCTGGATTGCCGTGGCGGCCATGGCGGTCTATGGCCTGGGGCGCTGGATCTGGTACCGCCCCCTGCGCATGGCCACCGAAGAGCAGCTGGTCCATGCCGCCAAGCAGCAAAGCCACTTTCTGGAGACGGTGCGCGGCGTCAAGACCATCAAGCTGTTCCAGCGCCACGGCGAGCGCCGCTCCGCCTGGCTGACCTTGCTGGTCGAGCAGGTCAATGCCGATCTGCGCACCCAGAAGCTGCATGTGCTGTATGGCCTGATCAACGGGCTGATGTTCGGACTGGAACGCATCCTGATCATCTGGCTGGGGGCCACGCTGGTCATGGACGGCAACTTCAGCGTGGGGGTGCTGATGGCCTTCATGGCCTACAAGGAGCAGTTCAATGGACGGGTCAGCGGCCTGATCGACAAGTTTGTGGAGATGCGCATGCTCGAAGTGCAGGGCGCCCGCCTGGCCGACCTGGTGCTCCACGAGACCGAGCCCGACACGAACACCGTGGCGCACAACACGGCCACCCTGGAGCCGGTGATCGAGGTCAAGGACCTGCGCTTTCGCTACGCCGATGGGGAGCCCTGGGTGCTGGATGGTGTGAATCTGCGCATCGAAGCCGGGGAGTCGGTGGCCATCGTCGGGCCCTCAGGCTGTGGCAAGACCACCCTGGTCAACGCCTTGCTGGGCATCCGCCAGCCCAACGCGGGCCAGATCCTGATCGGCGGCATCGACATCCAGCGGCTGGGCCTGGGGCCCTTGCGCGGCATGGTCGGCACCGTGCTGCAGGACGATGTGCTGTTTGCCGGCTCGATTGCCGACAACATCAGCTTCTTCGATCCGCAGGTGGACTACACCTGGGTGCAGACCTGCGCCCGCATGGCCGCCATCGACACCGACATCGAGCACATGCCCATGGGCTACAACACCTTCATTGGCGATATGGGGTCCGCCCTCTCCGGAGGGCAAAAACAGCGCGTGCTGCTGGCCCGGGCGCTCTACAAGCGGCCCCAGATCCTGTTGCTCGACGAAGCCACCAGCCACCTGGATGTGGCGCGCGAGGCCATGGTGAACCACAGCATCCACGATCTGAAAGTCACCCGGGTCATCGTGGCCCACCGCCCCGAAACCATCGCCAGCGCCGACCGGGTCGTGGTCATGGCCGGGGGCAAAGTCCTCACGGCCCAGGAGGCCCTCGCCCATGCGTAAGCCGTCCCCCTCCTGGCGCCAGGCTGCCTGGCGCCCCACGCTGCTGGGTGTGGCAGGCCTGGGCTCGGTGGCCCTGGCCCTGGCACAAACCGGCACCGAACCGCCCGCCACGGAGCCCCCTGCGGGGCTCCGCCTGCAATCGACCCTGCTGCTGGCCAAAGTCCCGGCCGTGGCCCCCAGCCCCACGACCGCAGCGCGCCTGGCCCCGGCCCCGGCCCGGGCTGCGACCAGCGCAGCGCCTCCCGGCAAGGACACCGGGGCTCTGCGGTGCTGGGACACGCGCCTGCCCCAGGGCACGCTGGATCTGTTGACGGCCGTACAGCTGGCCCTGTGCCACAGCCCGCGCACCCGCGAAGCCCTGGCCCAGGTCGGCGTGCAGCAGGCGGACATCGGAGTGGCCCGCTCGGCCTACTGGCCCCAGGTCAATGCCACGCTGGGTGCGGGCAAAGTCCGCCAGTCCACGCGGGTGAACGATCCCATGCTGGCCCCCCTGATCAACCTGGACAGCAGCCCCCGCCAACGCAGTGCCAGCCTCAAGGCCAGCCTGACCTTGCTGGACTTCGGGGTGCGCAGCGCCCTGCTCGACCAGGCCACGGCCCTGCTCGAATCCAGCCAGGCGGGTTACGACGGAACCTGGCAATCGGTGCTGTTCACCACCTCAGAGGCCTATTACAGCGCCCGCATGGCCGAGGCCAGCCGGCTGTCCAAGATCGAGATCGAAACCCTGGCGGGCCAAAGTGCCGCCACCGCCCAGGCCAAATACCAGGCGGGCATCGTGGCGCTGAGCGACCAGCTGCAGGCCGAACTCGCCCACCGCCAGGCCCACCTGGAACGCATGCAGGCAGACCTGGACACCCAGCTGGCCCAGGCCGCCCTGGCCCGGCTGATCGGCGCCCAGCCCGGAGCCCCCCTGCAGCTGCCCGTTGCGGGCGATGAGCTGCCCAACCGCCAGCAATGGAAAACCGTGGCCGAACTCGTCCAGGACGCCACGCGGGACCATCCGGATGTCCGGGCCGCCCGCGCGGCCGTCCAGGCCGCGGATGCCCGCCTGCGCGCCACCCGCGCCGAAGGCCTGCCCAAGCTGCTGCTGGGCGCCGAAGCCGTGCGCACCGACCAGCTGGGCCAGCCGCCTTCGCTGGGCCTAAACTCGACCGACACCTTCCAGCGCAGCCAGCAGATCAACCTGCAATTGAGCATCCCGCTGTTTGAAGGCTTCGGGCGCGAGGCCCGGGTGCAGGCGGCCAGCCAGCTCAAGACCGCCAAGGAAGCCTCCCTGGACGCGGCCGAACTCCAGGTCCAGCTGGACGTGTGGCGCAGCTACCAGACCTTGACCGCGTCCCTGGACCTGGTGGCCACCGCCAGCGACCTGCGGCAATCGGCGCGCAAAGCCTTCGACATTGCGTCGGGACGCTACCGCGACGGGGTGGGCAACATCCTTGAATTGCTCACGGCCCAGAACACCCTGGCGCGGGCGGGACAGCAGCGGCTGGAAGCCGCCACGCAGTACCAGATCGCCCGCCTCAAGCTGGCTGCAGGCGTGGGGCAGCTCAGCCTGGCCGACTACGCCCGCTGAGCGGACCCTGGGCAGCCCCGGGGCGCAGCGCGGCCGGCACCGGGGGCGCACGCCACGCAGCCGCTACCATCGTGCCCTGCGCCCCACGGGCTTCCTTGCCGGACCACGCCATGCCCTCTCTTCCCTGGACCTCCCATGCGACCGAACGGCCCCTGAAAAAGCTGGACGATCAAGTGCATGCCGGCCTGGCCGACCTGGCCATGGGCCTGTCCCCGATTTCGCTGGCCCTGGCACAGGCCGACTGGGCCATGCACCTGGCGATTTCGCCGGGCCGCCAACTCCATCTGGCCCAACAAGCCCTGGCCCTCAGCCTGCAAGGCGCATTGCGCGGTGTACAGGGACGGGCCGATGCCCCCGACCACGAAGTGCCCGACACCCGGTTCGCCGATCCGGCCTGGCAAAACTGGCCCTTCAGCGCACTCAAGGCCGGCTTCCAGGCCAGCGAGGCCTGGTGGCGAGAAGCCGCCCAGGTCGATGGCATGACCCACCACCACCGCCACCTGGTGGACTTTTTCGCCCGGCAGAGCCTGGATGCGCTCTCGCCCTCGAACTGGCCCTGGACCAACCCGACCGTCCTGCAATCAGGGATCGCCTCGGGCGGGCAGACCTGGATCAAAGGCGCGCAGCGCTACCTGGAAGACTGGCGCCAGCTGCAAGCCCAGCAGCTCTGCCGGGACCCTGCCTGCACGGAAGACACACTCGCCCCCCTGCCTTTCGCCGTGGGGCACGACGTGGCGGCCACCCCGGGCAAGGTGGTGTTCCGCAATACGCTGATCGAGCTGATCCAGTACCTGCCCACCACGGAGCAGGTGCACCCCGAGCCGCTGCTGATCGTGCCGTCCTGCATCATGAAGTACTACATCCTGGACCTCTCCCCCGAGAACTCCATGGTGCGTTACCTGGTGCAGCAGGGCTTTACGGTGTTCATCCTGTCATGGCGCAATCCCGAGGCCGCCGACCGGGACCTGGGCATGCAGGACTACCTGCAGCAAGGCGTGATGGCCGCCCTGTCGGCGGTCCAGCAGCGCACCGGGGCCGAACGCATCCACGCCCTGGGTTATTGCCTGGGCGGCACCTTTCTGGCCATCGTGGCGGCGCTGCTCGGGGGCCGGCAACGCGCAGCCCTCTCGGCGAGCACCCCCCACCGGCGCCGCAGCGACACGGTGCCACCGGACGCCCTGCCCCAGCTCGCCTCGGTCACCCTGCTGGCCGCCCAGACGGACTTCAGCGAACCCGGGGAACTGGGGGTGTTCATCGACGAAGACCAGCTCAAGACCCTGCGCGAATCGATGGCCAACACAGGCTATCTCTCGGGCAAGGCCATGGGGGGCTCGTTCCAGTTTCTGAATTCGCGCGATCTGGTCTGGTCGCGCAACACCCGCCGCTACCTGCTGGGGCAGGACGAGGTGGGCAACGACATGATGAGCTGGAACGCCGACGTGACCCGCCTGCCAGAGCGCATGCACTCCGAGTACCTCTCCTCGCTGTTCCTGAACAATGCCCTGGCGATTGGCCATTACCGGGTGGCCAACGAGGGCGTGGCCCTGATCAACCTGAGTGCGCCCCTGCTGGTGGTGGGCACGGCGCGCGACCATGTCTCGCCCTGGCGCTCGGTCTACAAGATCCACCTGCTGACCGATACGCACACCACCTTCGTCCTGGCCGCAGGGGGGCACAACGCCGGCATCGTCTCGGAACCCGGCCACCCGCACCGCAGCTACCAGATGGACAGCGTCGACAAAGGCCATCCCTGGGTCAGCCCGGACGACTGGGCCGCACAGGCTCCCCGCTACGAAGGCTCGTGGTGGACCGCGATGAGCGCCTGGCTCAAAGAGCGCTCCAGCCCTGCGGTGCCGCCACCGGCGATCGATCCGGCCCAGGTGCTGTGCGATGCGCCAGGCACCTACGTGCTGCGCCGCTACGCCGACTGAGCCCCCAGGGACGGGGCGCGCCCTTTAGAATGCGTCCCCCAGCCCCTGGATGAACACCATGAACCGCTGCCCCCTGCCCCGCCCTGTTTCCGTCCCGCCCCACCCCCGCTGGCGCAGCCTGGCCTGCGCCCTGGGTGCCGCCCTCGCCCTGACGGCCTGGCCCCTCCAGGCCCAGGTGCCTCCTGGGCTGGGCAATGCCCGCAACTTTCCCGAAGCCGCGCTGCGCGGCCACCTGGTCCTGAACAGCCCCTCGGACGCCACCCTCAACGGACGCGCCCTGCGCATGGCCCCGGGTATGCGGCTGTTCAGCCCGCAAAACCAGCTGGTCCTGGCCCACACCGTGCTGGGCCAGACCTTCCAGGTCAACTACCTGATCGAAGCCAGCACCGGCCTGCTGCAGACCGCGTGGATCCTGAATCCCCGCGAAGCCGAGCAGCCCCGCCAGGGCAGCGACTTCGTCGAGCGCAACTTCCGCGCTGCGTCCGACACCACCCCCCCATAAACCGGTGGGGGCCCGGCCCCCGCCATCCCGCCACGCCACCCGTCCCAGGTCCCCTGCGACCCGCGGACCCTCTTTTTCGATTGCCTTGACCATGTCCAAAAAAGTCTTTATCAAAACCTTCGGCTGCCAGATGAACGAGTACGACTCGGACAAGATGGCCGATGTGCTCCACGCCGCCCAGGGCTACGAACCCACCCAGAACGTCGATGAGGCCGACCTGATCCTGTTCAACACCTGCTCGGTGCGCGAAAAGGCCCAGGAAAAAGTCTTCAGTGACCTCGGCCGCATCAAACACCTCAAGGCCAAGGGCGTGAAGATCGGCGTGGGCGGCTGCGTGGCCAGCCAGGAAGGGGCCGAGATCATCCAGCGCGCGCCCTATGTGGATGTCGTTTTTGGCCCCCAGACCTTGCACCGCTTGCCTGAGTTGCTCTCACAACGGGAGCAACAGAACCGCCCCCAGGTGGACATCAGCTTTCCTGAGATCGAAAAATTCGACCACCTGCCCCCCGCCCGTGTCGAAGGCGCCAGCGCCTTTGTCTCGATCATGGAAGGCTGCTCCAAATACTGCAGCTACTGCGTGGTGCCCTACACGCGCGGCGAAGAAGTCAGCCGGCCGTTTGACGATGTGCTGGTCGAAGTGGCGGGCCTGGCCGACCAGGGCGTCAAGGAAATCACCTTGCTCGGCCAGAACGTGAACGCCTACCTGGGAAAAATGGGCGAGACCGCCGAAATCGCCGACTTCGCCCTGCTGCTCGAGTACGTGTCCGAGATCCCGGGCATCGAACGCATCCGCTACACCACCAGCCACCCCAACGAGTTCACGCCCCGCCTGATCGAGGCCTATGCGCGCCTTCCCAAGCTGGTCAGCCACCTGCACCTGCCCGTGCAGCACGGCTCGGACCGCATCTTGATGGCCATGAAGCGCGGCTACACCGCCATGGAATACAAGAGCACCATCCGCAAGCTGCGCGCCATCCGCCCCGACCTGGCGATGAGCAGCGACTTCATCGTCGGCTTCCCCGGCGAGACCGAAGAAGACTTCCAGAAAATGATGAAGCTGATCGACGACATCCACTTCGACAACAGCTTCAGCTTCATCTTCAGCCCTCGCCCCGGCACCCCGGCCGCCAGCCTGCACGACGACACGCCGCAAGACGTCAAGCTGCGCCGGCTGCAGCATTTGCAGGCCGTGATCAACGGCAACATCAAGTCCATCAGCGAAAGCCGGGTGGGCACGGTGCAGCGCATCCTGGTGGAAGGCACGTCCAAGCGCGATGCCACCGAACTCATGGGCCGCACCGAGTGCAACCGGGTGGTGAACTTTGTCGGCCAGCCCCGCCT
>JAQUDN010000126.1 GCA_028685665.1 Burkholderiaceae bacterium | reverse complement strand
TCCCGCAAAGCCTGCGGGGTATAAGCCTGGGGAGGCACGGCCGGCAGATGCCGGTCCACGCCCACCACCGGAACCTGGCGCGGATCGAAATCGGGCAGAGGGGACAGAGGGGCCGTCGCTGGCGGGAGGACAGCAGGGGACGCAGAGGATGAACGCACGGTCAATCCCACAAAAAAGACGCTGCAAAAAACAAAAAGCCGCTACAGGCAGACGCTGTAGCGGCTCGGGTCAGGAGTGGCCTGTGCCTTATGCAGCAGGGGCCGCCACCTTGACGCGCGAAGGCAGCTTTTCCTTGATACGTGCCGACTTGCCGCTGCGCTCACGCAGGTAGTACAGCTTGGCACGGCGCACGTCACCGCGGCGCTTGACTTCGATGCCGGCAATCAGGGGGCTGTAGGTCTGGAACGTACGCTCCACGCCTTCGCCGCTGGAGATCTTGCGCACGGTGAAACCGCTGTTCAGGCCGCGATTGCGCTTGGCAATCACCACACCTTCGTAAGCCTGCACGCGCTTGCGGGTACCTTCCACCACGTTCACGCTCACGATGACGGTGTCACCAGGGGCGAATTCGGGAATGGTCTTGTTGAGGCGGGCGATTTCTTCCGCTTCAAGGATCTGGATCAGATTCATGGTTACATCCAACGATCGTGTCCGCGCCAAAAATGGCAGCGTCGGGATTGACGTCTCAAGGCTTTGCGGGAAAGACTCCCAAGCAAAGCGGCCGGCCAGAGGATCGAAAAGCCCGTGATTATAGCCCGTTCAATCACACCGGGCCAAGACCGCCTCATCGGCAGCCCCGAGGCGCCCTGCCAGCCGGGCCGCCTCGATCAAATCGGGGCGGTGCTCGGCGGTGACCTTCAGGCGCTGATCGCGGCGCCAGCGCTCGATCTGGGCATGGTGCCCCGACATCAGCGCGGCGGGCACCGCACGCCCCGCCCACGCTTCGGGCCGGGTGTAGTGGGGGCAGTCGAGCAGGCCATCCAGGGCCGGATTGAAGCTGTCGAACTGGTGGCTGCCTTCGTCGTGCAACACGCCCGGCTGCAGGCGCGCCACGGCATCGAGCAAGGCCATGGCGGCGATCTCACCGCCCGAGAGCACGAAATCCCCCAGGCTGAGCTGGACATCGACATGGGCGTCAATGAAGCGCTGGTCAATGCCCTCATAGCGGCCGCAGAGCAAGACCGCCCCCGCACTGGCGGACCAGCGCTCGACCGCGGCATGGTTCAGGGTCTCGCCGATCGGGGAAAACAAGACGACCGGCGCCCTGCCCCCCTCGGCCTCGGCACGATCGGCACGGATGGCAGCCAGGCAGCGCGAAAGCGGCTCGGGCATCATGACCATGCCGGGGCCGCCTCCGAAGGGGCGATCGTCCACACGCCGGTAATTGCCCTCGGCATGGTCGCGGGGGTTCCACAAGCGCACATCGACCTGGGCACTGGCGTAGGCCCGGCGGGTCACGCCGGTGAGCAAAAACGGCGCAAACAGCTCGGGGAACAGGGTGATGATGTCAAAGCGCATGGGGCGCACACGGACCGGCGGCCCGGTCAATAGTCAGGCTGCCAATCGACGGTGATGCGCTTCTCGGGCAACTCCACCTGGTCCACAAAGGCCGCCACGAAAGGAATCATGCGTTCTTGCGGCTTGCCGTCCTGCTCATAGGCCAGCACCAGCACGGTCTGCGGCCCCGTGGTGAGCAGGTCGCGCACCTGGCCCAGCGCCACGCCTTCACGGTTGACCACGTTCAAACCGATCAGATCGACCCAGTAATACTCGTCCGTGCCCGCCGAGGGAAAGTGGGCGCGGGGCACGAAGATGCGCGCACCGCGCAGGGCCTCGGCCGCATCGCGGTCATCGACCCCTTGCGCCCAGGCGACCACCCCGCCGGAATGGTCCTTGGCCTGGCGGATCGGCAACAACACCGTGCCGCTAAAGGTCTTGGCCCCGCGCTCGGAAGGCTGCAGATACCACTGCTTGGCGGCAAACAGGGCCTCGGGGTTGCTGCTGTACGGCAACACCTTGAACCAGCCTTTCACCCCCCACGCATCGGCGATACGCCCCACCTCGATGGCATCGGAGGGCAATTCAGCAGGAGCAAGGGTCAGGGAAGTGGGCATGGTGTGCAACAAAAAAGAAAAGGCGGGATTCGCCAGGCACGCTGACGAATCCCGCCCTTGGGGGAGCTTTTAAGCAGCCTTCTTGGCGACTTGCTTGATCAGACGGTCCACGGTAGGGGAGGTCTGGGCGCCCACGCCGGTCCAGTATGCGAGACGGTCTTGCGTGATGCGCAGGCCTTCTTCGCTGTCCTTGGCGGTGGGGTTGTAAAAACCGATGCGCTCGATGAAGCGGCCATCGCGGCGGACGCGCTTGTCAGCCACAACGATGTTGAAGAAAGGACGGCCTTTGGAACCGCCGCGGGAGAGTCGAATGACGACCATGATTTATCCTTCGGGTGGTGCGCACGTACTCATCGTATCGGGCTACACAGTATTCGCAACGCTTGAGACACGCGACATGGCCACCCGGCCAGCGACACGCTGCAAAGTCCGCGATTATATCCACTTCCCTTTTGCAATGCCCATCATCCGACCCAGTACCGACGGCGACATCGCCGCCATCACCGCCATCTACGCCCACCATGTCCTCCAAGGTACGGGCACCTTTGAAATAGAGCCTCCCACCGAAGCCGACATGGCCGGCCGCCGTGCCGACGTTCTCGCCCGCAACCTGCCCTGGCTGGTGATCGAAGACGGTGGCCAGGTGCTGGGGTTTGCCTATGCCAACTGGTTCAAACCCCGCCCCGCCTACCGCTTTTCGGCCGAAGACTCGATCTACATCGCCGACAGCGCCTGCGGCCAGGGCCTGGGGCGGCAATTGCTGGCCGCGCTGGCCACCCAGGCCGAAGCGGCGGGCGTGCGCAAGCTGCTGGCGGTGATCGGGGACTCGGCCAATACGGGATCGATCGGCCTGCACCGTGCGCTCGGCTTCACCGACGTTGGCGTCATGCGCTCGGTCGGCTGGAAATTCGGCGCCTGGCGCGACATCGTGCTGATGGAAAAACCCCTGGGCGCGGGCGACACGACTTCCCCGGAATAATCCGCGCATGAAAAACAAAACCCTGGCAGCCTGGCTGGCCTTTCTGGGCGGCCCCCTGGGCCTGCACCGCTTCTACCTGCATGGCCTCACCGACATGCTGGGCTGGCTGCTGCCGATTCCCACCGCCCTGGGCCTGTACGGCATCCAGCGGGTGCAGCAACTCGGGCAGGACGACCAGGCCAGCTGGTACCTGATTCCGCTGCTGGGCTTCACCATCGCCGGCTGTGCCTTGCGCGGCATCCTGTATGGCCTGATGGCCCCCGAGCAATGGAATGCCCGCTACAACCCGCAGGCAGCCCCCGATGCCGCTCCGGGCCAGACCCACTGGTTCACCATCTTCGCCATCGCCCTGGCCTTGCTGTGTGGCACCACCGTGCTCATGGCCAGCATTGCCTTCAGTTTCCAGCGCTACTTTGAATACCAGATCGACGAAGCCCGCAAGATCTCGCAATAAGCCGACGCCCCCAAAAAAGCCCCTTCGAAAAAACCATCCGAAGGGGCTTTGAAGCTGATGCAGCCAGCGTTTATTGCTATCAAAAACGAGAAACGCCTTAAAAGAGCTGCAGGCTGATCCAGTAGGCCACCGCGGCCACAAAGGCGCTGGCAGGGATCGTCAGAATCCAGGCCCAGATGATGTTGCCCGCCACGCCCCAGCGCACGGCACTGGCGCGCTGGGTGGAGCCCACACCGACGATCGCACCCGTGATGGTGTGGGTCGTGGACACCGGAATCCCCAAGGCTGTGGCCAGGAACAGGGTCAGCGCACCGCCGGTTTCCGCACAGAATCCGCCCACGGGCTTGAGCTTGGTGATCTTCTGCCCCATGGTTTTGACGATGCGCCACCCCCCGAACATGGTGCCCAAACCAATCGCGAAATAGCAGCTCAGGATCGTCCAGGTGGGTGGTGAAGCATCCGAGGCCGAGGCATAGCCTGTCGCAATCAGCAAGAGCCAGATGATGCCGATGGTTTTCTGCGCATCGTTACCGCCATGCCCGAGGCTGTAAGCCCCTGCCGACACCAGTTGCAGGCGCCGGAACCACTTGTCCACCTTGCCGGGGCGTGCGCGCCGGCAGATCCAGGCCACGATCACCATCATCAGCGAGCCCAGCAGAAAGCCCAGCAAGGGCGACACAAAGATGAAGGCCACGGTCTTGAGAATGCCGCCCGAGACCAGGGACCCCGCCCCCGCCTTGGCAATCACCGCCCCCACGATCCCGCCGATCAGGGCATGGGAGGAGCTGCTGGGAATGCCGTAGTACCAGGTGATCACGTTCCAGGTGATGGCCCCGACCAGGGCACCGAACACCACATGGGTGTCCACCACCCCGGGCTGGACAATGCCCTTGCCCACCGTGGCGGCCACGCTCAGGTGGAAGACCAGGATCGCCACCACATTGAAAAAGGCGGCAAACAACACCGCTTGCGCGGGTTTGAGAACCCCGGTGGACACGACGGTGGCAATCGAGTTGGCAGCATCGTGAAAGCCGTTCATGAAGTCGAACAGCAGGGCCAGCGCCACGAGCAGGGCCACCACCCACAGAGCCGTTTGTACGGTTTGCATGCTTGTCAGTCCGATCGATCAGGAGTTCTCGAGGACGATGCCCTCAATGATGTGCGCCACGTTCTCGCACTTGTCGCTGATGGTCTCCAGCCGTTCGTAAATGGCCTTGAGCTTGATGAGTTCCCGCACATCGGGCTCCTCGCGGAACAGGTGGCTCAGGGCGCTGTGCAGAATGCGGTCGGCATCCGATTCCAGGGTGTCGATTTCGTCGCAGGTCTTGAGCGCCGCTTCGGCCACGGCAGGATCGGCGATCTTGTCCAGCAGGGTGACGGCGTGGCGCAGGCGCTCGCAGCAGCGCACGCTCAGATCGGTCAGGCGGGTGATCTCTTCGGTCATGACACGGACGTCGTACAAGGCCATGGTCTCTGCCGAATCCTGGATCAGATCGGCCACGTCATCCATGGCATTGATCAAGGCGTGGATCTGCTCGCGGTCAATCGGGGTGATGAAGGTTTTGTGGATCGCCTTGTTCACCTCGTTCGTGATCCGGTCGGCGGCCTCCTCGGCGTTGTCCACATCCCGGTTGTATTTGTCGCGCAAATGGGGGTCGTTGTAATTGCTCACCAGCTTGGAAAACGCATAGGCGGCAGCGACGATGTGGTCCGCATGCTGGTTGAACATTTCGAAAAAATTGCCTTCGCGCGGCAACAACTTGGCAAACAGCATGGAAGCTCCTGGGCTGGATCTGGGACGAAAATGACAAAGATGTGACAAATCAATGTCAAAAGCATGACAAATGAAGGTGGGCGCGAGTTTAACCGTCCCTTTCGATCCCCCCCAAAGCCCCGAAAAAGCCCCTCGCGTGGCCCCAGGGCCTTCGACGGCCGACCGGCTATTCGCCCAGATACGCGGCCCGGACCTTGGGGTCGTGCAGCATGGCCTGCCCGGTCCCGGCCATGGTGATGGCCCCGGACTCCATCACATAGGCGCGGTCGGCGATGGCCAGGGCACGGCTGGCGTTCTGCTCGACCAGCAGCACGGTCACGCCCATGGCATACACGTCGCGCACCACCTCGAAGATCTTGTCCACCATGATGGGCGACAGGCCCATGGAGGGCTCGTCCAGCAGCAGCAGCCTGGGCTGGGCCATCAGGGCACGGCTCATGGCCAGCATCTGCTGCTCGCCCCCGGACAGGGTGCCGGCCCATTGGTCCTTGCGTTCGCGCAGACGCGGGAACAAGGTGAACATCTTGTCGATATCGGCGGCAATCCCCGCTTTGTCGCGGCGCAGGTAGGCGCCCATCTGCAGGTTCTCGGTGATGCTCATGCGCGCGAAAACCCCGCGGCCTTCAGGCACCATGACCAGCCCCCGGGCCACCAGATCCCAGGCACCCAGGCCGCGGATGCTGTGCCCCAGGTAGGCAATGTCGCCCCCGGCAAACCCCAGGGTGGCGGTGATGGCTTTCATGGTGGTGGTCTTGCCAGCCCCATTGGAGCCGATGAGCGAGACCAGCTCGCCCTCGCGGACCTCGAAATCCACGCCCTTCACCGCCTGGATCCCGCCATAGGCGACTTGCAAGCCACGGACTTTCAGCAGCACCGTGCTGGATGTTTCGGCCATGCTCAATGTCCTCCGGTGCCCAGATAGGCTTCAATCACTTTTTCGTTTTTCTGCACGGTGGCCGGCGTTCCTTCGGCAATCTGTTTGCCATAGTCGAGCACCGTCACCCGGTCGCACAGGCCCATCACGAGCTTGACGTCGTGCTCGATCAGCAAGATGGTGCGGTGGTCCTTGCGAATGCGGTCGATGAGTTCACGCAGCTGGACTTTTTCGGTGGCATTCATGCCCGCGGCCGGCTCGTCGAGCGCAATCAGCTGCGGGTCGATGGCCAGGGCGCGGGCGATTTCCAGGCGGCGCTGGTCGCCATACGACAGGGTGCGGGCCTTGAAATCGGCATAGGGCCCGATGCCGACGTAATCGAGCAATTCCCGCGCACGCTGGGCGATGGCCGCTTCTTCGGCCCGAAAGCCCGGCGTGCGCAGCACAGCCCCCAGCAAGCCGGAGCGGGTGCGGACATGCCGCCCCACCATCACGTTCTCGAGGGCCGTCATTTCGGCAAACAGCCGGATGTTCTGAAAGGTGCGGGCAATGCCAGCACGAGCCACTTCGTGCACGGCCGTCGGCTGGTAGGGGCGCCCCGCCAGCTCGAAGCGACCGCTGTCGGGCGTGTACAGCCCCGTGATCACATTGAAAAACGTGGTCTTGCCCGCCCCGTTGGGTCCGATCAGGCCGTAGACCTGGCCACGGGCGATGGTGATGCCGACATCCGACAACGCCTGCAAGCCCCCGAAGCGCTTGGAAATACCGGAGACCCTGAGCACCACATCGTTGGATTTCACTGCCATGTCGTCACTTTCTGCCGTGTTCAAGGCGGGTCCCCAGGTTCTTGCCATGCTCCGGCGAAGGCCACAGGCCACGCGGGCGCAGCAGCATGATGGTGATCATGGCCAGGGCAATCAACAGCTGCCGCAAGATGGCGGCATCCAGCCGCCCGTCGGTCATGGCCTGGAGCGGCCCGGCCACGTAGCGCAGCACCTCGGGCAGGGAGGCCAGCAACACCGCCCCCAGGACGACCCCGGGAATGTGGCCGATGCCGCCCAAAACGACCATCGCCACCACCATGACCGACTCGGTCAGGCTGAACGACTCCGGCGAGACAAAGCCCTGGAAGGCCGCAAACATCGCTCCCGACACCCCGCCGAACGACGCCCCCATGCCAAAGGCCAGCAGCTTCATGTTGCGGGTGTTGATGCCCATGGCCTTGGCCGCGATCTCGTCTTCGCGGATGGCCATCCAGGCGCGGCCGATGCGGGAGTTCTGCAAACGGGCGGAAACCACGATGCTGACCACCACCAGGAAGAGAAACAGGTAGTAGTAGAGGGTGACGGAACTGATCTCCAGGCTGCCCAGTTCGAGGCGCCGCCCCAGGTCCAGGCCGAAAATCTTGACCGAATCGATCTGGCCCAGGCCTTTGGGACCGTTGGTCAGGTTGACGGGATGGTCGAGGTTGTTCAGGAAGATTCGGATGATTTCTCCGAAACCCAGGGTGACGATGGCCAGGTAATCCCCGCGCAACTTGAGCGTGGGCGCCCCCAGCAACACCCCAAAAAAAGCCGCCAACAAGGCCGCCAGCGGGATCACCAGCCACAAGGACGTGTGCAGCCCCTGCGGGAACAGGGCGGCAAAAGCCGCAAAGTTGTCGGCCAGGTGCGGGGAGGCCATCAGGCCAAACAGGTAGGCCCCCACGGCATAAAAAGCCACATAGCCCAGGTCCAGCAGGCCCGCGTAACCCACCACGATGTTCAGGCCCAGCGCCAGCATCACGTAGAGCAGCGCCAGGTCGGCAATACGCACCCAGGCGTTGCCGAAATACTGCAGGACCAAAGGAAGGACCAGCAGGACCAACGCCCCCAGGAGCCATTGGATTTTGGTGTGTTTCATGGCGTGGCCTCCTCAGGCGCGATCGGCCACACGCTCACCCAGCAGGCCCGAGGGGCGCAGCGTCAGGATGATGATGAGCACGATGAACGCAAAGATGTCGGTGTAGTGGCTGCCCAGCACGCCCCCGGTGAGGGTCCCGATATAGCCTGAGCCGATCGACTCGATCAGGCCCAGCAGCAAGCCCCCCACCACGGCACCGCCCAGATTGCCGATCCCGCCAAACACCGCCGCAGTGAAGGCCTTGAGCCCGGGCAAAAAGCCCATGGTGTGCTGTGCCGTTCCGTAGTTGGAGGCATACATCACACCGGCGATCGCCGCCAGCAGGGCCCCAATGACGAAAGTGGCGGAAATCACCATGTCGGGCCGCACGCCCATCAGGGAGGCGACGCGGGGGTTTTCGGCCGTGGCACGCATCGCCCGCCCCAGCCGGGTGCAGTGGACGAGGTACATCAACGAAGCCAAGGCAACCGCGGTGACCCCCAGGATCAGGACCTGGGTGGGCGTGATAAAGGCGCCACCCACCTCGAACGGGGTGCTGGGCAGCAGGGTCGGGTAGGG
This sequence comes from Burkholderiaceae bacterium, assembly GCA_028685665.1. Classification (GTDB taxonomy): domain Bacteria; phylum Pseudomonadota; class Gammaproteobacteria; order Burkholderiales; family Burkholderiaceae_C; genus JAQUDN01. The sequence continues at coordinate 1,490 of JAQUDN010000126.1, read as the reverse complement.
TTTGTAATTGGGTTTCCAGAGGATCATGGCCAGGGTCTGCAGCAGGATCGACATCCCGATGGCCGTGATCAAGGGGGCCAGCCGCGGGCTGCTGCGCAAAGGCCGGTAGGCCACCTTTTCAATCACGAAATTCAACGCCGCCGCCACCACGCAGGCAATCACGGTCGCCAGCAGCAGGACCAGCCAGCCGGGGGCCCCGGGCAGGGCCTGCTGCATCAGGCCAATGCAGCTCCAACTGGTCAGAGCGCCGATCATCAGCACCTCGCCATGGGCGAAATTGATGAGCTGAATAATGCCGTACACCATGGTGTAGCCCAAGGCTATCAAGGCGTACATGCTGCCCAAAACCAGACCGTTGACGATCTGCTGCAGCAAAATGTCCATAGAAAACCCTTTTTTGGTGCGCCATGCCCCACACGGGCACAGCAATCAACGGCCCTTGGCACGTCCTGTCCCCTTAGCAAAAAACCCGCCAGGCCAGGACTGTGCGGGTTTGTCGGCAAATTGTAGCCAGTGGACTTTCTCCAGACGGCCTCGGGCTACCGGGGTTTTCCCTGCCGGACCTCAGGCGGGACCGGCAGGGTCTGGAGCAACTGGGCGGCCACGGCAGCCGCAATCACGGCCGGCTGTTTGCCCTGGATGCCCGCGACACCGATCGGGCAGGTCACCTGCTGGAGTTCCTGGGGCGTGAATCCCTGCGCGCGCAGGCGGCTGGAAAACGCGGCCCATTTGGTCTGGCTGCCAATCAGGCCGATGAAGGGCAGATCCCGCCGATGGCGCTGGCGCCGCAGGCAGGCCACGACCACCTCGAAATCCTCGGCATGGCTGAAGCTCATGACCAGGACCCGGCTGTCCGGAACCAAGGCAGGAACGGCCTGGTGCACCGGATCGGAGTGCTCGCACGCCGCCGCCTGGGACGCCCTCTCAGCGAACACCCCCTCGCGGCTGTCGATCCAGGTCACGGCAAAAGGCAGGGGGGCGAGCGCGCGGACCAGGGCCTGCCCCACATGGCCGCCGCCAAACAAGGCCACCGGGTGCCCGCGAGGGGCCCAACGGGCCGCCAGACGCGGAGCATCGCCCTGGGTGACGGGTTCGAATCCCAGCCAGGCCACGCCACCGCAGCACTGGCCCAGGCGCGGCCCCAGGGCCCACCGCAGCCGCGCCGGCCCCGGACGTCCCGACAAGCGGCGCCGGGCCTCGGCGATGGCCTGGTGCTCCAGATGGCCGCCCCCCACCGTGCCCACCGTGTGCGCGGCGAACACCGCCATCCAGGCGCCGACCTCCCGGGGCACCGATCCTTGGATAGACTGCACCGTCACCAGGCAGGCGGCTTCCGACATCAGCCCTTGCAGCAATTGTTTCAATTCAGACACGCGACCCCTTTGCACACCGTGATGGGGCCCTTCACCTCAGCCCACCGCAGCGACTGCGCTGCCCCTCGCCCCAAGGATAGCGAAGCCCCGCATGCCCCGCCCACCCACCCCCCCCCC